>CAXUNW010000044.1:0-2530 GCA_964252505.1 uncultured Acidobacteriaceae bacterium
GGTTGGTACGGGTGAACGACGGAGAGCATGGCGTGATTGTGCTCACGGCTGGAGACGCATGCGCCGTGGATTGCGGGGCCGTGATGAAGGCCGCGCTCGGCGTGTTTGGCGCGCGGGGAGGAGGATCGGTGGGAATGGCTCAGGGTGCCGTTCCGGTAGCCGAGATGGAGCGGCTGGTAGCCGAGGTCCGCGCGCGGATCGCGGGCTAGCAGGCGCGGAGGTGTGCTGGTACACTTAGGGCTGTCTCGGTCGCACCCTGCGACGGAGATTCTGGGGCTGTAGCTCAGTTGGGAGAGCGCCTCGTTCGCAACGAGGAGGTCAGCGGTTCGATCCCGCTCAGCTCCACCAAGATACCCACAAAGGCGGTGGTTGGACCGCTCGGATTCTGTCGGGTATCATTCGGTCGTGAAGAATACACTGAGCCGCCGTAGTGTCCTGCGCGCAAGCGCCGCCTTTTCCGCTTCAGCCTTGCTTGGTCCGGTTGCCCGTGCGGGTGCTCTGGGGACCCCTGATACCTATGCGCCATCGCCGGTTCGTCTGGGTATCGCGAGCTATACCTTTCGCCAGTTCAAGATGGACCAGGTGATCGGCTTCATGAAACAGTTGAAGACGCCCTACCTAAACCTGAAGGATGTACATCTCGCGATGAGTCCGCTGGACCAGGCCAAAGCAAAGGCGGACGAGTACCGAGCGGCTGGGATGCAGCTCACGGCGGCAGGCACAATCTACTTCTTAAAGGAAGAGGACAGCGATATCCGCCCCAAGTTCGAGTACCTGAAGGCGGCGGGAATCCCGATGACGGTCTGCTCGCCGACCCATGCGGTGCTGCCCAAGCTTGAGCCGTACGTAAAGGAATACGACATCAAGCTGGCGATCCACAATCATGGACCTGAAGACAAAGAATGGCCTTCGCCGCTCGACATTCTTAAGGTTGTCAAGACGATGGATCCGCGAATCGGGTGCTGTATTGATGTGGGCCATTGCATGCGGGCAGGAACAGACCCAGTCGCGGCGGTTCATGCCGTGGGGCCTCGGCTGTTCGACATGCACATTAAGGATTTGGCGGATGGGAAGCTGAAAGAGAGCCAAGTCGCTGTAGGGGAAGGCGTGATGCCGGTCAAGGAGATCTTCAAGGCATTGATCGAGGTCAAATATCCTGGGAATGTGGATCTGGAGTACGAGATCCATGGGGATGATCCGATGCCGGGCGTGGTCGAGAGCTTTGCTTACATGCGGGGTGTACTGGCAGGGATGGGTTATAAGGGCTAGCCGCGGCCGGCTTGGAGATCGTTGACCAACTAGGTACCCGGGGCTTCTTGTATGGGAGCATGCGCTCTGTTGCGTGGCTGCTCTGGGCGGCCGGGCAGGGCAGGATGATGCGGGATTGAGCCGAGGAGATCGCGTCCTCGCTCTCCCGATATGCGCTGGAAATGCAAAACTGTTTCGGGGAATGCTGTTGCCGTGCGGTTGGACGGGACGGGCGGCAGGCGTTTCAGGCCCGCGGCGTTAGAGGCGCCTGGGCAGGGTAGGCGATCGACAGGATGGCCGTAGCGCCCAGCAAGCCAACGATGACGCCGAGGGACACGAGCGGACCAACCTCAATCCAGTGGGCGGCGAGCATCTTGAGCGCAGCGAAGGCCAGCACCGCTGCGAGCCCGGCGTGCAGGAAGCGTAGCCGCGCCAGCATGCCAATGAGCAGAAAATAGAGCGAACGCAGCCCCATGACCGCCATAATGTTTGACGTGTAAGCCAGGAAGGGGTGGCGCGTAATCGAGAGAACGGCAGGAATGGAGTCGAGGGCGAAGACAATATCGGCGACCTCGATAGAAAGCAGGCAGAGGAAGAGCATGGTGACACGAAAGTGGCCTTGCTCCCGGGTGAAGAAGCGGTCGGTGCGCAGGCTTACCGGGTGGATGCGGGTAATCCATTTGACCCAGGGTGGGGTCGCCGCAGCTTCGTCCTGCGGTTGCGGCAGGATGAGCCGGACGGCGGCAAGCAGGAGAATCGCTCCGAAAAGATAGCCGATCCAGGCGAAGCGGGTAAGCAGCCCGATGCCGCTGGCGATGAAGAGGCCGCGCATCACAATTGCTCCGGAAACCCCCCAGAAAAGCACCTTCGGCTGCCGGTCATCGCCCACCTTGAAGAGGCGGAAGAGCAGGAGGAAGATGAAGAGGTTGTCCACAGAAAGCGCTTCCTCAAGCGCGTATCCGGCAAGGTATTCGGACACGCGGTGGGAACCAAGCGTGTGGTGGACGAACCCGGCGAAGGCAAGCGCAGCGGCGATCCACATGCCGGTTGCCGCGACCGACTTGCGTTGCACGGTGGCGCGGCTGGTGCGATAGAAGATCAGCTCTGCGGCGAGCAGCAAGAGCAGAAACAGGTGGAAGCCGACCCAGTAGGCGACCGGGGTGAAAAGCTCGGGCATTAAGGCTATGCTACCGGATCAGCCAGGCGCGTGCTGGTCTCGGGGGCGATCCCGATGAGGCCCATCATGCGTCCGGTGCAAGCCTGTTCCGCACGGTGCGAAAAG
>CAXUNW010000044.1:2540-16767 GCA_964252505.1 uncultured Acidobacteriaceae bacterium
GAACCGTTGGCGCGTGCAGGCGGTACATGCCTCCAGCACCGTGATCTGGGCGGCGGGAAGGCCACTTTCGAGAAGCTGCCGACGATTGGCCTGCCAAAGGTCGAGACGCCGGCGAAGGAAGAGGGTCGGGGCGTAGGCAAAGGTCTGGTGGAAGCATTGGTGCACCTCATCGCCCACCTGATAGCAACAAGGTCCGATGGAGGGTCCGATTGCAGCGATGAGGTCTGCGGGGCGGGAGCCGAAGCGGTCGCCCATGATCTCGACGGTGGAACTCACAATGCCGGCGACCGTGCCTCGCCAGCCGGCATGCACGGCGGCGGCCACGCGCAGCCGCGGGTCGGCGAGCAGGATCGGGACGCAGTCGGCGGCGAGCACGGCGAGCATGGAGCCAGGAACGGCTGTCACCAGGCCGTCGCCGGGTGCGTCAGGCAGAGGCGCCTGAGGGGTCATGATCAGAATGGCCGCGGAGTGGATCTGGCGGATCTGGGTGAGGGTCCACCCGACGCCAGCGTCCGGTCCGGCGACCGCGAGCAGCGCCCGTCGGCGATTTTCCAGCACAGCAAGGGGATCGTCTTCCTGGGTCAGGCCAAGATTTAGATCGTCCGAGCGTCCATATACGGTGGAGATGCCCCCAGTGCGGGTGGTAAAACCATGTCGAAGCCATGGCAACGCAGATAGGGAGCGAGCGCGCAGGAGCGGAAAGGACGGCGGGTCTGGCGTGTAGGTCATGGCTTTCTAATGGACGTGCAGGGGTGGAGGGTAACGTTTTGCGGAGTCGTTCCGTCTGACACACGACTTCACGTCTCCCGCGGCGCTGGCTCTTGCCTTTGTGCGGGAAGGCAAAGAGAAATTCCCTCGCACGCATACAGGTTGCATCCAACAAGGGGACTCTGTACGATACCGCGATCGCCCCACGAGACAGAAATTGAACAACCAAACATCCCAGTTTCTCCGCACGCGCATTGGCAAGGTCTGCGTAGCCATCATCGGAACGACTCCCGATGAGATGGTAGAAAAGGCCGCCGCCGTCGTCAAAGAGACGCCGTTTCTCGAGTTCCGCCTGGACTACCTGGATAAACCCTTGCTTGCGCTGCCGAAGCTGAAGGCGTTTCTGGTAGAGCATAGCGAGGCGACCGCCATTGCTACGTGTCGCCGCTCCGTCAACGGAGGTAAGTTTACGGGCTCCGTGTCCACTCAGGTCGATGTGCTGACTAAAGCGGGTGCCTCCGGGTTCCACATGGTCGATGTCGAGATCGAGACCGCGCAGGAGGCAAAGCCGGGCGAGTTGAAAAAGCTGCGCGAGACGGGGACCGGGCTGATTGTAAGTCACCATAACTTCAAGGCGACCGGCGACCTGGATGAGGTCTTCCGCAAAATTCTGGCCTTTGCACCGGAGTTCATCAAGATTGTTCCAACGGCGAATACGTTGTCTGACAACGTTACGTTGATGCGGTTTCTTGAGCATGGGAGTGATTCAAGTAACATCATCGGCATTTGCATGGGGGAGGCCGGCGTTATCTCGCGGGTGCTTGGGGTGCGGGCCGGAAGCGCCTTTACGTTTGCCGCCGCGACACCCGGAGAAGAGACCGGCCCCGGGCAGATTGCGGCGCGGACGCTGATCGAGACCTACCGGATCGATCAGGTCGATGCGGCAACGAAGGTGTATGGCGTGGTGGGAGACCCGGTGCGGCATTCGCTTTCGCCCGCCATGATGAACGCGGCCTTTCGACGGGAGACCGTCAATGCAGTCTACCTTGCGCTGCAGACCGCCGACCTGAAAGACCTCGTGAAGCTCGTGAGTGAGATCCCGCTGCAGGGCCTCAGCGTAACGATGCCTTTTAAACAGACGATCCTTCCGTATCTCGAACATACCGATCCACTTTCGGCGAAGATCGGAGCGTGCAACACGCTGCTCCGGGCCCAGGATGGCAAGCTTTACGGGTTCAATACGGACGTCGCGGGGATTACGGCACCCCTTGAAAAGCGGACGACGCTACGCGGCGCAAAGGTGCTTGTACTCGGTGCCGGCGGGTCCGCACGGGCGGCGGTCTTCGGTTTGAAGGACAAGGGCGCGGAGGTCTTCATCCTGAACCGCACGCTCGAGACCGCGCAGAAGCTGGCGCGCCAGGCGGGTGCGAAGGCCCTTAAACGCGAGGCGCTCGGTAAAACGCCGTTCGATATCGTGATCAACGCGACGCCCGTCGGCATGGCCGGGAATGCAGCGGAGCCGCTGTTAGGGCCTGCCGAGCTGAAGACGAAGCTAGTGTTCGATCTCGTCTATAACCCGCTGGAGACCCCGCTCATTCGCATGGCGCGTCAGCAGAACATTCCGTTCATCACAGGTGTAGAAATGTTTGTGCAGCAGGGCGCGCGGCAGTTTGAGATTTGGACCGGGAAGCCGGCACCGCAGGAAGAGATGCTGCGGGTGGTCCTGCACGCCCTGAAGCAACAAACCGAGGGAACCGTTATTGAGACGGCTCTCAGGCAGGAAAAAACCGCCAAAAGTGCTTGAAAGGGGAGTACCTGGCTGCCTCGCGAGCCGCATCGGCTCGAAGACAGCAAAGAGCTTCCTAAAGGCTGCGACCCTCAGCGGAGGCCAATTCCTCTTCTCCCTTCCGGGTTAGGGCGTTCGCCTCGTCGTACTGCGAGGCGTTGTCGCCTGCTTCCTGCCACAGTTTCTCACCCGCCTGGATATCAGCCTGAGCGTCGGCTTTGTTGATATCCCGGGGGGCTACGGCGGACTCCGCCAGGATGGTGACTTGCTCCGGAAGCACCTCAACAAACCCCCAGGCGACGAAGAACTTCTGCTCGCCGGAGCTGCCTCCATGGAGACGGACCTCACCGGCACCCAGTTCGGCAAGAAGCGGGGCTGCTCCGTAAAGCGCCTCCAGGTAGCCGGCGCTCGCCGGAAGCTCAACCGCATCGGCGGTCGCGTCCACCATCACCCGATCGGGCGTGACCAGGCGAACCCGTAGCTGGCCCGATCCGCTGGTGGGCGGTTGCACCCCGGTATTCGAGTTTTGCGTGATCTCTGCCATAAGATTATGCCGTCTGCTTCATCTTCTCGGCAGCTGCAATGACATCTTCAATGCCGCCCTTCAGGTAGAAGGCCTGCTCGGGAATGGCGTCGTGCTTGCCCTCGATGATCTCCTTGAAGGAGCGTACCGTGTCCGCGACCTTAACGTAGGCGCCAGGAATGCCGGTAAAGATCTCGGCCACATGGAACGGCTGCGAGAGGAAGCGCTGGACCTTGCGGGCCCGCGCCACGGTGATCTTGTCGTCCTCCGAGAGTTCGTCGATGCCGAGGATGGCGATGATGTCCTGCAAATCTTTATAGCGCTGAAGAATGCGTTTAACGCCCTGCGCAACGTCGTAGTGCTCCTGGCCGACGACACGGGGGCTAAGGATGCGTGAGGTAGAGGCAAGGGGATCGACGGCTGGATAGATGCCAAGCTCCGACAGCGGACGCGACAGCACCGTGGTGGCGTCCAAGTGGGCAAAGGTCGTTGCCGGAGCAGGATCGGTAAGATCGTCGGCCGGGACGTAGACAGCCTGCACCGACGTGATAGAACCCTTCTTGGTGGAGGTGATCCGCTCCTGCAACTCACCCATCTCGGTCGCAAGGTTGGGCTGGTAGCCGACAGCGGAAGGCATACGGCCAAGAAGCGTAGAGACCTCCGAGCCGGCCTGGGTGAAGCGGAAGATGTTGTCAATAAAGAGCAGCGTGTCGGCGCCTTCTTCGTCGCGGAAGTGCTCGGCGACGGTGAGACCCGTCAGCGCGACCCGGAGGCGCGCCCCTGGGGGCTCTGTCATCTGCCCGTAGATCAGGGCAGCTTTGCTTTTGTTGAAGTCGTTGATGTCAATGACGCCGGATTCCTGGAACTCATGCCAGAGATCGTTGCCTTCGCGGGTGCGCTCGCCGACTCCAGCGAAGACCGAGAAGCCGCCATGCTGCTGGGCGACGTTGTTGATGAGCTCCTGGATGACGACGGTCTTGCCCACGCCGGCACCGCCGAACAGACCGATCTTGCCGCCCTTCAAAAAGGGCTGGATAAGGTCGATGACCTTGATGCCGGTTTCGAACATCTCTTCCGACGTCGACTGTTCGTCGAATGCCGGTGCCTGTCGGTGGATCGGCATGTGCTTGGTTGCGTTGACCGGGCCAAGCTCATCGACTGGCTGGCCGAGCACATTGAGCACTCGACCAAGGGTCTCGCGGCCTACAGGCACCGTAATGCCCGCGCCGGTGTCGATGGCTTGCATGCCGCGCACCATACCCTCCGTAGCGACCATGGCGATGCAGCGGACACGGCCCTCGCCGAGATGCTGCTGAACCTCCACGATCACGTCAAGCGGCGCGGGAACGTTGAACCCCTCGCTGATGATGCGCAGCGCCTGGAAGATCGGAGGCATGTGCGACTCTTCAAACTGCACGTCGACGGCCGGGCCGCTGATGCTGATTACTTTTCCGATAGTCTGTGCCATAGGTCTCTTGTCTCTCTTGAAGGGAGCGGTCGGGCTCCGGTTTACAGAGCGGCCGCGCCACTCACAATCTCAATAATTTCCTTGGTAATCGCCGCCTGACGGACCCGGTTCATGGTCAGCGATAGCGAATCAATCAGGTCACCCGCGTTCTTCGTGGCCGCGTCGGTCGCCGTCATACGTGCGGCATGTTCGGCGGCGATGCTTTCAAGCAGGGCGTGGAAGATCTGTGTCGCCACATAGCGAGGCATCAAATGTGCAAAAAGCTGCTCCGGCGGGGTATCGAAGATGTAATCGACCTGTGCTGTGCCAAACTTTTTCGCCTCCTCCTCGATTGCTTCAGACGGTGGCTGATGAGTGCTGATGCCTTCGGAGTCAGCCGCCTTTGCTGCCGCATCGCGCTCCTCATCAGTCATCTCCTGAGAATCGGTGATATGCTGATACCCCAGCTTGCGGATTGGAAGAAGCTTTTCGACAACGATGCGCTGCTGGATGACGGATTTGAACTCGTTATAGACCAGATAGACCGCATCGATCTCAGCGCGCTCGTAGCGCGCGATGATGTCGTTCGAGATCTGCGTGACGGTACCGAAGTCTGCCTTGAGCAGCAGATCACTATGCTCGGCGGCCACTTCGATCGGCTGCGCGCGATGCCGGATCGTCTCGTAGTGGGTAGAAAGATCGTTATCGTAGCGTTCTTCCGTCTTCTCGTAGACCGCTGCCGGAAAGCGCTTCTTGTAAAATCCGATTGCCTTCTTGCCGATCGGCTCCAGATCGATGTTCTGGCCTTTCGCTGCGCGCTCACTGATGAGCCGCTGCGCCGCTTTGCCGATATTCGAGTTGAATCCGCCCGCAAAGCCCTTGTCTCCGGCCACGACCAGGATCAGAATGCTTTTCTCTTCACGTTCAACCAGGAGAGGATGAACGATCTCACCCGTCTCGTCGTTGTAGAGGTCGGTACGGCGGACAAGCGATTCAAGCACGTTGGCTAACATCTGTGCATAAGGTCGCGCCGCCAGGGCTCGTTCCTGAGCACGGCGCAGCTTGGCCGCCGAGACCATCTTCATGGCCTTGGTAATCTGCCGCGTGTTCTTGACACTGCGGATGCGACGCCGGAGATCGAGGACGTTCGCCATGGCTTATTTGTTGCCTACCATTGCGGTTGCCGGCGTCGTCTGGGATCCGGTCGCGTTCCTGGAATCCGAGTCGGCCTTATCCTTCAAACCGGCGAGAAAGCCGCCCTTGAACTCCTTGACCGCATCCGAGAGACGCGTGCGAAGATCGTCGTCGAGTGCCTTCTTTGTCGCAATATCCGTGAGGATTGCCGGCTGAGTTGACTCCAGCCACGGATAAAACTGGTCTTCAAAGGCACGCAGATCCTTCACCTCGACGTCGTCGAGAAGTCCGTTCACTCCGGCAAAGAGGATCGCGACCTGCTTCTCTGCGCTCAGCGGCTGGAACTGCGGCTGCTTCAGGAGCTCCGTTAGGCGTTGTCCGCGGTTGAGCTGGTTGAGCGTGACCTTGTCGAGATCCGACCCAAACTGCGAGAACGCGGCAAGCTCCCGGTACTGGGCCAAGTCGAGCTTGAGCGTGGCGCCCACCTGCTTGGTCGCCTTGTACGCAGCTGCAAAGCCGACGCGCGAGACTGACAGGCCAACGTTGACGGCGGGTCGAACGCCCGAATTGAACAGATCGGTCTCCAGAAAGATCTGGCCATCTGTAATCGAGATGACATTGGTCGGGATGTACGCGGACACGTCGCCCGCTTGCGTCTCGATCACCGGGAGTGCAGTCAGCGATCCCCCGCCGAGCTTGTCCGAGAGCTTTGAAGAACGCTCGAGCAGCCGGGAATGCAGATAGAAGACGTCGCCGGGGTACGCTTCGCGGCCTGGCGGACGACGCAGCAGAAGCGAGATCTCGCGGTAGCTGGCGGCGTGCTTCGACAGGTCGTCGTAGATCACCAGCGCATGGCGACCGCTGTCCCGGAAGAACTCGCCGATAGCGGTCGCAGCGAAGGGCGCAAGATACTGCATCGGCGCGGGCTCGGAAGCCGTCGCGGCGACGACAATCGTGTAGGCCATCGCGCCATGCTCTTCAAGCGTCTGGACCACCTGCGCCACGGACGAGCGCTTCTGGCCGATGGCGCAATAGATGCAGATCAGGTTGTTCTTTGCCGAATTGATGATCGTATCGAGCAGAATCGCGGTCTTCCCGGTCTGCCGGTCGCCGATGATCAGCTCGCGTTGGCCGCGGCCGATCGGGATCATCGTATCGATGGCCTTGATCCCGGTGGCCATCGGCTCGCGCACGCTCTGGCGATCGATCACACCTGGGGCAAGCCGCTCCACGGGCAGGAATTCGGTCGTGTTGATAGGCCCTTTGTCGTCAATCGGGGCGCCAAGCGCGTTCACGACCCGCCCAATCATCGCATCGCCTACAGGCACGGACATAATCTTGCCCGTGCGCCTAACCTGGTCACCCTCCGATAGCTCGGTGTAGTCGCCCAGCAATACGGCGCCCACCTGATCCTCATCGAGGTTCATTGCAAGACCGGCGATTCCATGGGGAAAGTCGATGAGCTCGCCCGCCATCACCTTATCCAGTCCATGCACACGCGCGATGCCGTCGCCAAGCGAAATAACGGTGCCGACCTCATCCACCTGAATCTTCTGCTCGTAGCTTTCAATCTGCTGGCGAAGCAGCTCGGTAATCTCATCCGCCCTGATCTGTGCCATATCTTCTCTTTGTACCCGTTTCCAACTTCGCTTGAAGTCTAAGCCCGCGTCGGGAGCTTAGGCGTTGATCAATCTTTCCTTCAGCTGCTGCAGCTGTGCCCGCACGGAACCATCGTAAACGGTCGAGCCGATCCGAACCACGGCTCCGCCAAGCAGCGCCGAATCTTCATGAAAGGTGGTGGTCACGCGGCCCCCGGCAAGCTTGGCGATGCTCTGCTCCAACTCCGCACGGTCTGCCTCGTTCAGCGGCCGGGCGCTTGTGACCGCGGCTTTAGAGACGCTGCTCTGCTGATCGACGACCGCCCCATACTCGGCAAGGATCTCGTCCATCTCACCCAGCCGCTCGTTATGCATGATGACCGCGATAAGGTTGCGTACCTGGGGGTATACGCCGATGCGCGCCACGATGGCGTCCACCATGCGCAGCTTGTCCGCCGCCGCAATGGAGGGATTGCCCAGAAACTCCCGCAGCTCGCGGCTGCCGTTCAGCGTGTCGGCGAAGTCGCGAAGCTGCTGCTGTGCGGTCGGCGCGTCGAGCCCGCTCGATCGTACAACGTCTCCAAAGGCGTGGGCATAGCGAAGCGTGACGACCGACATCAGTTCTGCCCCTCTTTCGACTCGTCCATGCCGAGCCGGCGCGCGAAGTTCTGCACCAGCAACCGGTCCGTCTCTGCCGAGATGGCCAGCTTCCGCGTCGCCTGCTCAATGGCAAGCTCAGCGGCATACTGCTGAATCTGACGCTGCGCATGTGTGGTCGCCGCGGCAATCTCCTGCTCGGCGGCTGCCAGAATCTTCGCCTTCTCGTCTTCCACACTGGCCTTGATGCGCTTTTCGTCCAATACGGCGTCTCTCTCGGCCTGGGTGCGCATCGAGGAGATCTGCCCGTCAAGCCGACCTAACCGCTCTTCCACGCTGTTCAGCCGGGCCGTCGCCTCTTCTGTCGCGGCCCGCGCATCGACCAGGTGCTTCTGGATCAAACTGTTGCGGTCCCGGAAGGTCTTCGGAAGAGCGCGTACTAAAAACCAGCACACCAGCCCCACCAGGACGGCAAGGTTCAGCAAGGTGAAGGCACTGGCCGCCTGCTCCGCGTTCAGTCCAGCCATTCTCCCAAGCGTCTGCACCGTCTTTGAGTGGCGGTAGCCCTCGATCTGCTCTTCCTGCTTCTTTTCCGCAGACTGCTCCGCCGGAGCACTCTCCCGTGTGGCCTGCGTCGCCGCCGGGACATCCTGGGCGTGCAGCAGGGCTTGGCGCGGAAGCACCAGGGCCAGCCCGAACATCGCCACATAAAGAAGACGCTTCACTGAGATGCCTCCGGCGAGATCCCGGCCGGCAGCACCGCACGCATAATCTGTTGGCTCAACGCATCGCTCAAGGATTCAATCTGCTGGCGGGCGGCGGAGGCGCTCTGCTCAATCTCCTGCCGAGCAGCACGAACCCGGTCCTGGGTGGCGACGCGCGCCTGCTCGAGCGCCGCGTCGCGCTCGGCGTTCCACTGTTTCAGCTTCTGCTCACGCGCCGCGTAGATGTCGCGCTTCGCAATACGCAGCTTGTCTTCATATACCGCCGTCTCGGCCTCGGCCGCAGAGATGGCGCCTCGCGCCTGCTCCACCGCTCCGGAAGTCCGCGCACGGCGCTCCTGCAGCACCTTGTCCAAAGGGCGGCGTACAAGAAAGCCGTAAAGAACCACCAGAAGAATGAAAAAGATCATCGTCGGCACAGAGCCGAGCACAAGACCGCCGAGTTCGCTGAAGATTTGATCCATAGTTTGGAGTCTGACCGACTGGAGATGATGTCCAGACCGCATCTCCCACGATCCTCTGCCGAACCAGACGCGATCACCAGGTAACCGTGGGCCTGCAAGGTCGCACACAAGAGATATCGGTACCTTTCCTTTCTACCAAAGGGGGTTGGGGGTGTCAATCACGAAGACTGCGATATGCGCACTATGTTGTTGAAAATAGACTGTCTTCGTTACGCCCCACGCTCGCGAAAGTGCCGGTACCGGTTCAGGAGCGATGCGGGCCCACGCGCATGCAAAAACACCAGATTGCCCTCAAACCGCTTCACCTCGACGATCGCGCCGGCCTCGAGCGACGCCAGCACTGCCCCCTCCGCCTGCGGGAGCCGGAACGTCGATTCGATGACCGGGTCTGCAACCAGCCCGCTGTCGATCGCCTTCAGCAACTCCTCGATCCCCGTGCGCTTGATGGCCGAGACGGCAAGCGTTCTGTCCGAGCCTGTAAGCATCACCCGCTGAGCCGGGGCAACCAGGTCGATCTTGTTCAGCACCTGCAGCACCGGCTTGGCCGAAACCCCAAGCTCCGCCAGAACCTTCTCCACCTGCATGCGCTGTTCTTCGACCATCGCACTGGACGCATCCTGAACATGCAGCAGGACCTCGGCGCGCTCAACCTCCTCAAGCGTGGCGCGGAAGCTCGTGACCAGCGTGGGCGGCAGGTTCCGGATGAAGCCGACCGTATCCGAGAGAAGGATCCTGCGCCGGGAAGGAAGCTGCAGCTGCCGTAGCTTTGGGTCAAGCGTCGCGAACATGCGCGCCGACTCTAGCACGCCGCCTCGGTCAACGCGTTGAACAGCGTGCTTTTGCCTGCATTGGTATACCCCACCAGCGCCACCACCGGTACTGGCACAGCTTCACGGCGCTGCCGCTGCTGTCGCCGAATCCGCCGGACGCCCTCCAACTGGTCCTTGATGTGGTCGATTCGCAAATTGATCTTGCGGCGATCCGTTTCCAGCTGCGTCTCTCCCGGGCCGCGGGTGCCGATCCCGCCGCCCAGCTGGCTCATGGCGCGTCCCCGGCCGGCAAGCCGCGGCAGCTGGTATTGCAGCTGCGCCAGCTCCACCTGGAGTTGGCCCTCGCGGGTTCGCGCGTGCCGCGCAAAAATATCCAGAATCAACTGCGAACGGTCGATCACATGGCAAGGAAGCCGCGCTTCAATGTTGCGGAGCTGCGATGGGGTCAGATCGTGATCGAAGAGCACCAGCGAGGCGTTGGTGGAAGCGACCGCACCGACAATCTCTTCCAGTTTGCCCTGCCCGACCAGCGTCGATGGGTCCGGACGTGCCCTGCGCTGCACGAGCGTCGCCGCGATGGCCGCGCCGGCCGAGCGCGCAAGCTCCTCGAACTCAGCGCGTCCCGCGTCGAAGTCCAACTCGGGTGTCGGCCTTTGATCCTCCGTATCGTCTCCGGCCACCACCGCCGCAGCCGTCCTCGCCATGCGTGCCGCAGTTGTTAGCTTGCGCTGCCGCGACTC
This sequence comes from uncultured Acidobacteriaceae bacterium, assembly GCA_964252505.1. Classification (GTDB taxonomy): domain Bacteria; phylum Acidobacteriota; class Terriglobia; order Terriglobales; family Acidobacteriaceae; genus Edaphobacter. Next base: position 13,030 of record CAXUNW010000044.1, read on the forward strand.
ACCGGTGAACTCGACCGCAACCAGCACGGCCAGCTCCTGAGCGGTGTTTGAGGTGCGAAGCTCCCGCGCCAGAAGCGCGGCGTCCTGCGCCTCCCGCGCCTCAACCAGGCTGGTGCGCGAAGTCTTCTGTCGTCCTCGGCGCGCCTGCTTCTTGGGCTCCGCCGCTGGATCCGGCTCAGGAAGATCGTCTGCGACAGCGGGTTCACCGCTGCCCGTACGCCTAGCGCTCAACGGCCATCGACGCTTCCGGCATCGCCGTTGAAACCTGGCTTGTCGGCGTATGCACGTGGCGGCTCTCCAGTTTCCCCTCGCCATGGGCTACCGCGCGCCCGCTCACCACGGTCGAGATCGCATGCTTGAAGATCAACTGCTCCTGGCTGTTGTTCTCAAGCAGAACCGAGTATTTGTCGAACGACCGAATCTTACCTGTCAGCTTGACGCCGCTCACTAGATAGATCGTGATCGGACTTTTGTCCTTGCGAACAGTGTTGAGAAAAGTGTCCTGGATATTCTGTGCAGGCTTGGAATCCATGGCCGTCTCCTTGCGTCCAGTCCTTCAGTGGAAAAAGTGCTGCAAAAGCAACGATTGCTCTATGCATCTGTGAGTAGCGTCACGCGGTAGCGCGCCCTCAGCGGTCATGGTCACATCATATCTACAAGCCAGCCAACGATACGGGGATCGTTCGGTTTTTTCAAGAGGCGAACGAGATCGGCAGAAATGCGCCGATCGTGAGGTCCGACGGCTACCGTCAGTGCTGCGGATGTACCATGGCACTGTGACACAAGGCTTGCCCCGCAGTACCCCTCAACCAGTTCCGATGCTTGATTTCAGCCGGCAGTATTCTGTGCTTCGCGAAGAAATTCTGGAAGCCGTCGCCAAAGTCTGCGATTCGCAGCGCCTGATCCTCGGCCCCGAGGTTGCCTCCTTCGAGATGGCGGCTGCGGCCGCCTGCCAGGTCTCCCATGCGGCCGGTTGCGCCAGCGGCACGGATGCCCTGTGGCTGGCGATGACGGCTGCCGGAGTACGTCCCGGCGACGCGGTCATCACATCGCCGTTCAGCTTCTTCGCCTCCGTCAGTTCCATCCTTCGCTGCGGGGCGGTCCCCGTCCTCGCCGATATCGAGCCCACCACCTTCAACCTCTCTACCGCCGCCGTTGCGGCCGCGCTCGCCGCGCCCCGCAACCAACCGGTCCGCGCTATCCTCCCCGTCCATCTCTACGGCCAGTGCGCCGATTGGGACGCCTTCTCCGCCCTGGCCCAGTCCCACTCCCTTCTGCTGGTCGAAGACGCGGCCCAGGCCTTCGGCGCTGCCTGGCGTGGCCGTCCCGCCGGAAGCCTAGGCGACGCAGCCGCCTTCTCCTTCTATCCCACCAAGAACCTCGCCGCCATGGGAGACGCCGGCCTCGTCACCACCACCTCGGCCGCCATCGACGATCACATCCGCACTCTGCGCGCCCACGGCATGAAGCGCCGTTACTTCCACGACGAGGTGGGATGGAACAGCCGACTCGACACGATCCAGGCGGCCATCCTCCTTGTCAAGCTGCGTGCGGTCGCCGAAGGAAACGCGCGCCGCCGCGCTCTCGCCGCCCACTACGATGCTCTCTTCGCCGAAGCCGGTCTGCCGGGGCAGGGAATCGTCCTGCCGTCTGTCGACCCACGCGGCACCCACGTCTTCCACCAGTACGTCATCCGCGCGTCCCGCCGCGATGCCCTTCGCGCCTTCCTGAGCGCCCGGCAGATCGGCACCGAGGTCTACTACCCGCTGCCGCTGCATCTCCAGGTCAGCCTGCGCTACCTTGGCTATCGCCCTGGCGACTTCCCGGAGGCGGAGCGCGCCGCCGCCGAGGTGCTCGCCCTGCCGATGTACCCCGAGCTTCGTTCCGACGAGCAGGAGACCGTCGTCGACGCGATCGCTGCCTTCTTCGTCTAACCGCGCTTTTTCTTGCCCTTTTTCCCCTTTTCCGTCTCAGGCACCGGCCGCGCCACACCCTCCGGAGGCTGACCCGCCGGAGCCACGCGCAGCACCGTATTCTGATCAAGCCGCCACGTGCGCGTCACCAGCCTCCCCGGTGACACCGCACCGCTCTCCGGGTCCGGCACCGGCGTCGGCGCGTCCGCAGCCAGCAGCCGGTAGCTGAAGCTCGGCAACTCCGCCTGCGCGGTGGCCGAGCGCCCATTCGGATCCTTCATCTTGCCGATCGTCACCGGCAGATACCCCTCCACGTTCTTCTCCCGGAAACCCGTCTCGTACCGATGCCGCTTCAGGCTCCAGGTAAACAGCCGTACCTGGTCAAAGTCATACGGCAGTCCAGCCTTATAAGGACTCAGTACGGCAAGGTACACCGGGATGTTCTTGTCATCCTGCGGAGCCTCCGCGTCGAAGACCGTCGTCAGCACGTAAGCTCCTACAAAGTGCTGCCCCTCCGCATACCGTGTCAGACTATCGGGTGCATCCACCTCCATCATGCGGCTGTAGATCCAGCCCACCCGGTCATGTGCGTCGCGGACCAGCCACCAGTCCTCCATCGCGGGCGCAGGGGCAGGCGCGGGTGGTTCCGGAGCCTTGGCCCCCGCCTTGGGCGCAGCCGGCGCGCTCACGGCCTTCAAACCCGGCGGCAGAGGCTTTGCCAGCGTCGCCCGCGCCAGCAGCTTCAGCTTGTCGCCCTCCGCCAGCCGGTAGAAGCGCTCCGTCTCCCGGCCCGGCTTTGCATGCATGTAGACCTCATCCCGCACCACGGCAGAGGCGATCGTCGGATCCGCCTTATGCGCGGTGGCCAGTGCCTCGAAGCCATTGGCGGTCTCCTGGGTCGCCACGCTCTTCTCGTCCAGCCAGCCCACCTCGCCGCGCGGCGTCTTCACCTTGATGAACCGCCGCCCATGCTCCAGAACCTCAAGCTTCTCGCCGTTGTTGACCGTACCGGTGCGGTTCGAGACCGCAGCGATCCGGTCGCGCAGCAGGCCCTGCTTTGCCGTGCAATACACGTACTGCGACGCCAGATGCGGACGCATCCGCGAGCATCCTTCCAGTAGCAGGCAGCCCAGCAGCACGGCCACTCCCAATCTCCGCGCTCTCCCCAACCCGGAGCGGTCCTGCGATGCCAATACCCTGCGACCCATGCTGTGGCGCTGCTCCTTTACTCCTGATCAGAACAAGGTTCCGGCAGCGCGGGCGAAATCGCAGCCTACGCTCCTCCCGCCTCACCCCTGTTCCGCTTCACCCCTATTATCGATGCTTTCGAGAGCAGCGTCGCGCAACAATCCGCGCTGCCCTGCTGCCAAAGCCCGAAATCAATGCGTCAGCGCGATCGCTGTCGCCCCCGTCGGGTCTGTTCCGGTGCTGGTGGTCGCCAGCACATCCAGCTTACCGGCCACGGTGGCATCGTACGAGTACATCGTCAGGTCGGACGATCCGCCGAACGCCGCCGCCAGCAGATACTTCCCGGTGTTATCCCTACCGAGCGCCGTCACCAGGCTCCCGCTCGCATAGGGCGATCCACTCAGCGCCGTCAGCACGCCGCCGCTCGCCACCGAAAAGCCGGACACCGTGCCGTCTGTCCGATTCGCCACATAAAGGTCCGCCCCGGTGGACGATAGCGCGACAGCATACGGCGCCGTGCCCGCCGCATACGGTGAACCCGCAACCGGGCTGAGAGCTCCCGCCGCCCCGATCAGATACACCGCCACCCCCGCCCCTGTCCCGCTTCGTGCGATATAGAGGAGCGCCGAGTTGGCAT
>CAXUNW010000045.1:0-16624 GCA_964252505.1 uncultured Acidobacteriaceae bacterium
GAGAAGATTTTCGCGGTGGCCGGGAGAGTGCATCCAGGCGCTATGCAGGATGAGCGGAGAGGGGGCTTCGGCGACGTTTTCGGCGATGAGGGAGAAGCGGGCTCCGGCGGTGGCTCCGCGTTGGGAGAGCTCGGGCTCGTTGGAGAAGCGATGCGAGATGGTGTGGTGGTCGGCCATCTGCTCGGCGTGGAGGCGGGCGGCGGTGGTGAGGGCGGCATCGAGATGCAGCGGAGCGATGCCTCGGGCGGTGCGTTCCTGGTTGGCGGCGCTGAGCAGATAGCGCTCAGCGAGGTTGGTGGCCTGAGCATGCGCGTGCGAGGCAAGGAGGGCGACCACCAAGAAGCCAAGCGGGATGGTGCGGGGCAGCATATTTGATGAGACCCGGATTGGGACGGGACGTCGCGGGCGTTCCGCTGCTTTTGACCCGGGTGGTGAGTTTTGGTATAACCGTGAGGGTGGCGGGTTGCGGCGAGACCGGCCCCATGCGACATTCCTGAGTAGCTCAATGGCAGAGCATTCGGCTGTTAACCGAAGGGTTGTAGGTTCGAGTCCTACCTCAGGAGCCATATATTTCTACGTATTTGCTATATCCCCTCTCCTAGCGTAATCGAGTCTTATTGAACTTTTCGGACCTTTTAGCAGGGCTTCGGGCGGCGCCTGGCGTTTGGACCTAGTGGACCCATGTGTTCCACGCCGGCTTATTGCGAGCTGCAGGCGTGCGCACTTGGGTTGCGGTAAGGAGAGTGGATATTAGCCGGCCTCGCAGGATGAACTTTGAATCGCCGTTGGTATGGGGGCGCCGTCGAGCAGTGGGTATTTTGCAGGAGAACAGCAGGCTTTCGTGAGCCGCGCTTGATCAGACTGCATAGCCTTGTATTGCTTGAGCCAGCCTAGGGTCTGTTTCAGGACTTGCGCAGCCCCGATGTGTGAAGGCGTCAGGATGCGGTAGTGCATCCACTTTCCCTCGCGCCGCGCCGCGACGATGCGTGCGCTACGGAGGTACGCGAGGTGCCTTGAGATCTTCGATTGTGGTTCCCCGAGAATCTCGACGAAATAGCAGACGCAGATTTCCTGATCGCCCATCAGGTTCAGGAGCCGGAGGCGTGTGTTATCGCCGAGGGCCTGAAAGAATCGCTCGACATTGAAGGGTTGTGTCGCCATTGCTTATATATACGCATTGACGAATGCGAAATCAAACAGATAGAGTTGCCTAAGCAGATTTGAGGAGGCGACATGTCAGAGCAGCTTTTGGAGTCGGTGAGGTCGAAGTATGGTGCAGTCGCAGCAAGCACCTTGTCGAACGATCATGCAGGCGTACAGGCCGTTGCGGAGGCTTTCGGCTACACGGCCGAAGAGCTGATGTCGATTCCGGCGGAGGCCAACATGGGCTTGTCGTGCGGCAATCCGACCGCTACGGCACATCTCCGACCTGGGGAAGTGGTGGTCGATCTTGGGTCAGGCGGGGGCCTGGATGTGTTCCTGGCAGCCAAGATGGTCGGGCCGACGGGTCGCGCTATCGGGATCGACATGACCACGGCCATGATTGAGCGCGCGCGGGCGAATGCTCAGGCTGGGGGCTACACCAATGTCGAGTTTTACCGATCTACGATCGATCAGATTCCGCTTCCGGATGCGTCGGTAGACTGTGTGATTTCGAACTGCGTCCTGAACCTTGCTCCCGACAAGCCTGCAGTTTTCCGCGAGATTGCTCGTGTTCTGAGGCCGGGGGGAAGGCTCGCGGTCAGCGATATTGCGCTCAAGCACGAACTACCCGCAGCGGTCGCGCAGAGTATGGCGGCGTATGTCGGCTGTATAGCGGGAGCCATCAGGATTGACGATTATCGGAGGGGACTGGTCGCTGCCGGATTTGAGCACGTCGAGATTGTAGACAGCGGTGCGGACCTGAATGCCTACGCGAAGGTGGAGAACCAGGCTGGATGCTGCTCGCCGGCGATGGACAGCGGTAATCCGTTCCAGGTGATTGAGGCTGTTTGCTGCAGCCCGGCGCCGCCTGAACCTTCGCTGCATAAGGATCTTACGGATTTGCTCTCACAGTATGACGTGAACGCGGCAGCAGCCAGCGTGAAGGTCTATGCGATCAAGCCGCAGGCACTCAAGACGTAGAGTTGCCGTGGCCGGGCGGCTGCGCGTTCGCCAATGTTCTGGGAGTGCGGCGGCGTCGCGGGCACATCACGTTGCGGGACGAAACTCGTGATGCCCACTTTAAGGATCGCTCTCACTTGGTGTTCTAAACGGTGAGGTCAAAGATGAGCTGCATGAGCTCGGGCTTCAATTGGCTACATTGCCAACCAGGCTTAAATCAATTGCAACGTCGTTTTCTGCCTTCCAGATCAGGAAGCTAGGATTCTTGAGACCCCACTGCACGTAAGGAACGATGAACTGGGCCTTCACGGTGGCCCTCGATCCGTCGATGCTAAGCTGCATTGGAACGGTCAGATCGTGAGACGTTCCAAGCAGCGTGAATACCCCGCTCACCTGGATGGTGGAGTGACCAGAAGCAGGGATCGTTCCGCTATACCCTTTGGGTGCAAAGGTAACCGTTGTGTATCGGTCTACCTTGAGGATGTCTTTGTTCATCTTTTTGTCGCGGCTGGCGTTTCCGGTCTTCCCGCTGCCAGCTGCGACAACAACGTTGCCTGACAGCTTCATTGCAGTGCGATCGAAGTCGATCGATCCGGATTGTACGTGAAAGGTTCCGTCGACGACCTCGTGGGTTGTGTTCAGCTTTATCCTGACCTGACTGGCATCGGGATTGACATCGAAGGTCTGATGCTGGGCGTGGGCTCCTGGCGGGAGAGCGAGCGCGCAGGCGAGGATGGCGATGAGTTTCATAGCATCATCTCCCAGAAGTTTGAGTGTAGAGAGTTGGCCTGACGTGCTTAATTCAGCTTACGAAGGCCTGTGGAGCCATGGCGGCAGACTGTGAGAGCCGTGTAAGTTTCGCGGTAACGCGCATTGCGCCGGGCCAGACGCGGAGACAGAACGGCAGTACAGCACGCGCGAATGCATTATTTAAACCTTTGGCGGCGGCCCCGGCGAGACGCATCTGAGGCAGCATTGCAGAGCGCAGTTTTGGTTGAAAGATCGGCGCCGGCTCCGAATCGAGATACGCGGCGGCGGCACGGCGGGCAGTATGGAGCGCAATGGATATGCCGTCGCCGGTGAACGATGGGATGACGGCGGCCTGATCGCCGATACAGTAGAGTCCGTCCTGGGTGGAGCGGCGCAGGTACCCGTATGGGATATGAGTAATGGTGATGGGCTTATCGAGCAGAGGCTCCGCACCTTCAAGCCGCGCCGCAAGGTGGGGACAATCCTGCTGCATCTTCGCGAGAAGCGCCTCCCAGCGGAGGCCCGCGCTTGAAAGATATCTTCGTTGCACCACACAACAGAAGTTCGTGATGCCGTCCTCAACCGGTTGGATACCACCGTAGCCTCCCGCATAGAGCGTCAACTCGGAGGCATCTCCCAGGCGAGCAGACTGCGTGGCAGACAGTCGGTAGTACATCTTGAACGCCACCCATTGATCCGCGTCCTTTGGGCGAACGTGGCCGCGCATATCGTGCTTGCCGGTGGCAAGAAAAGCGACAGGAGCTTCGTGGGTGGTGCCGTCGTCGAGCGTGGCCTGCCAGAGATCTCCGGCAGCACGGCTGAGCGACTGCACCGTGCGACCTCGCGTGATGTGGACTCCAGAGGCGAGGGCTTCGGCGATGAGGGCGGTATCAAGCGCTTTGCGTGTGAGCGAGGCGGCTGGAAAAGGCAAAGGGGCTTCTGCCGCGCGTTTTGCTGCGGCGAGGCGAACGTAATTGAGTGGCACAGCGCCAAGCGTTCCCGCGTCGATGCCGAGCGCATGCAGGTCTTCGAGGGCCTCACCGCTTAGAAACTCTCCGCACACCTTGTGACGCGGTGTGGGCTCGCGTTCAATCAGCGTTACGCTTCGGCCTTGCCGAGCAAGCGCGATCGACGCAGCACAACCTGCTACTCCGCCACCAAGGATCAGAACTTCGTCTTGCAAAGCATTGCTCCTGACTCACTGGATGTTAAATCGATCCATATCGAGCTCTCTCGTTCTATCTAACCTAATAGACGCGCATGAAAACAGTTCGATGGTCATTCTGTACGAATCGTCATGTTGAGGCTGCGCGAGTGCGTTCGATAGGCGGAATGTCGATCGAGATGGTTGATGGAGCGACGCAATCTGCACTTGTTTATCTGCGACGTGTGGTGAGCTCGTGCCAGTTCAGGCCGAGGTCGACGAGAAGTATGGAGGTGAGGGTGAAGGCGATCACTCCGACCGCCGACAGCACGTCGCCGAGGTGGCTCCAGTAAGCAGGCACGAGATTCAGCACGCGGCTGGAGACGAAGGTGAATGTGACGGCATACGAACGCGCCATCCATTGACGATGTACGGCGATCTGTTGATTCCGAGCGGCAATCACTGCGGCGGTAGTACAGACAATCCAGGTGGCACCCTGCATGGACGTTCCTGGCAGTCCGGGACGCCCGGTCGCGAGCGCGATTCCGGTGAAAGCGCCGACGATGACGGAGACGAAATACAGGCGGCCCAGGACGCGATGGAGTTTAAGGTGGCGCTGTCGAAGCCGCGACGAGAACTGCAGCGGTCCGGCCAGCAGGGCAAAGGTCCCGCAGAGCGTGTGCGGGATGAGGAGTCCGCGGTCAGCTATAACCTGCAGGCGATAGGCATGGTACATGGGGTAATCGGTGACGAGGAGGATCTCCGATGTGATGACCACAAAGAGGGTGATGAGACCAAGGGAGACCCAAAGAAGGGTCTTGAACCTGGTACGGGGGGAAGCGGGAGGCGGCAGAGTTGAAGTGGACATCATTCTCCTCTCAGCGGGGTGAACGTGAACAGAGCAGGCAAGAGGCGACGGGCGCGGTCGGCCTCGTACCCTTTAGTCTAATGAAACTCTGCGAGGCCCTGGACCTTGCTTCCACTGCCCGACGCACAAGCGACCCGGCCGCCACTTCTCCACGGTGACCGCCTCTCGTGGGATCTGAGCAGCGGCCAGGAGGTGCAGCCAGTCCTCTTTTCGGAAGGCACGACGGAAAGACACGGGTCCATCATGCCGAACAATCGGATGCCAGGGTCCCCACCCAAAAAGCCGATAACTCCATTCGGATCGCTCCAGGTCGTTGATAAACCACCCGAGGAGTGCGGCCGCTTCCATCCACCTCAAGAGCGCCACCACCTCGTCATCCTCCAGATGGTGCGCGGTCAGCGAACTGACAACGATGTCTATCTTTTTCTGTGGTTGGAACGACAAGGCGTTGCCGGTGATCCACTCGATCTGGATCTCGCCTGATGTGGCTTCGGCGGCGGCTCGGGCCGCGTAAGGATTCAAGTCTATTCCGGTTAGCTGGACGGCAGTGCCCCGTCTCCGCGCCCAGGTGGCGATTCGGCGGAGTAGATCGCCGCCGCCGCAGCCAACGTCCACGATGTGGATTGGCTCACGCGTGCCGCGCGGCAGCCGTTCCAGCCAGGTCAAGGTCGGACGATAACCTAAGAGCCACCGGTTCACCGTCTCCAGACTGCGCAGGCAGTCACGGAAATCCTGATAGCTGCAGGTACCATCCATGAGCTCCGGCAGTTCGCGCGGTGAGACCCGCCGACTGAGGTCGACCTGTGCACTAGGCCACATGGAAGCGCATTGTTTCCGCGGTTAGCCCCGGGCCAAAGGACATGGCACAGCCGCGCTGGCCAGGACGCGCCTGCTGCATGATTCGCTGCAAGACAAACATGATGGTCGCCGAGGACATATTTCCGAAGCACGAGAGCACTTCGCGTGACGCCGTCAACGCATCGGCCGGGAGTTCGAGCCCTTTCTCCACAGCGTCCAGAATGGATCGGCCGCCCGGATGCACCGCCCAGAGGTCGATGTTCTCGCGCTCGGCCATCAAGTTGCTTTCCTGAAGCGCGCGCCCCAGGTGTCCGGGCACCTGCCCCGAGAGCAGCATGTCAAAGCCGAGGCCGCGAATCTTCCAGGTAATCAGCTCGCGCGTATCGGGGACCATGACCGCCTTGAAGCTATCCAGAGCCAAGCCCTGCGCGCGTGCAGTAATCAAGCTGGCTGCCGCGCCGTCAGCGAAGACAAGGAAAGAAAGCACTTGTTCGAGGTCCTGGGTCTCCTGGAAGTGCAGCGTACACAGCTCAAGGTTCAGCATCAGCACACCCGCCTCCGGCTCGGAGCGTACGATGTGCCTTGCCAGCTTCAGCGCGTTGATGGCGGCATAGCATCCCATGAATCCAATCATCGTGCGCTCCACGCCCTTTGAAAGTCCGAGGTGCTCGACGATCTCGAAATCTAATCCTGGCGCGTAAAGGCCTGTGCAACAGGTCACCAGAACGTGCGTGATGCTTGCTCGTTCCTTCTCACTGAGTGTGAGTCGATCTACTGCGTTTCGCATGAGCACAGGGGCACTCTGCTCGAAGAGTTCCATGCGCTGAGCGGTGTGGGGAAAGTTGTTCAGGCGGTAGAAATGATGGGCGTCATAAAGGGAAGCCTGGTCGGGATCGCTTTGGGGGTTGAGAAATGAAAAGCGGCGTGTGATCTCTGCGCGATTCGCCATGCGTCGGAAGACGGCTTGCAGGCGTGGATCGAGGAGCATGTTCTCTGCGAAGACGACGAAAGCGTCATGCACATTGTGCTCGGGCACGGCAACAGCGATGCGATTCAGGTAAGACGTCGTCAAGCGGGGTGGGCCCTCAGCGTGGAACGTGGTGGTTGCAACGGTACATGTGACCTGGGAAGGTCGGCCCCACAGAAAGCCTATCCGGCGGCAGCCAGTGTTTTCAAGAACGGAGTCTCTCTCCAGAAACGGAGTCTCTCTCCTTAGGATAGCTGCTTTCTGAGACGCGTCGTTTCTCCATTTGATAGCATCTTGAGCCTGCCGGGGGATGATGACTCGTTCATGGAAAGGGACCCCGGCTTGAGAACTGGGAGACCGGCGACCCTGAGATCACGATGCTGCTTGCGGGCTGCGGAGGATCTGTCAGCGACCTCGTCTTTGTCGCACTACAATGCAGAAGCGCGCCCGGTGATGGCTGCGCGAAGAGGAGATTTCGCATGCGTCGTAGGATGATCCCGTGCTTATGCTGCCTTGTTGCACTCACTGTTCTTCCGTTCGTAGGGGCCCAGACGGTGGTTCCGGCTCAGTCTGGGCGTAACCCGCTGGTTGGCGACTCGCCGGCGGAGGAGCCGGCCCTGGCGAAGGATGTGTCGCCGCGGCTCACGCGCAAGGACATTGGCTATGCAATGAAGAAGGTTGGGGACTGGCAGCTGGCAAAGGCGGAGACAGGGTTTGACCGGGACTGGACGTTTGCGGCGCTGTACGTCGGGTATATGGCGGTTCCGGAGGAGGTTGCCGGAGGGACCTACCGTAACGCGATGCTACGAATGGGCGAGAGGTTTGCGTTTCAGCCGGGGATGCGGGTTCTGCATGCGGATGACCAGGCGGTGAGCCAGACCTACCTGGAACTGTATGCGAGAACGCACGACGCGAAGATGCTGCAGCCGACGCAAGAGCGCATGGATGCGGAGATGCGGACGGAAGACGATCCGCAGAAGCCGCTTTGGTGGTGGTGCGATGCGTTGTTCATGGCGCCGGATGTTCTTGCCAAAGTGGCCAAGGAGACTGGCGACCCGCGGTATCTCGCGTTTATGGATCGCGAGTGGTGGATCACGTCAGGTTTGCTCTACAACACGCATGCCCATCTGTATGCCCGGGACGCGACATTCCTAGACAAGCACGAGAAGAACGGGCAGAGCATCTATTGGTCGCGTGGCAACGGCTGGGTGTTTGCGGGGCTTGCGCGGGTTCTGACGGATATGCCGACCAACTATCCCGACCGGCCGAAGTATGTTGCGCAGTTCAAGGAGATGGCGGCGGCGATTGCGGCGGTGCAGGGTGCGGACGGGCTGTGGCGGCCCGGCCTGCTGGATGCAGCGGACTATCCGCTGCCGGAGGTCTCGGGCTCCGAGTTCTTTACCTACGGGTTTGCGTGGGGTATGCGGAACGGACTGCTGGACCGGAAGGTGTACCAGCCGGTGGCGGAGAAGGCGTGGGCGGGGATGGTTAGCCACATCTACGCGGACGGGCGGCTGGGTGACATCCAGCAGGTAGGAGCGGCTCCGGATGCGTTCAAGCGGACGTCGAGCTATGTTTATGGAGTGGGCGCATTTCTTCTGGCCGGCTCTGAGGTTTACAAAGCTGCGCGCTGATGGGGCGCTGCGGATGCGTCCGCGAGGGCCTGGCCGCGGGGTGCTAGGATTTCTGGATGGTGAGCAAGAAGGCCGCGGCGAAACGGGTACGGGTGACGCCGGCCGATGGGGCCGGGGAGCTGGTGATCCTGACGGGGATGTCGGGGGCCGGGAAGGCCTCGGCGCTGAAGGCGTTTGAAGATCTGGGGTATTACTCGGTCGACAATCTGCCGTTGGAGTTGATTCCGCGCTTTGCGGACCTGGTGCGGCAGTCGGCGGAGATTGCGCGGGCGGCGCTGGTGATCGATGTGCGGGAGGGAATCCGGCTGGACCGGTTTCCGGCGATCCTGAAGAAGGTACGCAAGGTGCTGGGGACGCGGGTGGTGTTCCTGGAGGCGAGCGACGATGCGTTGGTTCGGCGATTTTCCGAGACACGGCGACCGCATCCGATGGGCCGGGGGGAGACAGTGGTGGCGTCCATCGAGGCGGAGCGGACGCGGCTGGACCCGGTGCGAAACGTGGCGGACATCGTGCTGGACACGACAAAGTTCAACGTGCATGAGTTGCGGGCGCACATCAATGCGCAGTTCGACCAGGAGACGAATGAGCGGAATCTGACGATCTCATCGATGAGCTTCGGGTTCAAGAACGGGGTGCCGACGGATGCGGACCTGGTATTTGATGTGCGATTTCTGCCGAACCCGCACTTTGTTCCGGAGTTTCGGGCGCTGACCGGCAAGGACCCCAAGGTGGCGAAGTATGTGCGGGGATTTCCGCAGACTGAGGAGTTTCTGGAGAAGACGACGGACCTGTTGACGTTTTTGCTGCCGCACTACATTAAGGAAGGCAAGAGCTACCTCACGGTGGCGTTTGGGTGTACCGGGGGGCAGCATCGGTCGGTGATGATCGCCGAAGAGATGCAGAAGCGACTGGCGGAGGCGGGCTACCGGGTGAAGACGGCGCATCGGGACATGCCGCGCTGAGGCACTAGAATGGGAGGTATGGGAACGGCGCGAGGTGCGTGCGGATGGGGTTGAGACGCATCGTGCGGCTGCTGGGCTATCTGCGGCCGTATGCGCTGTACTCGCTGGCTTCGGTGGTCTTGATGGCGGCGGTAGGGGCGCTGGCGGCTTTCCGGATTCTGCTGGTTAAGCCGATCTTCGACAAGGTTCTGAAGCCGGACACGCCAAATGACGATGTGCTGGTCTTCAACGTGCCGCATATGCGTCATCCCCTGGATCTGCACTTCCTGGTACCGGCGTACTTCCACAACGCGTGGACGGTGATGGCGTATGCGCTGGTGATGTCGGCGGTGGTGAAGTCGGTGTGCGACTACGTGGGGACGTATCTGGTGAACTATGCGGGATTCGGGATGATTACGGACCTGCGCAACGACCTGTATACGGCGGTGCTGCGGCGGTCGATGAGCTTCTTTCAGAAGCACTCGACCGGCACGCTGCTTTCGACGCTGATCAACGATATCGAGAAGGTCCAAACGGCAATGTCGGCGGTGCTGGGGGAGTTTCTGCAGCAGACGTTTACGCTGATCTTTCTGGCGGGCGTGGCGATCTTCTACGGGGGCAAGCTGGCGTGGGTGCTGCTGCTGTTTGTGCCGGTGGTGATCTCGTCGGCGCGGCGTATTGGCAAGAAGGTACGGCAGACGACGCGCAAGGGTCAGGACAAGCTTGCGGAGATCCAAAGCATTCTGCACGAGACGATTACCGGCAACAGTATCGTGAAGGCGTTTGGTATGGAGCTTTGGGAGACGAACCGATTTCATGGGGCGGCACGGCGATTGCTGAGCGCGAACCTGAAGTCGGTGAGTGTGGCAGCTATTTCTTCGCCCCTGATGGATGCGCTGGGATCGGTGGCGATCGCGCTCCTGCTGTATCTGGGCAGGCAGGAGATTCTGCGGCAGGAGATGACGACGGGGTCGTTCTTCTCCTTTGTTATCGCGGTGTTTACGCTTTACGATCCGGTACGGAAGTTTGCGCTTTTCTATAACAGCTTCCAGCAGGCGATCGGGGCGAGTGAGGACATCTTCCGCTTTATGGACGCGCAGGATGAAGTGCGCGAGAAGCGGCGCGCGGTGACCCTGAAGGGGTTTAAGGATGCGATTCGCTTTGATGCAGTGGAGTTCGGCTACGACGCGGGCGGCATCCGGAAGCCGGTGCTCCGCGGCATTTCGCTGACGGTGAAGCGGGGCGAGGTGATTGCGCTGGTGGGGCCGAGCGGGGCAGGGAAGAGCTCGATGATGAACCTGATTCCACGTTTCTTCGACGTGACCGGAGGCCGGCTCACGATCGACGGGAATGATGTGCGGGATGTGTCGCTTGCGAGCCTGAGAAAGCAGATCGGGAAGGTGACACAGGAGACGGTTCTGTTTAACGACACGGTGCGCAACAACATCGCTTATGGGCAGCCGGATGTGCCGCTGAGCAAGGTGCAGGAGGCGGCGAAGATGGCGCTGGCGCACGACTTTATCCTGGGCATGGCCAATGGCTACGACACACTGATCGGCGAGAGCGGGGTGCGGCTGAGCGGCGGGGAGCGGCAGCGGCTGGCGATTGCGAGGGCAATCCTGAAGAACGCGCCGATCCTGATTCTGGACGAGGCGACGAGCGCGCTGGACATGGAGAGCGAGGCGTATGTGCAGGCGGCGCTGGCCAACCTGATGCAGGACAGGACGGTGCTGGTGATTGCGCACCGAATCTCGACTGTGCGGCGTGCGACGCGGATCGTTGTACTGGAGGCGGGGCAGATCACGGAGATGGGGACACATGACGAACTGATGGAGAAATCCGGGACCTACCGGCGGTTGCACGACCTGCAATTCGATGATGGAGAGTTTGGCGCGAGCGGAGCGGTGGAGGGTATCTCGTGAGCGGCGTGCGTTCAATGACTGGGTTTGCGACGGCGGCTGGAGCCGGGTTTCTGCTGACTGCGAAGAGCGTCAATCATCGTTTTCTCGATTTGCAGGTGCGGGTGCCTTCGGCATGTGAGGGGCTGGAGTTCATGCTGCGCGGCGTTGTACGGGGCGCGGTGCGGCGCGGGCATGTGGAGGTGTCGCTGCAGGTGGATGCGGGGGCTGGTTTGGTGACGGTGCGGCGGAACGATGTGCTGCTGGAGGCCCTGGTGAAGGCGCACCGCGATGCGGCCGCGATGCACGGGCTGGATGCGTCGCCGGACCTGAACAAGCTGCTGCGGATGCCGGGCGTGGTGGTGATGGAGACGACGACGGCCACGGTCGAGGCGGCGGCGGTTGAGGCGGCAGCGCTTGTGTTGATGGAGCGCTTTAACGCGGCGCGAGCCTTGGAGGGTCGGTCATTGGCGGCGGAGATGTGGGCGAGCATGGATCGCCTGCTGCAATTGACGGAGGAGATGGCGGCGCTTCGTGCGGGTGTGCGCGAGGCGCATGTGGAGCGGCTGCGCGGGCGTTTGGCAGAGTTGGTGGAGGGGCTCGATGTGAGCCATGAGCGTGTGCTGGTGGAGGCGGCGCTGCTGGCCGAGCGGAGCGATGTGGAGGAGGAGGTGGTGCGAATGCGCACCCATGCACGCCGCTTCCAGGAGATGCTGGAGGCGGGGGGCGAGGTGGGCAAGCCGCTGGATTTTCTGCTGCAGGAGATGAACCGCGAGGCCAATACGATGGTGTCGAAGGTGAACGGCGCGATGGGAGAGCGCGGACTGCGGCTGACCGATACCGGATTGGCGATGAAGGCGGAGATCGAGCGGGTGAAGGAGCAGGTTCAGAACGTCGAGTAGGTAGACTGTAGGAGCGGAAACGCGGGAAGAGTGGCGGGTACGATGGCGGGTGTGTTGTTCATTATTTCGGCGCCTTCAGGGTCGGGGAAATCGACGATTGTGAGTCAGCTGCGGTCGCTGGTGGAGGGTCTGGATTTTTCGATCTCGTACACGACGCGGCCGCCGCGCGGCTCAGAGAAGAACGGGCAGGAGTATCACTTTACGACGCGTGCGGTGTTCGAGGCGATGATTGCGCGGGGTGAGTTTCTGGAGTGGGCGGAGGTTTTCGGCAACTACTACGGTACGGCGTTATCGGCGCTAGCGGAGGCGAAGCAGGATGGCCGCGATCTGCTGCTTGATATCGATGTGCAAGGCGCGATGCAGGTGATGACAAAGCTGCCGGAGGCGGTGTCAATCTTTATTATGCCGCCGAGCCCGGAGGTTCTGGAGATGCGGTTGCGCAACCGCAGCGAGGCCGAGCATATGACCATTGAAGCGGTGATCGAACGGCGATTGGCAGAGGCGCGCGAGGAGTTGAAGCAGATTTGCCGGTATCGCTATGCGCTGGTGAACGATGTGCTGGACCAGGCGGTGACGGAGATGCGCGCCATCGTCCTGACGGAGCGGGGCGAAGGGGATGGGGTGCAGGCGGTGGCGGAGGGGTGCCGCACGGATAGCGCGTCTGCGAAGCTGGAGGCCGCGCTGGGTACCTTTGTGGGCGGCGATTTGGTATTTGCGGGGAGGTTGGGGTAGATTCGACGTACACAACGATACAACTTGAGGAGGGCACGCCGATGACAGTCGACCAAGGGTTGCTGAACAAGTACAGCCTGGTAAAAGGTGCTGCACGCAGGGCGCGTCAGCTTCAGTCAGGGGCTCCGCCGCTGATGGCGTCAAAGTCGATGAAGGTGTGCCGCGTGGCGCAGGATGAGATTCGTCAAGGGCATGTGACGTTTATGCTGCCGAAGAAGATCGCCGCGCCTGTGCTCGATACGAGGCCCTAGATAAGGCATGACAGGCGTAGGGAAGCAGGAAGCGGAGGCGCGCTTGGAGCCGCTTCGTGCGTATCTAGAGTATTTTCGCGATCTGGGCGTTTACGATTTCTACCGACAGGCGGGACCCTGGGCTGAGACCGTCGCGGCGGGGCGTGATGCGGAGGCTCCGCCAGCCGTTCGTACAGAGGCTCCACCGGTTCTAAAGACAGTGGAAGCGCCCGTAGCGGCGGCTGCCAGCAGCACGGAGAGTTCGATTCCGAAGCCGAAGTCGTTTGATGAGATGTGGCCGATCCCGACGGAGCGTGTCGCGCTGGCGGCGCGGGACACCGCGCTGCGTTTGGTGCAGGAGGAGATCGGCGACTGTACGCGGTGCCCGCTGGCGTATGCGGGGCGGCGCGCGATTGTGTTCGGCGATGGCAGCGCGCGGGCGCGGCTGATGTTTGTGGGTGAGGGGCCGGGCGCGGATGAGGATGCGTCGGGTGTACCCTTTGTGGGTAAGGCGGGGCAGCTGCTGAACAACATGATCGGCGCGATGGGGCTGAAGCGGGAAGAGGTTTACATCGCCAACATCGTGAAGTGCAGGCCGCCGAACAACCGAGTTCCCGAGCCGGTGGAGGCCGGGACATGCTCTCAGTTCCTTGTGCGGCAGATCGACCTGGTGCAGCCTGAGGTGATTGTGGCGCTGGGGGCAACAGCGGCCACGTATCTACTGGGGGTAAAGCAGTCGCTGGCGTCTCTGCGCGGGCAGTGGTTGTCGGCGCGCGGAGCGAAGGTGGCGGTGACTTACCATCCAGCGTTTCTGCTGCGCGATCCGCGGCAGAAGGGCGAGGCGTGGAAGGACCTGCAGCGGGTGATGGTGGAGCTTGGCTTGAAGGCTCCTGCGAAGGGATAGAGGTTCGGCTTGCGCGGGGCAGAGGCTGCGCTAGAATGGCGACGCGCTGAACCAGTGCAAGAAAGAGGATTCCGATGCCGCTCGCGACGTTGCTGCTGCCCGAATTTCACAGTGAGATGAAGATTCTGCGCGATGCGCTCGCAGCCTTACCGGGTGAGCAAAGTGCCTATCAGCCGCAGCCGAAGTCCATGAGCCTGGGCAGGCTGGCCGCGCATGAGGCGACGATGCCGGACTTCATCTCCGCGATTCTGGCTGGAAGCATTGACCTGGCGACCGCGAAGTTCGCACCGCTTGCTTTCGAGAGCAGCGCGCAGATCGTCGAGGCCTTCGATGGCATGGTGGCGAAGACCGCGGGCGAACTGGAGGCAACGACGGACGAGAGGTTCGCGGAGCCATGGTCGCTGGGAGCGGGGGAGCGAATTTTCTTTAGCGGGAACCTCTATGAGGGCTACCGGATGTTCGGGATGAACCATATGATTCACCACCGGGGGCAGCTTGGCGTGTACCTGCGGCTGTTGGATGTTCCGGTGCCGCGGGTGTATGGGCCTTCCGCTGATTTCCCGATGTGAGGGAGGTCAGCGCAGGGTGACCATGCCGCGCGCGGGGTGGCAGAAGACCTTGCCGTGGCTCAGCGCGATCTTGCGTCCGGCGAGGGTGGCCATCTCGGGGTCGTGCGTGACCATGACAATGGTGTGGCCGTTGCGGTGGAGGTCCTGAAGGAGGCCGGCGACGATCTTCTGGTTGGCGGCGTCGAGGTTGCCGGTGGGCTCGTCGGCGAGCAGGATGGGCGGGTGGTTGATGAGGGCGCGGGCGATGCAGACGCGCTGCTGCTCGCCGCCGGAGAGCTCGCTGGGGAGATGCTCGGCGCGCGGGGCGAGGCCGACGCGGGCGAGGGCTTCGCGGGCCTGGGCGGTGTCGGTCATAGAGTGGAAGTACTGGGCGAGCATGACGTTTTCGAGCGCGGACAGGTAGGGGATGAGGTGGAACTGCTGGAAGATGAAGCCGATCTTGTCGGCGCGGAAGCGGTCGAGCTCTCCCGCGGACATGGTGGAGACATCGGCTCCGTCGATGCGGAGTTCGCCGGCGGTGGGACGGTCGAGGCAGCCGAGGAGGTTGACGAGGGTGCTTTTGCCGGACCCGGAGGGACCGGTAATGGCGACCCACTCGCCAGCGACGATGGAGAAGGTGGCGTCGTCAAGGGCGCGGACGGTTCCGCTGCGTCCGGTGTAGTCGCGGGTGACGCCGTGGAGGGCGATGACGGCGCACTCGGGGCGGGTGGTTTCGGTAGTGACGTCTCTTCCTAATACTTCGGCCATGCTCTGGTCTGCCTCGTGGTTCCTGGAGCCGGGTTATGTAACTTGTGCGGTTACAACCGGGGGTGCCCCCCTATTCTTCACGCGTAAGTAACGTGTTATGAACGACTTAGGTGAACATTGCAACTGTAAATACATGTAAGCAAGGGGCTTACGTCTAAAAATTAGTAAACAAAGGACTTAGAGTGAGTTCGATAGTGTTCGAGTGGAAATGTGCCGGGATTTCAGCCCTCATCCTGCACGTTGCCCCGCTACCTAGGCCTTCGGCCTAGGCTCTTATGTGGTGCCGCCGTTGGCGCTTGAAGCGTGATTACTCCTCTTAAGAGGTAGTTAACCCGCTTGAAGCGTGACTAAGTCCTATGGGTTCAACTTGCCGGTTAGCTTATGAGTGTCAAAGAAAGGGATGCTGTGGGGAATAGCTTCCCCACAGATCTCTACTAGCAATGATAAACGTTGGAGGATATCTCCTACGCCAAGCTCAACTCCTAGATAATAGGGCGCTTCCACGATTTAGCTCTTGACAGGTCTTTGGGGTCACTCCCCTTTGAGCAGGGCGGCGGGCTCGAGGGTGCGGAGGACGCGGGCGGAGAGCAGGGCGGCAAGGGCGGCGATGAGGGCGTTGAGCAGGAGGACGGCGGGTAAGACCTGCACGCGCGGGAGGCTGGCGGTGTGGAAGTTGGCCTCGCTGATGGCGAGGGCGAGCGCCGAGCCTACGAGGAATCCGGCGAGGACACCGGCGAGGGCGAGGACCATGGCTTCGAGGACGAACATGCCGACCATGCGGGCCTGCGAGCCGCCGAGGGCTTTCATGAGGGCGAAGTCGCGGCGGCGCTCGAGGATGCCGGCGGACATGGTGGCGAGGACGGAGACGCCGACCGTCAGCGCGATGAGCAGGACGGCGGCGACCATAAGGGCGTGGGTGCGATCGACAATGCGGGCCTCGCCTTCGACGAGTTGGCGGACTGGGGTGATCTGGAGGCCGGGGAGTTCTGACCTGAGGCGGGTGATGGCGGCTTCGACGTTGGCCGCGCCGCCGGGCACCTGGAGCTCGATGGTGCCGGCGGAGGCTCCGGTCCATCGGGTGAAGGTGCTGAGGGGCAGGTAGATACGGGAGTCCTCGTCGCCGCCGGTGTGGAGGCGACCGACACCGTGGAGGGTGAGGGGCTTGGCGGCGAAGGTGAGGGTGAGGTCGTGCTCGTCGGCGATGAAGTTTGCGGCTTTCTGGCCGAGGAGGGCGTCGTTGGGGCCGTTGGGCCAAGTGTCGGCCTGCCACCAGGCGTCGAGGCGGCGGACGGCGGGGAAGTCGGTTCCGGCGACGACGACGGGGGTGCCGCGGTCGGTGGTGGCGATGGCGTAGCCGAAGGCGGCGGCGAGGGCGTCGGGACCGGCGGCTTGCTGGACCCGGGCGAGGGCGTCCGAGGGGAGGCTTTCGGCGGTGAC
>CAXUNW010000046.1:0-16329 GCA_964252505.1 uncultured Acidobacteriaceae bacterium
GGGGACGAGGTTGTGATTGATGGTCAGGAGAAATTGAAGCCTTTCAGCCGGGTAGTTCCGAAGCAGAATGACGGTGGCGGACGACGGTCCAGTGGCGGGGCGGCGGCGGCGGGCGCGGGGAACGGCGGCACGCTGCGCGGCAATGCGGTGACAGCACCGGGCGGTACGCCTGCGGCGGGGCAGAATGGAACCGGTCAGCCCGCGGCAGGAAGGCAGCCATGAGCCCTTCCCGGCCATTTATTCTCCGGCCGGTGGCCACCTCGCTTTTGATGGTGGCCATTTTGCTTGCCGGTTTTGTGGCGTACGAGCAGTTGCCGGTTTCGGCACTGCCGGAGGTTGATTACCCGACGATCCAGGTGCTGACGTTCTACCCCGGGGCCAGCCCGGACGTGATGGCTTCGTCGGTGACGGCTCCGCTGGAGCGGCAGTTTGGGCAGATTCCCGGGCTATCGCAGATGACCTCCACGAGTTCGGGCGGCGGCAGCGTGATCACGCTACAGTTCTCGCTGGCGGAGTCGATCGACGTGGCGCAGCAGGATGTGCAGGCGGCGATCAATGCGGGCTTTACGTACCTGCCCAAGGATCTTCCGAACCCTCCGGTGTATAGCAAGGTGAATCCAGCGGATGCGCCGATTATGACCCTGGCGCTGACGAGCGACTCAGTACCGCTCTCGAAGGTGGAAGACCTGGCGGATACGATTCTCGCGCAGAAGATCTCGCAACTATCAGGGGTCGGGCTGGTGTCGATCGCTGGAGGGCAGAAGCCGGCGGTGCGCATCCAGGCGAATCCTACGGCGCTGGCGGGGTACGGGCTTTCGCTTGAAGATCTGCGGACGGTGCTAGCGACGGCGAATGTCGACCAGGCGAAGGGATCGATCTCCGGGGCGCGGCAGGCATACACGATCGGGGCAAACGACCAGCTGCTTTCAAGCTCGGACTACGGCGCCGTGATTGTGGCGTATCGGAACGGGTCTCCGGTCCGGTTGTCGGATGTGGCGCAATCGGTAGATAGCGCGGAGAACCTGTACCAGGCGGCGTGGATGGGGACAGCTGCGGCCCCTGCGACCAAGACGGAGGGAGCCCGGCAGGCGAACCTGAAGCATGCGGTGATCGTAAATATCCAGCGGCAGCCGGGAGCAAACATCATCGGCGTGGTGGACCGAGTGCAGAAGCTGCTGCCGCAGCTTCGGCAGACGCTGCCGGCGAGCGTGAACCTGGATGTACTGACCGATCGGACGAACACGATTCGCGCTTCGGTGAAGGACGTTGAGTTTGAGCTTGTGCTGACGATCGCGCTGGTGGTGATGGTGATCTTCCTGTTCCTGCGGTCGCTGGCGGCGACGATCATCCCGGCGGTAGCCGTTCCGCTTTCGATCGTGGGCACGTTCGGCATCATGTACCTGCTGGGATACTCCCTGAACAACCTGTCGCTGATGGCGCTGACGATCTCCACGGGCTTTGTGGTTGACGACGCGATCGTGATGGTGGAGAACATCTCGCGGTACCTGGAAGAGGGCGACGATCCTCTGACGGCCGCGCTTAAGGGCTCGGAGCAGATCGGGTTCACGATCCTTTCGCTGACGGTGTCGCTGATCGCGGTGCTGATTCCCCTGTTGTTTATGGGGGATATTGTGGGGCGTCTGTTCCGCGAGTTTGCCGTGACGCTGGCGGTAACGATTCTGGTGTCCGCGGTGGTCTCGCTTTCATTGACGCCGATGATGGCGGCAAAGCTGCTGAAGCATACCCCGGATGCGAACCAGACGCGTTTTTATCAGGTGAGCGAGCGGTTCTTCGAACGGGTGATTGCGAGCTATGGACGAGGTGTCCGGTTCGTGCTGCGGCACCAGGTGATTACGCTGCTGGTGACACTGACCACCTTTATCCTGACGCTGGTGCTGTATATCGTTGTGCCGAAGGGCTTCTTTCCGGTGCAGGATACGGGCGTTCTGCTTGGTATCACCGAGGCTCCGCAAGGGATCAGCTTCGATGCGATGGGCTCGCGGCAGCAGGAGCTTGCGAACATCATCCTGCAAGACCCGGATGTTGTGAGCCTTTCTTCGTTTATTGGGATCGACGGGACGAATACGACCTTGAACAGCGGACGCATCCAGATCAATCTGCGGGACCGGGAACAGCGTTCGACCTCGGCCACAGATGTGATTCGCCGGCTGCAGCCGAAGGTGGCGCAGGTGGATGGGATCCAATGCTTTCTGCAGGCATCACAGGACCTGACGGTGGAGGATCGGGTGTCGCGGACGCAGTATCAATACTCGCTTGAGGACGCGAATGCGGATGAGCTTGCGGCCTGGACGGACACGATCGTCAACAAGTTCAAGACGCTGCCGGAGCTGACGGATGTTGCAAGCGACGAGCAGCTTGATGGATTGCAGGCGCATCTGGTGATCGACCGCGACACGGCATCGCGGCTGGGGATCACGCCGCAGAACATCGATGACGCGCTGGATGATGCGTTCGGGCAGCGGCAGGTTTCGACCATCTTTACGCAACTGAACCAGTACCATGTGGTGCTGGAGGTGGCTCCGCGGTTCCAGCGAAATCCATCATCGCTCGAGAACATTTATGTCCACAGCTCGAATGGAACGCAGGTTCCCTTGTCGACGATCACGACGTTTGCGCCCGCGCAGGCTTCGCTGGCAATCAATCATCAGGGGCAGTTTCCGGCCGTGACGATCTCGTTCAACACGGCGCAGGGCAAGAGCATTGGAGATGCTGTGACCGCGGTGAACAAAGCGGTGAAGCAGATGAATGTGCCGGCGAGCGTGGCTGGACAGTTCCAGGGCGCGGCGGCGGCGTTTGAGGCTTCGCTGTCGAACGAACCACTACTCATTCTTGCCGCGCTGATCGTGGTTTATATCGTCCTGGGTGTGCTGTATGAGAGCTATATCCACCCGATCACGATTCTTTCCACGCTTCCTTCAGCGGGTGTGGGCGCGATCCTGGCGCTGCTGCTGTTTCACGTGGATCTGTCAGTGATTGCGCTGATTGGGATCATCCTACTGATCGGCATTGTGAAGAAGAACGCCATTATGATGATCGATTTTGCGCTTGAGGCAGAGCGCGACCACGGCATGGAACCGGAAGAGGCGATCTATCAGGCGTGCCTGCTTCGCTTCCGGCCAATCATGATGACGACAATGGCAGCGCTGCTGGGCGGCGTTCCGCTGGCTTTGGGCTCGGGGACGGGATCGGAGTTGCGGCGGCCGCTGGGTATCACGATCGTGGGAGGCCTGATCGTGTCGCAGATTCTTACCCTGTTTACGACGCCGGTGGTTTATCTCTTCTTTGACCGCATTGGCCGCAGGTACCTGCACACAGCGGATGCAGATCGCAAGTTTTACGAGCACACCCACGGCGGCCGGCACCAGCCTGAGTGGCAACATGGATCGGCGGACTGACATCATGAGCTTTCGGGATCCTGAACCCGGCGACACGACCCCTACGGAGGCCTCACGGCCCGGCGACCATGCTCGCCTTTCCGGGCGGGAGCAAGACCGCGGGGGCGACCACGCGCCAAGCGAAAAGGCCGAGCCGGGCGATGCGGCCAGGCTCTCCGGTCCACAGGGACCGGAGGATGCGGGCGGTGTTCACTTCTCGGCACCGTTCATCAGCCGTCCGGTGGCCACTTCCCTTCTCTCGCTCGCGATTATCCTGGCTGGCGCGGTGGCCTATACGCTGCTTCCGGTGGCGTCGCTGCCGCAGGTAGAGTTTCCGACCATCTCGGTTGGGGCGGGTTTGCCGGGGGCCGATCCTGAGACGATGGCTTCTTCGATCGCGACGCCGCTGGAGCGGCAGTTTTCGAAGATCGCTGGAATCACGCAGATGACCTCGACGTCATCAGCGGGTTCGGCCAGCATCACGATGCAGTTTGATCTGTCGCGAGACGTCAATGGGGCGGCGCGGGATGTGCAGGCGGCGATCAATGCGGCGCGCAGCCAGCTTCCGGCGAACCTTCCATCCAACCCGTCTTACCGCAAGATCAATCCGTCGGATGCGCCGATCTTGATCCTTGCGCTGACCTCGGACACGCTTAAGATTCCGCAGCTCTACGACGCCTCAGACTCCATTCTGGCGCAGAAGATTGCTCAGGTTCCCGGGGTGGGGCAGGTGTTTACGGGTGGTTCGGCAAAGCCAGCGGTCCGCGTGGAGGCGGATCCGAACCTGCTTTCAAGCTACGGGCTGGGCTTTGAAGCGCTGCGCAATGCGCTTGGCCAGGTGAACGTGCTGCAGCCGATCGGCTACCTGTCGGGAACCGAGCAGCGCATGGCGATCGATACAACGGATCAGCTTTTCGGCGCGGGGGCGTATGCTCCGCTGGTGGTCGCAACCAATCGCGGTCCGGTGAGTTCGGCGACAGCCTCGACAGGATTGCCGACCTCACTGCAAAGCGCAGTTTCAACGACTGGGGCGAGCACGCCAGCCGCCAGTACACCGGCGACGACAGCATCACCTGCAACGGCGGCAACAAGGACCACCGATGCGACGGCGGCTGTAGGCTCGGCGGCTTCAGGGGACGTGCGCGGGATCGTGCGTGTACGCGATGTTGCCCAGGTGGTGGACTCAGTCGAGGACATCCACACAGGTGGGCTGATCAACGGTCATCCGGGGATTCTGGTGATCGTCAACAAGTCACCCGGTGCGAACGTAATCGCGACGGTCGATAACGTCCTGAAGATTCTTCCCACATTGCGCGCCTCGATCTCTCCGGCAATCAACCTCCAGGTGGCGCTGGACCGCACGACGACGATCCGCGCCTCAGTGAAGGATGTAACGCGCACCCTGATTATCTCGATCCTGCTCGTGATCCTTGTGGTTTTCGTCTTTCTGCGCGAGGTTCGCTCGACGCTGATCCCAAGCGTGTCGGTGCCGCTGAGCATTCTCGGAACGTTCGGGGTGATGTACCTGCTGGGGTATTCGCTCGATAACCTCTCGCTGATGGCATTGACGATCTCGACCGGCTTTGTGGTGGATGACGCGATCGTCGTGATCGAAAATATCAGCCGTCACCTGGAGCTTGGGCTCGACCCGTACGAGGCGGCGATGGTGGGGTCGAAGGAGATCGGCTTTACGGTTCTTTCGATGTCGGTCTCGCTGATCGCCGTGTTTATCCCGATTCTTTTGATGGGCGGCATTGTTGGCCGGCTGTTTCGCGAATTTGCGGTTACGCTGTCGGCGTCGATCATGGTGTCCCTTGTGGTGTCGTTGACGACGACGCCGATGCTAAGCGCAAAGTTCCTGACTTCGCATCGTGGACGCAAGCACGGGCGCGCGTACCTTTTGGGGGAGAGGGCGCTTGATTTCCTGACCAACGAGTATGATCGTGGGCTGCGCTGGGTGCTGCGCCATCAGCGAATCGTGATGGGGATCACGGTTGGAACGTTTGCGTTGAACATCTACCTGTTCATGCTGGTGCCGAAGGGATTTTTTCCGCAGCAGGATACGGGACGCATCGGAGGCCAGGTTCGTGCGCAGCAGGATACGTCGTTCGACAACATGAAGGAGAAGCTGATTGCGCTGACGGCGATTGTGAAGCAAGATCCAGGCGTTCAGAACGTGATGAGCTTTCTGGGGGGCGGCGGGCCCGGAGGCGGTAGCACGAATACGGCGAACATGTTTATGAGCCTAAAGCCGGATGCGGAGCGGCAAAAGAACGGAGACACCGCCGAAGTGATTCTTGCGCGGCTGCGGCCAAAGATAGGTGGCATTCCGGGCGCGCAGCTCTTTTTGCAGTCGCAGCAGGAGCTGAACATCGGCGGGCGGCAGTCTGCGACACAGTACCAGTATTCGCTAACTGCCGACAGCGTCTCGGACCTGAACGAGTGGTCTCCTAAACTGATGGCGCGCATGATGACGATGCCTGAACTGAAGGACGTAGCGACGGACCAGATGCAGCAGGGTCTGCGCGCACAGCTTGTGATCGATCGGGACACGGCAAGCCGGCTGGGAGTTTCGCCGCTGACGATCGACTCAACGCTTTCAGATGCATTTGGCCAGCGCCAGGTCTCGACCACCTACATGCCGCTGAACCAGTATCACGTGGTGATGGAGGCGGCGCAGGAGTTCCAGCAGAACCCGGACGCGCTGCAAAAGATTTTTGTGAAGAGCACAAGCGGCGCCATGGTGCCGCTGTCAGCGGTGACGCACTTTGAGACGCAACGCATACCCTTGCAAATCAACCACCAGGGACAGACGCCGGCAGCTACCTTGAGCTTCAACCTGACGCCGGGGTATTCGCTTTCGCAGGCCACGGAGGCTATTGAGGCGGCGCGCGCCGATATGGCGATGCCATCGACCATACATGGGGGATTCCAGGGGACCGCGCAGGCGTTCCAAGCGTCGTTATCGAGCGAGCCGATCCTGATCCTGCTGGCTCTGATCGCGGTGTATATCGTGCTTGGCGTTTTATACGAAAGCTACATCCACCCGCTTACTATTCTTTCCACGCTTCCATCGGCCGGAGTCGGCGCGATCGTTGCGCTGCTGCTGATGAAGGTCGACCTCTCGGTTATCGCCATGATCGGGATCATTCTGCTGATCGGGATCGTCAAGAAGAACGCGATCATGATGATCGACTTTGCGCTGGTGGCCGAGCGGGAGCAAGGTAAGACGCCAGAGGAAGCCATCTATCAGGCATGCTTACTGCGGTTTCGACCGATCATGATGACGACGATGGCGGCGCTGCTGGGGGGTCTTCCGCTGGCGCTGGGCACGGGGACGGGGTCGGAGTTACGGCGGCCGCTGGGCATAACGATTGTAGGCGGGCTGATTGTGTCGCAATGCCTGACGCTCTTTACTACGCCAGTGGTGTATCTCTTTTTTGATCGTCTACGCGGCCGGGCAGCCAATGCGTGGAGCAGAAGGAAGCCAGCACAATCGAGCATTGGGCACGCGGTTCCCGTCGCGGGAGACTAGATGGGAGCA
The DNA here is from genome assembly GCA_964252505.1 of uncultured Acidobacteriaceae bacterium. Taxonomy (GTDB): domain Bacteria; phylum Acidobacteriota; class Terriglobia; order Terriglobales; family Acidobacteriaceae; genus Edaphobacter. The sequence continues at coordinate 6,940 of CAXUNW010000046.1, forward strand.
GCGATGTACTCGCTGACAGGGAGGGCCGATGGCGAGTGAGATTGTGGTGGTGGGAAGTTTAAACCTGGACCTGGTGGCGGGCGTGCCGCGGAACCCGGTCGTGGGCGAGACGATTACGGGGACGAGCTTTCAGCGGTTCATTGGGGGAAAAGGCGCAAACCAGGCAGTGGCGGCGGCGTTGATGGGTGGCACGGTACGCATGATTGGACGGCACGGGACGGATGGATTCGAGACGGAGCTTCTGGCTACCCTGGGTGCGAAGGGGGTCGACATTTCGGCAATAACGCTCGCGGAGGGTTCGTCTGGAATTGCGGTGATCCTGGTTAGTCCGGATGGGCAGAACAGCATCGTGGTGGTGCCAGGGGCAAACGGTCGTTTGTGCGCCGAGGATGTGCGGGCGGCGCGGGAGCGCATTGCGGCGGCCAGCATGGTGCTGACGCAGTTGGAGACCCCGATTGAGGCGCTTGCGGCGACGGTCGACGAAGCGGTCAAGGCGGGTACGGCGGTGATGCTGGACCCAGCTCCTGCGCGTCCGGTAGCAAAGGAAATACTGCGGGGCGTGGCGTGGCTGACCCCGAACGAGACGGAGGCGTCGCTGCTGCTGGGCACCCCGGTCCCCGAGGGCGCGGAGGTACGCGGGTTTGCCGAGCGGCTGCTGGCTTTTGGGCCGCGTAACGTGTTGCTGAAGCTTGGCAGTCGCGGAGCATACCTGGCGACGGAGGATGGGATACGGGAGTCGATCGATGCCGTCCGGGTGGAGACGGTGGACACAACTGCGGCAGGCGATGCGCTGAACGGGGCGCTTGCGGTGGCGCTTGCAGGCGGGGCGGATGCGGTGGAAGCGGTGCGGTTCGGGGTGGCCGCGGCGTCGCTTTCGGTGACGCGTATGGGTGCCATCCCGTCGTTACCTACGCGGGCCGAGGTGGAGGCATTCCGGCGGAGCGCCGGGTGACCAGCGTTTGGTCTGCCAAAGAAGCGATGACGCCTGCCTGCTCGTCTTTGCGGCGGGCGGCGACGGCGGCGAGGCTTTGGCGGCTGGCGGTAAGCCATGTTTCATCGTCATGAAGCTGCGTGCGTGCGCGGTGGAGTTCCGGATCGAGCGCTTGAGGGGCCGGGCCGCCGGGAATCTGGCGTACTGCGATGAAGTGGGCGGCATCGAGTGATCTGCGCAGGAGTGCGGGATCGGCCGCGGGGTAGCCAGGATGCTCCGCCAAGAGGCGCTCGACGTGGGCCGCCATGCGCTCGGCGTCGTAGGCGCCGGCAAGCTCAAGCACCGCGCTGGAGACAATCTCGTGCGCGATGCGGAAGCTGATGCCGGTTTCGCGAACCAAGGTATCAGCCAACTCGGTGACGGTAAGAAAGCTGCCACTTGCGGCGGCGGCCATGTGGGCGGTGTCGAACTCCGCCTCGGCAAGTGCGCCGGTGAGCAGAGCGAGTGCGCGCAGACCGTCCTCGAACGCGGTGTAGACGAGAGGCTGCAGGTCGTCTTCGGCGTCGTTCATATCGGCGAAGGGCGTGTTGTGCAGGCTACCGAGGATGGCCTGAGACTGTGTCATGGCGCGGCTGGCGAGAATACGGACATGCTCAAGCGGGACCGGGTTTCGCTTCTGCGGCATGATACTGCTGATCTGCACGTAGCCGTCACTGAGCCGGAGATAACGGAACTCAGCCGTGCTCCACAGAAGAAGATCCTGCGCGAAGCGACCGAGGTTGAGCATGGCAACAGCGAGGACAGAGCAGCTCTCGGTGAGGTAGTCGACGGCAGCGATGGCCCCATATGAGTTGACCTGGAGGGCATCGAACCCAAGGAGGGCGGCGGTGTGGTGGCGATCAATGGGGAAGCCGGTCGTCGTGATGGCGCAGGCGCCCAGGGGGCATAGATTGACGCGCCGGTACGCGGCCTGGAGGCGCGCGGTGTCACGCTCCAGGCACTCCGTGACGGCCATGAGATAGTGGCCCAGCGTGGTGGGCTGTGCGGGCTGGTTGTGGGTGTAGGCAGGCATGAGGCTTGTGCGGTGCCGGGTGGCAAGATCGAGCAGAACGTGGCGCAGATTATGAAGCGCGGCGACTGAACCGAGCAGTAGATCGCGCAGAACCATGCGGTACATGGTGAGGTCGATGTCGTTGCGGCTGCGGGCGGTGTGCATTCGACCCGCGTTGTCCGCACCGCAGAAGGCGGCGAGTTCGCGTTCAACGAAGAAAAAGAGATCTTCGCAGCTACCGTCGTAGGGGGCGGTCCGAATGGCCTCGAGGTCGAGCGCATCGAGGCCATGCAGGCACGAGGCGGACTGCTGCAAGGTGAGGATGCCCTGCTTGGCAAGCATGAGCGTATGCGCGTAGTGGACCGCCAATAACGGATCGAGAAAGTATCGCTGTGCGTCGGCGAAGACCCTGGCGAGGACGGTGGCACGATAGATCGGTGCCGGGAAGGACGACCGCTCAGCTTGTGGGTGTGTCATGCTGCCTGATGCTTCCTTTCGCTCTACCGGAACCTTCCAGAGGGTTCGTCAGCCGCCATAGCTTGGCACTGCGCCCCGTTCTTCAAGGTCAATGATACCGGCCAACGATCGCTGTAAACCGATCCGAAGATGTGGGCGCCCAAAGAGGTGAGCTGCTTGCAGGACTCGGTGATTGCCTGAGCCTCGGTGTGCCCGGCGCGCACAACCAGCACGACGCCTGTGACCGCGGTGGCGAAGAGCAAGGCGAGTTCGCTCTCGTCAAGGGCGGGTGTGTCGATAACGATGTGGGTGAACTCTTGGCGCAGTGCCTCGAGCACCGCCAAGGGCGAGACGACCGATTTATAGAAGTCGGGATCACCGGCACGGGATTGCCGATGACCGAGTATCCAAACTCGGCCCGGGCCGATTCGCTCGCAGCGTGAGAAGGCGGTTTCTGCATGGCGAAGCAATGCCAGCGAGTGTGCGTCGGCCAACAGCACCTTAGCGTTTGAGGGAGCAAGCTCAGCGACGATGCAGCTCGAGGCGTAAGAGACTCCGCACCCACGGTGGGGAGCGGTGAGCATGAGGGTGGTTCCCGCGGCCTCGGCCTTAAGGGGAAAGACGGTTCGAATAAGGTCAGCAAAGAGGGAGGGACCCTGCGTCGATCGCCAGGATGCGCGGTCGTCGTGGGTTTGGTCCTCACCGAGGAAGGCGGCGATGGCGCCCACTATGAAAGCCTGCCGAAGAAGCTCGTCCGGGGTCGCTGCATGGCAAGGTACAGGGCGGGAAACGCATCCCTGAAGGGAGGTGCCGCGGCATGGCTTGGGACGGAAGCAAGTACCGGAACTCCAGTGAGCTGTGCGACAGCGGCAGGGCTCTTGACCCGTCCTGATAGCAGTTCTAAGCATATGGCTGCGGCGGTGCCGATCAGCAGGGAGCCGACGAAAGCGAGCGCAAGCAGAAGGCTGCGCCTTGGGCCGCTCGCGAGTTCGGGCGTGAAGGGTTGCTCCAGGATGACGAGGCCGGAGACAGCATGCTGCTTCGCCTGCTGACTGGTTTGATGGGCTTGACCGATACGCTGTAGGTTATGCTCCCTAGCTGGCGAGCGGATAACGGCAGCCTGCCGGGATGAGGATTTGCGAAGGCCGTTCACGGCTTGCAAGGCAGATGGATAGTCGTCTGTCGCGACTCGTTCGGCGTGTGAGCGCAGATAGGCGTCGAACACGCGGCGAAGGACATCAGCCGCTTGTTCGGGGCCGGCGGCTTCGTAGACTGCTTCGATGACACTTGCGCTGCCAACGGTATTGACGGATAGATCCTTCTCGAGTTGGGCAAGGGCAGCCTGCTGCCTGACCGCGAGCGGACGGTGCTTGAGGCCGACCGAGTCTTCAAGGTGCCCTTCTGCAACTACCTGGCGGAGGACCTGGTCTGCTGTGATCAGCTGAATCTCGGTATTGAGGCGCGAACGGCGGAGATCGTCGGCGGAAAACATGGTGTGGCCCTTGATGTCACTCATGGAAGAGGCATCGAGCCGCAGCATGACCTTGAACCGAGTCTGATAGGTGTTGGGCACGAGCAGCACAGCCCCGGCGGAGAGGAGGAAGCAGATGCTGAAGAGCCGCGCGACGACAGGCCAGCGTAGAGCGAAGCGGCGCAGTAGCAGCAGGCGATGTGCGCGTTGGTCAGATTGGTTCGGCACGAAGTCTCGTACTCCAGAGGATTGACGCCAGAACTACTTGGGTCCACCAGAGCATATCAAGGACGCAGGCTTGCTATGGGTTGCGTTCAAGCCGTCCGCTACTCTTCCACGCGGTCGGACGGTTACTCAGGTTTACGGCTTTCCTTTCGGTCGGACTTGCAGCACTACCAGCCATAACGCTCGACGCTCTGGAGCAAGGCGAGTTTGCGTTCCGGAGGGAGGAAGCTGGCTTCGACAGAGTTGGCGGCGAGCTCGCGGATCTGTTCCAGGGTGAAGCCGAACTGCTCGTAGGCCAGCTGGTACTCGCCCAAAAGGTCGCTGCCGAACATGGGAGGATCGTCGGAGTTGAGGGTGACCATCAGCCCGCGGTCGAAGTACTCCTTGGCCGGATGATCGTCAGGGCTTGAGCAGCAGCCAGTGCGGAGATTGCTGGTGATGTTCAACTCGAGAGGGATCTGGCGTTCGGCAAGGACCTCCAGCAGATCGGGGTCCTCGCGAGCGGAAAGGGCATGGCCGATACGCTCAGCGCCGATGTTGATGGCAGACCAGATACTGGCGGAGCCAGTGGACTCCCCAGCGTGAGCGGTGAGACGGAGTCCGGCGGACCGGGCTTCAGCGTAGAGATCGCGGAAGAGGTCGGCGCTGCCACGAGCCTCGTCTCCGCCAATGCCGATGCCGACGATGCTGGGATATTCGGCGCGCATGGTGGCGGCGAGGCGGAAGACAAGAGCGGCTTCTTCGGGGCCAAAGTGGCGCACAGCGTCGATGAGCCAGAAGAGGGTGACCCCGAAGTCGGCTTCTGCGCGGAGGCGTCCACGCTCCAGGGCGGGCATCACGTCCTTGATCGGGAGGCGAGCTTGACGGTGAAGGATGCCGAAGGAGATGTAGACCTCGGCGTGAAGGACGCCCTGGCCGGCGAGCGCGCGCGTCATCTCGTAGGTGATGAGTTCGTAGTCTTCGGGAGTGCGCAGGCGCTCGGTGACTGCCTTGAAGGCCATGAGGAAGCCAAGGAAGTCAGGATAGGTGTAGAGAGCGCGGGCGGCGGGGAGAGATAGGGGCTCGTCGTCGTGACGCAGGCTGAGGAGGACGAGAGTCTCGGGGAGGATGGAGCCTTCGAGGTGGAGATGAAGCTCGACTTTGGGCAGATTGCGGAGCCAGGTCTCGGGGTCTAACTCGAGCTCTGGCTGGGGAATGCGGCGGGACATCTGGTAAGTTTACGCGCATGCGGACGGATAAGGCATCAGAACGATGGGTTTGACCCTGGAGAGCGGTTTAGCGAGAGCTGCGGGGCACATGGGTCCTCAGGAGGACGGAGGCCGCGTCCGCCAGATCGCCAACGGCAGCTCGAACGCGAGTGCGAGTTCTGGTAGCCGCGAGGTGGCGGGCAAGGTGCTTGCCGGTGAACCTGGCTCCGACGGCAAAGCGAGCGACGGGGCCGAAGGCGTTAGCGGAGGCTAGACCGACGAAGTATAGTCCCGGTACCGAGGACTCAAAGCTGGTGGAGAGGATCGGTGCTCCACCAGGCTCGACCCGAAGATGGCCCTGGAGGGATGGGGCAAGCATGCCCAGGCGGGCCATCCTGGGCTGGAATCCTGTAGCGGCGATGACATGGTCGGCTGCAAGAGTGATCGCGTGGCCATTGCGCTGCAGAAGGCCGAGGTTGACCTGACCGTTGGCGATGGCGGCTGCCTGGATGGTGCTTCCGAGATGGAAGGTGACATGACCCTCCACCTTCTGGCGGGCGAACCAGCCTGGAGCGGGGCCAAGGTGACGCTGGACGATGCGGGCACGAAGGCTGGACGGAAGGCGGTGGAACAGGAGCGGTGCATCGGTACACATGCGCGAGCGCCAGCCAAGGCCCAGTCCGGATCGGGGCTTGAGGACGCGCTCGCGAAGGCTGCGCGGCTCGGCGGTTGGAGCATGGAAGGCGATGGTATCGCGACGGGCGATGAGATGGGATTCGGCTCCGGCTTCGGCGAGGAGTCCGGCGAGGTCAACCGCGGAGGCTCCTCCGCCTACAACGGCGACTTTGCGGCCTGCGAACCGGGTGAGGTCGTAATGGTCGAGGCTGTGCGTGCGGTACTCGGCAGGAAGGCTTTCGAGCGTGGGCGGGACGAAGGCGAAGTGCGTGATGCCCACGGCGAGGACGACGCGATCCGCCATCAGCGTCTCTCCGGATGCGGTGGTGAGCAAGAAGCGCTGCCCGTGGCGCTCGATGGAGAGGATGTCTGTCTGCTCAAGGGTTGGCACAAGACGCCTCTGGAACTCCAGTCCATAGGCTACGAAGGTCTCGCAGGTGATAGGCGCGCCGATGTCCTGGTAGGGAATGGCGTTCTCGCGGCAGAAGTGGCCCAAGGTGAAGGAGCGGTCTGGATCGTACAGGCTGGAGGCGAAGCCTTCGGACTTGAGCATCATGCCCTTCGGCATGCGCTGCGCCCAGTTTTGCATAGGGGTTCCGAAGATCCGGAAGGTCACGCCTGTCTTCTGGAGGTGAGCAGCGAGCGAGAGCCCGTAAGGCCCAGCCCCGACGATCGCCACGCTGCATGCTTCGCTGGGTGAATCCACTCCGTTCCCTCCTGCAAGGATTGCCCGTCTCCCCAAGGATTGTATCGACCGTTGCAGCCGGCAGAGTTCGCGGCCTAGCAGGTTTGGCGTTCCCCAGCGGTCCGAAAGTACCGCATCGGAGCAGTTTCCGCTAGCTCTCGCTTGGAAGGGAGATTAGGGTGGTGAGCGGGAAGGCGCCTGGAGATCGGCTGTGTGGGACATCTGTCCACCGGAGAGACTGGTCTCGCGAGGAGCGTACAGCAGGGCTTCAAGAGCGATGGTTGAGTTGAGGAGAGACGATCCAGGATTGCGGGTGCTGATCGTTGCTGCCATGTGGTGGCCGCTTTCGGCGCGCCTGGCGATGTCGTTTGTGCGACATGGAGCGAGCGTTGCGACGGCGAGTCACCCGAAGCATCCGCTACGGCATGTTGAGGGGATCTCCCGGCGCTACGCGTATCACGGTCTGGACTCGCTTGGGGCGCTGAAGGGAGCGATCGAGCGGGAGCAGCCTGAGCTGGTCGTTCCATGCGACGATGGCGTGGTTTGGCAGCTCCATTTGCTACACGAGAGGTGTCCGGAGCTGCGAGAGGTGATCGAGCGGTCGCTCGGCGGAGTGAAGAGCTATGCGATCGTTCGCAGCCGAGCAGCGCTGCTGGGGCTTGCGGCGGAGCTTGGGATTGCGACGCCGGACGCGCTGGCGATGAGCGAGGTTCCGCAGGCGAGCGCGGCGCGTCCCGCGGTGCTGAAGGTCGATGGGACGTGTGGCGGAAATGGGGTGGAGATTGTGCGATCGGCTGATGAGGCGCGGAGAGCGCTTGCACGGCTTTCAGCTCCGGCTTCCGCGGCAACTGCCTGGAAGCAGATGGTGATCGACCGCAATCCTCTGGCGATGTTTCTGCGGCGGGAGAGACATGAGCCGCGAGTGACCGCGCAGCGGTATGTTGCGGGTAGACCTGCGAATGCGATGCTGGCTTGCCGGGAAGGCGAGTTGCTGGCGATGGTTGCGGTGGAGTCGGTCACGACGCATGGTGCAACTGGCGCGGCGACTGTTGTAAGGGTGATCGACAATGGAGAGATCAGCCACGCGGCTCGGCTGCTGGCGAAGCGGTTGGGACTGAGTGGATTCTGCGGACTGGATTTTGTGCTGGAGGAAGGTTCCGGCAAGGCTGTGCTGATCGAACTGAATCCCCGAGCAACGCAGTTGGGTCATCTGCATCTTGCGGGTCGAGGCGATCTTGTGGGGGCGCTTCTGGGAGGAAAGCGACTGCCCGCAGAGGAAGCGATTGGGAGTGAGACAATCGCATTTTTTCCGCAGGCGGTTTCTCTGAATGCCCGCTCGGCGTATCTTACCAGCGGATTTCACGATGTTCCTGCGGACCAGCCGGGCCTTTATCGGGAGCTGTTGCGGGGCGCGTGGCCGGACCGGCGCCCGGCGGCGCGCCTGTATCACTTTCTACGCCCGCGGCGACGGTATGACGAGGTTTGCTTCGACCCGTCCGAGGTTGGGCAAGGAGAGATTACGCGGACGAGGCTTGAGGCAGAGCCGGGGCTTCCAAGGACGGATCGCCTGGCGCGGACGGGGTGAAGGCGACACGGACCTGACGTTTGCCGAGGCGGAGGATCGAAGAGCTGCCGAGAGCGGCAAGAGGGATCGTTTTGCCGGTGAACTTCTGTCCATCGATGGAGACGGCATTCTCGGCCAGCTTCCGCGTGGCGTCTCCGGTGGATGCGGCAAGACCCGCGAGTTGCAGGAGCCTTGGGAGGCGGATCACGGTCTCAGAGGCTGCGGCTGGGGCTACAAGCCCGTCTTCGGCGAGAGAGACGACGACGGTGGGAGCGTCTTCGGCGATGCCTCGCTGCTGGAACTGGGTGGCCCAGGCATGGGCGGCCGACTCGGCCTCTTCGGGCGAGTGGAAGTCCGCCGTGATGAGCTGCGCGAGGTTCTTCTTGGCCTGCATGGGGTGGAGGCGACCCTGGGCGATATCGGTCTGCAGGGCGGCGACCTCGCTGGTGCGGAGGTCGGTGAGGAGAGTGTAGAAGCGGATCATGAGATCGTCGGAGATGCTCATGAGCTTGCCGTACATCTCGCCGGCGGGCTCGTGGATGCCGATGGCGTTGCCGTAGGACTTGGACATCTTCTGGACGCCGTCGAGGCCTTCGAGGATGGGGACCATCAGGATACTTTGCTGGGGCTGGCCGAAGTGCTTCTGGAGGTCGCGGCCACGCATGAGGTTGAACTTCTGGTCGGTTCCGCCGAGTTCGACATCGCACTCGAGCGCGACGGAGTCGTAGCCCTGGGCGATGGGGTAGATGAGTTCGTGGAGGGCGATGGGCTGCTCGGCGTTGAAGCGCTTCGTGAAGTCCTCGCGCTCGAGCATCTGCGAGACGGTGAACTGCGCCATGAGCTTGACCATATCGTAGTAGGAGAGCTTGTCGAGCCACTCGGAGTTGTAGCGGACTTCGGTGCGAACGGGGTCGAGGATGCGGAAGACCTGCTGCTTGTAGGTTTCGGCGTTGGCGGCGATTTGCTGCGGCGTGAGGGGCTGACGGGTGATGTTGCGGCCGGTAGGGTCGCCAATGAGGGCGGTGGAGTCTCCGATGAGGAAGATGACGGTGTGGCCGAGCTGCTGGAAATGGCGCAGCTTGCGCATGAGGACGGTGTGACCGAGATGAAGGTCGGGGGCGGTGGGGTCGAAGCCTGCCTTGATG
>CAXUNW010000047.1:0-15894 GCA_964252505.1 uncultured Acidobacteriaceae bacterium
CTTCGGGGGTGTAGGTCGCGGTGGCCATGGGTGTTTGGACTCCCTCTCTCTCGTTTAAATTACTGTGACGTGCTTGGCTTTGGGGTGGCGGCTTCGATCTGGAGCAGGAGCTTCTGTGCGGGTCGAAATCCAGGGGCAGTCTCGAGCGAGGCGAGAACGCTTTCCTCGGCTTTCGCCCGGTCGCCTGCGGCAAGGTAGGCCTCGGCCAGGTGGTACTCGGCCCCTGCCTTATCAAGCGGGTGCAGCGCAAGAACCGCTGTGTCTTCGCGGATGGCCAATGATGCGTCTGCCTGCGCCAGGAAAAGGTCGGCAAGTTCGCGATGAAGCGTCTCGTCTTCGGGGTAGATAAAGTTGATCGCAGCAAGTGTGGAGGCAGCGTCCTTCGGATGACCAAGTGACGCCTGCAAGGTAGCCAGCTGCTTGAGTGCTGTAGGGTTCTCGCCTCCGATGGCGGAGTAGGCTGACAGCGTGGCGGCCGCCTCCTGCTTTTTCCCGAGCGCAAGCTGGGCCTGGGCAAGGAATTCGTAGGCATTTGCGTCGCCGACGTACTCAGGATAGAGGCCGATGACCTCAGGAGCGGCCCTCAGCACGCCCCCGTTCTGCTTTGCCTGTGCCAGCGCGGCAAGCGCCTTGAGCTGCACGCGCCACCTGTCGAAGTTGCCTACGGTCGCGCCGGCACGTTTGTCGAGCCAAGCGGCATACTGGGTGTCGAACTGCGCCGGGGTAATGTGGAGATTGGCGTCGACAGCCTCCGGCGTCGTCTTGCGTTCCGCGAAGGAGTGGACCATACCGAGCAGAGCAGCATCGCCCCAGCGCTCGTTGATGAAGTCGCAGATGGTTCCAGCCTGGAAGTAGGAGACAATCACCTGCGCGGGGTACTCGGGGTAGATGAAGCCACGGTCTAGATCAGCAACGCCAAGCAGTTTGTGGTCGCGAATGGCGGCTACGACGTCCGGCGTCAGGCGGTTAGCCCAGGCGGGGTTCGCCGCTCCTTCTTCGTGCACCGCGAGCCCCTCGGTGAACCAGCGGGGTACACGGTGGTTGGTCGCCGTCAGGATGAAGACGTGCGACATCTCGTGCCACAGCGTGGCGCCCCAGTTGAACTCGCCGGGCTTGCGGCCGGAGGGGCTGTCCATCGCGACGACCTCGCCGAAGGTGACACCAAGCGCGCCGAGCCCGGGCATCCCCATGGTGCGCACGGCAAAGTCTTCGTGGTCCGGGTAGACCTCAAGCTGGACCGGACCGGAGAGTTGCGTCTTGTACTTTTGCGTGTAAGTCGCGATAGCTTTGTGAAGTTCGGCCTCGAAGTAGGGGCGCAGCAGGTCGGCCTCCTTCTTGTCGAGTCGCAGGATGGTGGTCGCGTCGCGCGTCGTCTCGAAGCGCTTGTAGCTGTCGAGCAGTTTCAGGCTGTTGCTGGTGGCCGCGTCTGTTTGGCCATTCTGGAAGGCCAGTTCAAGCTCAGCGAAGGGTTCTTTCTCCTCGCCCAGGCGCATAAGGTTGATGCCAAGCTGCTCGTGCGCGGACCATAGGCGAGGATCGGCAGCGATGGCCTTGCGGTAGTAGGCGACACCATCCTGGTAGCGACGGTTGAGCACAAGATGGTGCGCCACTAGCGCATACCCCTCGCCGTAGTGCGGGTTGACGGCGGCGATGCGGGCCAACCAGGGGTCCGCAGGCTCGTCCTTCAACAGCGCGACGGCGGCATGGATGGCGAACGCATCCAGGGCGTCGGGCGAGAGGGCGATCGCTTTGTCGGCCTCGACAACCGCCTGCTCCGGCTTCGCATCTTCGAGCGCCAGGTTGGCGGCCAGCTCGTGCGCTTCGGGGAGCTTTGGGTCGAGGGCGATTGCCTTGGCGACGTACTCCTTGGCATGCGCGTCGAAACCCTCGCTGCTGACAAGGGCAAGGCCCAGATAAGCTTGCGCGTTCCCGGAATCCTCTTTCAGCGCCTGCTGGAAGCTCGCAACAGCCTCTGTGTCGTTGAAACGCTCATGAAAGAGCAGGCCGAGGCGCACGCGATATAAAGGCCTGGCGCCCGGCTGCGCGAGCGCTGTGTCAAAGGATTGCAGCGCCTCCTTATACCGGTCCAACCCCCAAAGACCTTCGGCGCGCAGGTACGCATCCTGCGATGCAGCGAGAGTCTCGAAGCAGGCGACCGCCTCAGGGCGCTGGCCATGCTTGCGAAGCACGCGGCAGGACTCCGGCCTCGGCGCGGCCAGGCATGGCAGCGTGCACACGACGAGCATGAGGATGCGAAGTGTCATTTGTCCAACTCCCCCTGCAGGGTTGCCAGTTGGACGAGCAGCCGGGTAAGTTGCTGCTTGTACTCGCCCGGTTCCATGGCGGCCTTTTGATATTTCAGCGCATCAATCTGCTGTTCCAGCTCGTCCTTACGGGTCAGCAGATCGCGTTTGGCGGGGTCTGCCATGGCCGCCTGCGCGGTGCCCAGCCGGACGACCGAAAGGTTGGCCATCAGGGTCCCTTCCCTGCTCTGGTTCGCCTCCACAGCCGCCTGCGCCCGAACCGGTTCACCATGGCCGGTATCCTCGAAGACCGCATGCTCGGTCGCGAGGCGCTTCTGGCTTTCGTAGAACGCGGCAGTCTTGCGGTCGGCGTAGCGAAAGGCCTCGAGCGCCGAGATAGAGCCGGACTTGTCCACATCGGCGGTCGGATCCTCCAGAGCTTCAACCCAGAACCGCGCGAAGACTGTCGCGTTCTTCTCGGTGCCGGACTTGGTCGCGGCAATCACGGCGCGGTTGGGCCGCTCAAGCGCCGCGACGGCTCCCCCACTGGCGCTGGTGGTGTCCACCACAAGCTGGCGGCGAGCGGGGATGCGGTCGAGAAAGCCTGCAAGCTCCGGGGCAGAAAGGTCGGGGCCGATCAGGTTCAGCTTGTACTCTGCGCCGTCAAAGCTGCCGTGCCCGATCAGCGTAAGGACCAGGTCATCTTCAGGGCGGGCCTGATGGGCGATCTGAGCAAGCACCTCGATAAAGCGGGCGCGGGTAGCCTGCTTGCCCGTCAGGGTGAAGACGTGGCCACCGGGAGCGGCGACAAACAGCTTGTCGAGCGTCTGCGCCGCGGCGGTGAAGCGCTGCTCATACTCGGGCTCGCCGCCAAGGCCTGCCACCGTCACATAGTAGGTGGCGCCATGGGCGCTGAGGGTAAACAACAGAGCAACGAAGACCAACAAGGCAGATCCGCTTCGAAAATGACTGGAAAAGACGCCCCGTCGTTGACCCTTCATGCCCTGTCGTTGACCCTTCATACGACCCCCCATCTCCGGCGCAGGAGCCACTGCGCGGCCGCCAGGGCGAGCAAGGTAAGGAACACGATCGGCATGTTCCACAGCTCTTTCGTGTCGCGGACGGAGATCCCCGCCTCAGAATACGAGATCTCGGTGGGAAGCCGGCTGAGCTCACCGGCCGTCCAAAAGCGACCTCCGGTCTCTGCGGACAGCTTGCGCAGCAGATCCTTGTTCTGGCCTGTGTGGAAGTTCTCCGCGATGCCGTCGGTGCGTTCGAAGGCTACGGTGTCGCGCCCAAGCTCTTCCTTCTGGCGGTCGGCGGAGACCTCGGCCAGGTAGGCGCCGGGCTTCTCGGCCGTCCACTCCGCCGCAAACGCGCCGGGCATGTTGGGCACGGGGACAAGGTCCACCTGCGCGGACGTGCCCTCTGGACCGAGAATGTGGGCCGTCACATGCGCGTCCGGCGCGGCGTTGTACTGCTTGTCCCGAACGATCGCGGTGAGCTGAAGCCGACCCTGGTCCTCAAGCGTTGCGGTCGGCGTGCTTGCCGCCACCGGCCCAGGCGATGTCGCGGAGAGCCATCGCAGAAGCTGTTTCCAGAAGAGGTCGTGGCTCGGATCGCCCAGCGCCGAAGACATCTGCCAGCGCCAGGTTCCGGAGGTCGCCAGGATCGCGGTGCGGCCGCGGCCAAAGGTCTGCGTCGTGAGCAGCGGCAGCGTGCGGCCTCCGGCGTGAAGGTCGGCAAGCACGGTCGCACCGGGCTTTGGGGTGCCGGGGTCCTGGTAGTCGGCCAGGTACGGCAGCGTACGCCAGCGGTCAGCATTCCGCAGAGGATCGTCCACCAGGCGGGTGATGGAGCTGGACTGGCCCGGCGAGGTCAACTGCATGGTCGCCGGATCGCGATGAAAGGTCCCGTGCCCGTTTGGCAGAAAGGTGGGCAGCAGGTCGGCGTCGGAAGAAGCGCCCCATCCTCCCTCGGCCAGCGAAAACCGCCCACCGAGAAACAACAGGCCGCCCCCGCGGCGGTCAACGAACTCGCGTAGAAGCTGCTGCTGGGTCGGCGTAAAGAAGCCGGCCTCGACCGACCCGATCAAAATGCCCTGGTATCCAAAAAGATCTTCCGGGCGGGTCGGAAAGCCCTCCGCAAGCTCCTTCGGGTCCGCGATGCCCTGCCGGTAGATCTTGTTCTCGGTTGTGCGCAGCATGGATACAAGCTGGAGTGAGGAGTCGTCATCCGCCGCCCGGCGAAGGAACTTGTACTCCCACCGAGGCTCTCCCTCGACGTAGAGAAGGCGGCGCTTCTCGCCCGAGATGTCGACCAGGCGGGTCATCTGGTTGTTGGTCAGGTTCTCTTCGCTCGGCAGGGCGCCGAGCGAGGCTGTGATGGATTTGACACCCGCTGGTCCGGCGTCGAAGAAGAGGGTTTCGGTCTGGGTCGCCGAATCCGCCGCGAGGGTCAGGTCGCGCTGGGCAAGCGTCTTATTGCCATCGCGCAAGGTAAGCAGCGTGTGGGCTCCCGCGAACCCGTACTGGTGCAGGGTCACCACAGCAGACATCCGCGAGCCCGCCAGCGCACGCGGCGCGATGCTCACCTGATCGAGCTCAAGATCGTGCGCGGCATGTTCGCGACCGAAGCCGATCGTATGGACGGGCAGCCGCCGGTTGCGAAGGGCAGCCAGCGTGTCAAGATCGATGCCGCCCGAGTTCTCCGCCCCATCCGATAACAGGACGATGGCGCCCACGGGCAGGTCCGCCGTATCCGCCGCCAGCCGCCGAAGACCGTCGCCCAGGTGGGTGGCCGGTGCGTCCGGGTGCGCATCTTCGGGCCTCTCCAGCCGTGTCAGGTTTGCGTCAACGCGGTAAAGCCGAACCTGGAATTTCTTTTCAAGACCGGCGAGCACGCCGGCTTGAAGTGTGCGCAACGCCTCCGCCTCACGGGTGACTTTTGCATCGGCCGCGCCGTCCGGGATCGCCATCGAGCGGGAGTCATCGATCAGCACCGCGATTAGGTTCTGCTGCGACTTCAACTCCGCAATGCTTACCGCAGGCCGCCACAGCAGGAGAAGGATGAGCACGACCAGCGAAGACTGAAGAATCCACACGACCGCCACCCGCCACGTACGAAGCCGGGGGGCCGCCGCAGGCAGGCTGCGGCGAATAAGAATGGCCAGGCTGACCGAGGCCGCCAGTATAAGAAGCAGCAGAAGCCACGCGGGCCACGCCGCAAGAAGGACGAATCTGCCTTTGGTGAACACCGGGATGGGGTATCTAAAGAAAAATTGGAACATGCTGGGGCGTGGCCCTGTTTTCTACCGTGCTCTAAGAGGCTTGTCCGTAAACCGGTTGCGCTTCGGTCACTTATCAACCGAGGCAAGAACCACAACCGCGACAATGACTGCGGCAGTAAGTATCACGATAGTGCGTAGGGTATGACGATGCCCAGGCACGGAAGAGCGCTGTACCTGCGACAGTGGCGCGGCTGCAGCTGTATTAGAAGGCAGAGCATGCGCCTTCTCCAAGCCACCTGCCCACCGCACCGCTCCAAGCTGATCCCCCGCTGCCCTCTCGCTTTCAGCATCGCTCGAGCGAACTGCCTCGGAGGCCGAACTCATGATCCTGAGATCAACAGGCTGTGCCGCCATCTGCGCAGCTGCGACGGCTAAAAAAAAGAACGATATACACTTCTTCGGCACCTCTGCGTCTCCGGCTCATCGTTGCGGATCACGTGCGTTGCTGCAGGGCAGACTTCAATGCGTCATTCCGTAAACCACATAATTGAGGCCGACCCGAAACGCCATTGACGCAAAGGTCTCCGGATAATTCGGGTCGTCGGCCCACTCCCATGCGTCGCCTAGGTGCATGTTGTGGCAAATGGCGACGACAATGCGACCTTTGTCGTCCCTTATAGCGCGCCACTTCGGCACAAAGCCGTCCTTCTCATAGGTGCGGCCGGAGCGGATATACTGCTCGCCCGGAACCTGAAACCGATCGTCCATGTCGTACAGGACATGGAAGATCTCGTCGCCGTTCTGCAGGTCTTCCACCGGCCGGTCAGGCAGCGCCTGCCGCATTCCGGCCATAAACGTCTCCCAATCCGCCGTCCCGTGGAAGTCATCGACCATCAGGAAGCCACCGCGCATCAGGTACTCGCGTAGGCGCTTTGCCTCCTCCTCGGTAAAGGTCCAGTTCTGTACCTGTACCGCGTAGACGAAGGGATAGTTGAAGATGTCATCCGAATCCAGGTTGACGACCTGCTCGGTCGTGCGACCGTTCACTCGGGTCAGCCGGTTCAGCGCGATAAGAAACTGGCGGTCCGCCTTGGGGTAGTCCCGCGACCAGCTCGCAAAATGGTGGTAGCCATAACCGGAGCTTCCCATATTGCCGGCATAACTCAACCGCGACCAGGAAAACTCGGCTTTCTCGGTCGATTGCGGCGTTTGGCTGTCCCAGTCCGCCGTGCGCTGGAAGGCGAAGACCCCTGTCGCGAAGACAAGGATGGCCAGGGGGGCGATGGCGAACCGCAGGAGCTTCATCGTCTGACCTCCGTACGCCGGAGCATACCAGAAAGGGGTCGTTCGCTTGGTAGACGGACGGCAACCCGTAGAGGTTGCAGCCCGTTCTTGTGGCGGCATGGAAAGAGCCGAGCGCCGGGGAACCCAGGCGCGTGAAACAATAAGGCAGCGCGTCGAGCGTATGCGGTGCGCCCGGGAGAGCCAGACCTGTGAAGCGGCGTGACTTCCTTACCTGCGGTGGTGTGGCGCTTGCCGGGGCGGCGGCCCGCGGCCATGCGCTCGGCCAGATGGCCGCCGGCATGACAGCACCGCAGCCCCCCGAACCCGCCGGGACAGCCGACATCACCCTCCGCATCGCTCCCGTCACGGTCGAGCTCGCGCCTGACCGCATCCTGAGCACCATCGGCTACAACGGTACCTCGCCCGGGCCGCTGCTGCGCATGCGCGAGGGCAAACCCGTCACCGTCGACGTCATCAACGAGACGGACACCCCGGAGCTCGTGCACTGGCACGGCATGCTCATCCCCTCAGAGGTCGACGGCGTCGAAGAACAGGGCACCCCGTTTGTTCCCGCGCAGGGCCGCCGCCGCTACCGCTTCACGCCGGGCCCCGGCGGCACGCGCTGGTACCACTCCCACGCCATGGCCTACGCGGACCTCCATAAGGGCGCCTACACCGGCCAGTTCGGGTTTGTGCAGGTAGACCGCGCCAGCGAGCCCGGCGCCTTCGACCAGGAACTCTTCCTCGCCATCCGCGACTGGGAACCCTTCTTCTCCAACACCATGGACGATGACGATGAGGCCGGCCAGGACGATCCGCAGCTTGAAAAGCCCGCCGTGCTCAACACGGACCCGAATGGCCTCGAGGTCAACTCGATGACCTACTCGATCAACGATAAAGCCCTCGGCGCGGGTGAGCCCATCCGGGTCAAGCAAGGTCAGCGCGTCCTCTTCCATCTGCTGAACGCAAGCGCCATCGAGAACCGCCGCATTGCGCTCGGTGGCCACACCTTTCGCATCATTGCCCTCGACGGCAACCCCGTTCCCACGCCCCGCGAGGTCGAGACCATCATGCTTGGTGCCGGAGAGCGGGTCGATGCAATCGTCGAGATGAACCGCCCCGGCGTCTGGATTCTCGGCGCACCCGAAGACGCCATCCGCGCCGCCGGGCTCGGCGTCCTCGTCGAATACGCCAACCAGCACCGGCAGCCTCAGTGGATCAAACCCGCCTCCCTGCGCTGGGACTACACCGCCTTCGGCCATACCAGCGCCATCGACAACAAAGGCTCCTGCGAGACCATCGACATGGTCTTCGAGAAGCTTCCAGGCGGTGCGGGCAAGTTCAACACCTGGCTCGTTAACGGCAAACCTTACCCGCACGACCGTGAGTTTGTGCTGCACCAGGGAACCCGGTACCGCCTGATCTACCGCAACCGCACCGACGATGCCCACCCGATGCATCTGCATCGCCACCAGGTTGAGCTTGTAGAAATCAACGGCAAGGCCACCGCCGGCATCGTGAAAGATACCGTCGTGGTGCCGTACTACGGGCGGGCAGCGGTTGAGTTCGTCGCCGACCAACCCGGACTGTCGCTCTTCCACTGCCACATCCAGCAGCACATGGACTACGGCTTCAAGGCCCTGTTCCGGTACGCCTGAATCCTCTCCGCGAAGTTCCCCCGCCCCCGAAACGAGCCCCTTTACGCTTGCGCATCGAATTGCCAGTCTGGATACCAGTTAGCGATTACTGAAGACCGAACTAGACCGGCGTTGGCCTCATCGCTCACAGCCAACCCATAGCCTCGCATAAGTTTCGGCCGAACCCTGAAGGACGATGTCGAGATCCGCAACCGGGACATCGTCTGCGCGGATGATGGCATCGTCGTCAAGACAAGCGACCAGCCGATTGGCCCGCCCGCAACGTCTCCGTCCGTCACTGCACCATCACCACCCGCGGCAGCGGCATCAAGGTGGGCGCCGAGACCTTCGGCGACATCGCCAAGGTCCTCTTCGAACGCTGCAAGATCGTCTCCGGCAGCCGTGGTCCGACCATCACCCACCGTCAGCCCGGCAACATAGAAGATATCGAGTTTCGCGACATCGACGTCTCCGCCGAGCAGCCACACTTCTCAAACGTCCTTCAGGTAGCAAACGTCCAGGTTTCAAGCTTGAGCATTTCACCCGAGAAGCCGCCTTTCGGACCGCCAGAAGGCCATACGGATGACGCCTGCCTCGGCCTAGTGCCCCGTGGCCGCCAGCGCAAGATTCAGGCGCAGCACATTCACCCGCGGTTCGCCCAGCAGCCCAAGCTGCCGCTGCGTCGTGTTCTGCTGCACCAGCGCCTGCACCGCTGTCTCCGTAAGATGCCGCTCCCGCGCCACCCGGGGCACTTGATACACCGCCGCCGCGGGCGTGATGTCCGGATCAAGCCCCGAACCCGAAGCCGTCACCAGATCGATCGGCACCGCAGAGCCGTCTCTGTCACTCTTCACGCTCGCATCCACCCGGTCCGCCAGAGCCTTGTTCGTGGGTCCCAGATTCGATCCCGAGGAGTTTCCCGCGTCATACCCCGTACCCGCCGCGGACGGCCGACTATGAAAGAACCCCGGCCCCGTAAACGGCTGGCCGATCAGCGCCGAGCCCACTACCTGCCCGTTTCGCTCGATCATCTGCCCATCCGCCTGTCGCCGCATGGTAAGGTGCGCGATGCCCGTGATCACCAGCGGATAAGCCACGCCGAAGAGAACTGCGGAGATGATCGTATAAAGACACGCCGTAATGATCTGTTTCTTCATAATAGGACCTCTAGAAAAACTGTCAGGCAAGATGAAGCGCCACGATCAGCGAGTCGATCAGCTTGATTCCAATAAACGGAACGATAATGCCGCCAAGTCCATAGACCATCAGGTTGCGCTGCAGCAGCGCAGCAGCCGACATGGGCCGATACCCCACACCACGCAACGCCAAGGGAATCAGCCCCACAATAATCAGCGCGTTGAAGATCACCGCCGACAGCACCGCCGACTGCGCATTGTGCAAATGCATCACGTTCAACGCATTCAGCACCGGAAAAACCCCCGCAAACATGGCCGGAATGATCGCAAAATATTTCGCCACATCGTTGGAAATGGAGAACGTCGTCAGCGCGCCCCGGGTCATAAGCAGCTGCTTGCCGATTGCCACAATCTCGATCAGCTTGGTCGGATTCGAGTCCAGATCGACCATGTTGCCGGCCTCCTTGGCGGCCTGCGTGCCGGAGTTCATCGCCACACCCACGTCTGCCTGCGCCAGCGCCGGCGCATCGTTGGTCCCGTCCCCGGTCATCGCCACAAGCTTGCCGTCCGCCTGCTCCCGCTTGATCAGGTCCATTTTGTCCTTCGGCTTGGCCTCGGCCAGAAAGTCGTCGACGCCTGCCTCCCGTGCGATCGCCGCCGCTGTCAGCGGGTTATCTCCTGTAATCATCACGGTCCGGATGCCCATCGCGCGAAGCTGCTCGAAGCGCTCCCGCATGCCGCCCTTCACCACATCCTTCAGGTAGATCACTCCCAGCGCCTGGCCATTCTCGGCCACCACCAGCGGCGTTCCTCCCTTATGCGCAACGTCCTCAACCGCCCCCGTCACCTCGGCTGGCATCTGCGAGCCATGCTCTTGCAAATACCGCGCAATCGCATCCGCCGCGCCCTTGCGGATCGACCGCCCATCCACCTCGATACCGCTCATACGCGTCGTCGCAGAAAACGCGATGAACTCCGCATTCAACTGGCCCAGCTCTCGCCCGCGCAGGTTATACCGCTCCTTCGCCAGCACCACGATCGACCGGCCCTCCGGCGTCTCATCCGACAGCGAGGAAAGCTGCGCCGCATCCGCCAGCTTGTCCGCACTCACCCCGGGCGCCGGAAAAAAGTCCGCCGCCTGGCGGTTGCCGATCGTGATCGTCCCGGTCTTATCCAGCAGCAGCGTGTTCACATCCCCAGCCGCCTCGACCGCGCGGCCGGAGGTCGCCAGCACATTGTGCTGCACCAGCCGATCCATGCCCGCGATGCCGATGGCCGAAAGCAGCCCGCCGATCGTCGTCGGGATCAGGCACACCAGAAGCGAAACCAGGACGAACACCGTCTGCGGCGCGCCGGAGTACATCGCAAAAGGCTGCAGCGTCACCACCGCCAGCAGAAAGATGATCGTCAGCCCGGCCAGCAGGATGTTCAGCGCGATCTCGTTCGGCGTCTTCTGCCGCTCCGCCCCCTCCACCAGCGCAATCATGCGATCCAGAAACGTCTCGCCCGGGTTTGAGGTGATGCGCACCACGATCGCATCGCTTAGCACGCGTGTGCCGCCCGTCACCGCCGAGCGGTCGCCCCCCGCCTCGCGAATCACCGGCGCCGACTCGCCTGTAATCGCCGACTCGTCCACCGACGCCACCCCCTCGATCACCTCGCCGTCGCCTGGAATCATCTGCCCGGCCACCACCCGCACCCGGTCTCCCACGCGCAGCTGCGAGGACGGCGTCTCCTCCGCCTCGCCCGCCGCGTTCAGCCGGTAAGCCGTCGTCTCTGACTTCGCCAAACGCAGCGCATCGGCCTGCGCCTTCCCGCGGCCCTCCGCCATCGCCTCCGCAAAGTTGGCAAACAACACCGTAAACCAGAGCCATAACGTTATCTGCACGTCGAAGCCGAAGGGACCATGATGTTGCGCCAGGTTCACCAGCAGCAGCACCGTCGTCAGCACGCTGCCCAGCTCCACCACAAACATCACAGGGTTGCGCATCATCACGCGCGGATTCAGTTTGGCAAGCGCATCGACCGCCGCACGACGAACGATCTTCGCGTCGAACAGGGAACGACGCTTCGTTTGACTCGACATGGTTGTTTCTCTTTTCTGCAGTTAGAAGCTGTGACCGGCCCGCATCAGAAGATGCTCAAGCACCGGACCCAGCGAAAGCGCCGGGAAAAATGTCAATGCGCCCACGATGACAATCACCCCCGTCAGCAACACCGTGAACAGCGGCGTCGTCACTGGAAAGGTCCCCGCCGAGGCTGGCACAATCTTCTTCTCCGCCAGGTTGCCCGCAATCGCGAGCATAGGAATCACCATCATGAAGCGCCCGAAAAACATCGCCACGCCCAGCGTGTAGTTGTACCAATGGGTGTTGGCATTCAGCCCCGCAAAGGCAGATCCGTTGTTCCCCGTAGCCGACGTATACGCGTACAGAATCTCGCTCAACCCATGCGGTCCATGGTTGGCCAGGCTCGAAAGCCCAAGATTCGGCAGCAGAATCGTCACCGCGGAAAACCCGAGAATAAGTAACGGAAAGATGAGCAGATACAGCATTGCCATCTGCACGTCATAGGCTTCAATCTTTTTCCCCAGGTATTCCGGCGTTCGCCCAACCATCAGGCCGGCAATAAAGACGGCCATGACAACAAAGACCAGCATCCCGTACAGCCCCGCGCCCACACCGCCGAACACCACCTCACCCAGCAGGATGTTTACCGTCGGCACCAGGCCGCCAAGCGGCGTAAAACTGTCGTGCATCCCGTTCACGGCGCCGCAGCTTGCATCCGTCGTCACGGTCGCGAACAGCGCGGAGTTCGCAATCCCGAAGCGAACCTCCTTGCCTTCCATGTTGCCGCCCGCCTGCATCGTCGACACCTGCGCGTCCACTCCATGCAGCAGCGGGTTGCCATGCGACTCCGCCCAGTAACATGTGAGCGTTCCCGCAAACCACAGCACCACCATCGCCGCCAGAACCGCCCAGCCATGCCTCGGCGAACCCACCATCTTGCCCAGCGTAACCGTTAGGCCCGCCGGAATCAGAAAGATCGAAAGCATCTGCAGCAGGTTCGTCAGCGGCGTAGGATTCTCGAACGGATGGGCGCTGTTCGTGTTGAAGAACCCTCCTCCGTTGGTGCCCAGCATCTTGATCGCCTCCTGCGACGCCACCGGCCCCTGCGCAATGGTCTGCGTCGTCACGGTAGCCGGCTTGCCATCCGCGCCAGTCACATGCTGCGCCTCCATCAGGGGCACTGTGTCGTACGGCCTCAGGTTCTGCACCACACCCTGCGACACCAGAACCAGCGCAAACACCACCGAGATCGGCAGCAGGATCCAGAGTGATCCGCGCGTCAGATCGACCCAGAAGTTCCCAAGCGTCTTCGTCTCGCGCCGTGCAATGCCACGCACAAACGCAATCGCCAGCGCAAGCCCCACCGCTGCTGACCAGAAGTTGTGCGTGGCCAGCCCCAGCATCTGAGTCAGATAGCTCATCGTGGTCTCGGGCACATACGATTGCCAGTTCGTGTTGGTCGTAAACGAAATGGCCGTATTCAGTGCCAGCACCGGCTCAACGCCTGCAAGATGCTGCGGGTTCAGCGGCAGCAGCCCCTGCATCCGCTCCACGACATACGTCAGCACCAGGGTGGCCGCGCTGAAGCAAAGCATCGCCACCGCATACTCCGTCCAGCGCATCTCTTCGTCCGGGCTCACACCGGTCAGCCGATAAAGCAGTCGCTCACACGGCAACAGAACCGGATCGAGAAACGTCCGCCTCCGCTCGAAAACGCGGGCCATGTACAGCCCCATCGGCTTCGCCAGCAAAAGCACCGCTGCCATGAAAAACGCGATTTGCAACCAACCATTCAGAGACATATGCGGCTTTCCTAAAACTTTTCCGGGCGTAGCAGAGCGTACACAAGGTAGACCATCAGCAGCGCCGACAGCACCAGCAGAATCACATTGACAATCATGATCGACGACCTTTCAGGTGGTCGCAGGCTTGCACATACGCCAGGCCCGCGCCGAAGAGAAGAAATGTAACCACTGCGATAACGATGTCCAAAGAAAGCTCCTCGCTAGAAGTGATAGGTGAAATCGCCCGCGACAACAAAGTGCGTCTTCTTGGTGCCGAGATCGTACGCCGCCCTGTTGTAGGAATGCTCAAGCCGAAGCTCCGGACGGAGCAGCATCGTCGAGCCGATCCAGTGACGTAGCTGATCAGATGTTCCGAGTATTTCGCTGCTCGGATAGGCCGGCGAATCCAACGGCCCGGCGGAGCCACGCCGCGTGGGCCCGGGAGCGGCCGCTGCCGTCGCCGGACTCCAATCAGACCGACAGGCCGCAATCAGCCGCTTGAAGAAGCTATCTTCGCGTCCACCGCCGGCCGTCGCCGTATCGTCGACAGTCTCACCTCCGGAACCCACGATCTTCTGCGAAGAACTGGACCCGCCACCCGCCTCCACGGTGGAGACAACAGCGCATTGCCCGTCAAGAGCATCATCGGGCCCTGAAACAACGTTGGTCTGAGCAGAAAGATATGGGTCGCCAGCCAGCGAAAGTGAAACAAAGAACAGCGTTACGGCGCACTTCAAGCATTTAGCCTCTACCCCATTCCACGGGCGCCAGCTGTAGGAAGTCCGTAGGGAAGTTGTAAAAAAGTTGTAAGTTTCTAGGGGCCCGGGTCGCCCTCCGCCATCAGGCGATACCCGACCCACGGCTCACTCTTCACATACCGCACCCCGTCCCCGCGCTCCAGCTTCTTTCGCAACTGCCCGATCAGCACCCGCAGGTACTCCGGCTGATCCTCGCCGGCCGGACCCCAGATCGCACGCAGCAGCGTCTTGTGAGTCATCACCCGGTCCGCATGACGCAACAAGAGCCCAAGCAGATCAAACTCCTTCGGCGTCAGGTGCAGCTCCTGCCCACGCAGGCTCACGCAGTGCCGGCCCGCATCCAGAGAGAAATGCCCCACCGCCAGCACCTCCACTGCAGGCTCTGGCTCCCCGCTGCGCCGCAACTGGGCCCGCACCCGCGCCAGCAGTTCCGGCATGCTGAAGGGTTTCGTCAGGTAGTCGTCCGCCCCCTCATCCAGCGCCCGAACCTTCGTCACGTCGCTCCCGCGCACACTCAGCACAATCACCGGCGTCGTCGCAATCCGCCGCACGGCCTGTGTCAGCTCCACTCCGTTCATCTCCGGCATCGCCAGATCGGTAATCACCAGGTCTGGCCGCTCCGCCTCGAACCGGGTGAAGCCTTCCAGCCCATTGCCCGCCACGGAAACCGCGTAGCCGCTCGCCTGCAGCGATGCCCGCAGCATCCGCGTTATCTGCGCGTCGTCGTCCACCACCAAAATGCGCTTCAATGGGCATCCTCGGTCACAATATGCAGATCCACGTGCGGAGCCTCGGACATGAACTTCTGCAATGCAAAGTAGTACAGATAACTGCGCAGCCCATGCGTCGCGGATCGGCCTACAATCGCCTGCGTAATCCGATGCTCCCGGATATATGCCGCCGTCGTCCGCGCCGTGTCCTTGCCGCTAAGCGTCACCACCTGCGCCCCCAGGTTGTTCGCCAGCTGCAGGCTACCCGTCAGCGACGCCTTTCGCTCCGTCCGCTCATCCCGTTCGCTCGCCACATGCAGCACATATAGCTCCGCGCTCAGCGCCTGCGCCAGCCGCGCCCCCCGCGCAATCAGGTCGCGTGCCTGCCGGTTCGAGCTGATGCACACCGCCACCTTCTCCGCTACCATCCAGTGCGCGCCCAGCCGCTTCCGCTTCACATAGTCGTCCAGCGTCCGGTCCACCGCCCGCGTCACCCGCTGCAACGCCATCTCCCGCAACGCAATCAGGTTGCCCCGGCGAAAGAAGTTCGCCAGCGATCGCTCCACCCGCTCCGAAGGATAAATATCTCCCCGCCGCATGCGAGTCACCAGGGCCTCCGGCGTCAGATCGCTGATCACGATCTCGTCCGCCCGGTCAAGCACCCAGTCCGGAACCTGCTCCCGCACCCCGATCCCCGTCAGCGCCTGCACCCGCGGCGCCAGGCTCTCGACATGCTGAATATTGATCGTGGTCAGCACATCGATCTTCCGCTCCAGCAGCAGCAACACATCCTCATATCGCTTCGCAAACCGGCTCCCTTCGATATTCGTATGCGCCAGCTCGTCGATCAGCGCCACCTGCGGCGCCCGCTCCAGCAGTCCCTCCACGTCCATCTCGCTGAACAGCGTACCTTTGTACTCCGCCTCCTTGCGCGGCATCACCTCCAGCTTCGCCGCGAGCTCCGCCGTCCCCGCCCGCCCATGCGTCTCCACAATCCCCACCACCACATCTTCGCCCCGGCTCCTTCGCCGAATCCCTTCACTC
>CAXUNW010000048.1:0-15839 GCA_964252505.1 uncultured Acidobacteriaceae bacterium
GCGTAAACCAGGCCGCAAACTGCTTCATCTTTCCCACGCAATCCCGCGCGCTCTTCTCCCGCGCTACCTGACCCGCCGCTGTAATCGCCTCGGCCCGCGCGATCTCTGACGCATTCTCCGCCTCCACCTCCTCCACCATCTTCTGGAAGTAGTCACGAATCATCCGGTAGCGGTCCTGATCCGTCGGCGAGTCATACCGCCCGGTCACCGTGTACTGGGCGATCTGCCGAAAGATCCATGGATTTGCCGGAGCGACCCGCCCGATCATCACCGCGTCGCACCCGGTCTGCGCCACCATCGCCGCCGCGTCCTCCGGCGTACGCACATCACCATTGCCAATCACCGGGATCCCCACCGCATCCTTCACCGCCGCGATCCACTCCCACCGCGCCTGTCCGGTGTATCCATCCTCCCGCGTCCGCGCATGAAGCGCCAGGGCGTTCAATCCACAGTCCTCCGCCATCCGTGCCAGCTCCACGCAGACGATGTTCTTGTCGTTCCATCCCATCCGGAACTTCACCGTAAACGGAATCGAAACCGAGGAGCGAACCGCCTTGAAGATCTCCCTGATTAGCGGCAAATCTCGCAGCAGCCCCGATCCCCCGTTGCAGGCCACCACCCGCTTCGCCGGACACCCCAGATTCAAGTCCACAATATCGAACCCAGCCTCCTCGCAGATTCTCGCCGATTCCGCCAGCGTCACCGGGTTCGACCCGAACAGTTGCGCCGAGATCGGATGCTCGTCATCGTAGTAGGTCAGGTAGCGCTTCCTCTTGGACTCCCGCATGCGAGCCAGCCCATCGGCGGACGTAAACTCCGTCATGATCAGCCCGCATCCCGACTGCTGGTTCGACACCACATCATCCACACATCCGCCCACAACGGCGCCAGCGGAAAACACGCTCGCGTGCTTGATAAACCGGCGGAAAACCGTGTCGGTCACCCCCGCCATCGGCGCCAGGACAGTCGCAGGAGCCACTCGTACCGTGCCGATACGCAGCTCCGCCGGAACCCGCACCGCGTCCGGCATAGCATGTTGGACCGGCTCATCCCACTGCTTCTTCTCAAGCGTGTACCGCTTCTTCATCCGCCGCATCTCCCTCAAAGCAAAAGGCCCCCGCACATTGCGGAGGCCTTTGCCGGCATCTGGACCTTCCTACTTCGCATCCGCCTTCGCCGTCTCCGCCGCCTTGCCCGCATCGCTCTTTGCGAACTTCCGCCGGAACCGTTCCACCCGACCTGCGGTGTCAATAAGCTTCTGCTTACCGGTAAAGAATGGGTGGCATGCTGAACAGATTTCCAGCACAATATCGCCACGGTGCGTCGACCGTGTCTCAAAACTCGTTCCACACGCGCACTTGACCGTTGTCACGTGATAATCCGGATGAATCCCCTGCTTTGCCATGGCAATCTCTTTTCCTGCGAAATGGGTGTTCCACACGGCGCGCGGTTCGCTTGCAAACGGTATGCTCACGTCACATCGAAGGGCCTGTCGCGCAGCCGCTGACGGGTCATCCCCGCCCCAACAGTATATAGGATGTAGCAGCCTCGACCCCCGATGCAACCCCTGCGATACTGAACCTCTATGCCCCAGGTCTGTCCCATCTGCGAAGGCGCAGGTCTACGCATCCTCCAGGAAAATGGCCGCCAGGTCGCCGCGCCCTGTACCTGCCGGCTGGAACTCCGCGCAAACCGCTTGCTGACGCGGGCACGCATCCCCAAACGATACGAAAACTGCTCCATCGACAACTTCGAGACCGACTTCCCCGGCTCTAACCGCGCCCTGGTGGCCGCACACCTTAAGGCAAGAAGCTTTGTTACCGGCTATCCGGTCGATACCAACGACAATGGTTTCCTCTTCTGCGGTTCAATCGGCGTCGGCAAGACCCATCTTGCGGTCGGTGTGCTCAAGGCTCTCATCGAGGAGCGCGGTGCGGCAGGCCTCTTCTATGACTATCGCGACCTGCTCAAAGAGATTCAAAGCACCTACAGCCCAGCCAACTCCATGACGGAGATGGCTGTCCTCAAACCGGTCTTCGCCGCCGAGGTCCTCGTCCTCGACGAGCTTGGCGCCACCAAGCCTACCGATTGGGTCTGGGACACAGTCGCCCACATCCTCAACACCCGGTATAACGACCGCCGAACCACTATCATCACGTCCAACTACCCCAATCTCCCTCCCCTGACGATGAATCCCGCCACCGGCCGGGTGGACGAAAACCTAGGCGACCGCATCGGCGAACGCATGCGGTCGCGCCTGCAGGAGATGTGCGTGGTCGTCGATATGCAAGGACAGGACTTCCGGCAGAAGGTCAAACGCGCAAGCTTCACGTGACGGCGTTGCAGCCCGCCCCAGCCGCCGCTGTGCTTCTAACCACCGAGGGAACGATCGCTGCCGCCTCTTTGCGAGATGACCGGGGACCGGCTCTAACGCCAGTCGTCCCGCGCATCCGCCTGACCGGCCAGCCCATCGTCAAATCCTTCCGACTTCTTGACGAGAATGTCGCCCCCAAGTACCGGCTGATGCAGCAGGATGGCCTGCAGCCGCACCAGCTCCAGCAGCGCCAGGAACATGCAGATAAGCGCCCGCTCCGTATGCGTGTTATGCAGCAGCCGCCGCAGCGATACCGGCTTGTCTTCAAGCAGCAGACGGCGGCGGGTGTAGTCGATCATCTGCGCCACCGTCACGGCATCTTCGTCCACATTCAGCACAGGACGGGTCCGCAGCCGCTCAAGAACATCCTGAAAGACCCGCACCAGGTCGACCGTGTCGGCCACAATCTCGCGCTCCGGATCGGCGCTCCCAGCGTCCTGGTCGCGCCGGAACGCCTTCAGCCCAGGATTGGTCCAGGTAGCGTCTTCAATCTGCTGCTTCTGCATCAGCATCTGGGCGGCTGCCTTGAAGCGTTCATGCTCCAAAAGACGCTCGACAAGCTCCCGCCGCGGATCTTCCGGGTCTTCCACGCCAGGTGCCAACGCAGGGTCCCGCGGCAGAAGCGTCTTGCTCTTGATATGGATCAGCAGCGAAGCCATGTAGATGAAATCCCCCGCCGCGTCCACATCCGTCTGCCGTAGCTGGTGCGTGTAGTCCAGGAACTGGCTCGTAATCCTCGCAATTGGAATATCGTAGATGTCAATATTTTGCTTGCGAATCAGATCGAGCAGCAGGTCAAGTGGCCCGTCATAGACCTGCCCGACGGTAACGGAAAATGGAGACTGCGACACCTCCTCGCCACGCTGCGCGGGTTTTGTGGGCGGCGGCTGGATAGTGCGGGGCTCCAGCGTGAAGGTCGGCGGCGTCTCGGGCGGCGGCGTCTCGTCCATGGTCACGCTCGGGGTTGGGCCAGGCCCATCACGGCCCGGACTTCGTGCATCGTTTGCGCCGCCCGCGCCCGCGCCCGATGTGCACCGTCGGTAAGGATGTCCTCGACGAGAGCCGGATTTGCCTCGAAATGACGTCGGCGCTCTTGGATCGGCGCAAGCGTCGCCAGCACACCATCAGCAAGCCAGGACTTGCACTCAATACACCCGATTCCCGCCGTCCGGCAGCCTTCCGCGGCCTCCTGCTGCGTCTCGGGCGTAGAGAAGACGCGGTGCAGATCGAACACCGGGCACAACGCTGGGTCGCCCGGATCGGTGCGATGCACCCGCGCCGGATCCGTCACCATCGTCTTCAGCTTGCCGCGCACCTCGACCTCAGGGTCTGACAGCAGAATGGCATTCCCATAGCTCTTCGACATCTTGCGCCCATCGGTGCCGGGCAGCTTCGGCGAGGGCGTCAGCAGAACCTCAGGCTCGGGCAGAATGGCGTGCGTGCCGTATGTGCTTTTGAGCTTCGTCTGCGGTGCCGCCGCCAGCAGCTCGTGCGGACTGAAGCGGCTCTTCCCCGCGTCGCCCGCCAGCTTGCGCGCCTTGGTCTTCACCGCCTCAAGCTCCCACGGTGCCGCCCCTTCCGCCATAAAGAAGCTGCCTGGATAGAGTTGGTTGAAGCGCCGCGCCAGCTCGCGCGTAATCTCCACATGCGCCTCCTGATCCTTGCCCACCGGCACAAAATGCGGCTGATAGAGCAGTATGTCCGCCGATTGCAGCAGAGGATAGCCAAGAAAGCCGTACGTGGCAAGGTCCTTCTCCTTCAGCTGCTCCTGCTGGTCTTTATAGGTCGGCACCCGCTCCAGCCAACCCAGGGGCGTTATGTTGCCCAGCAGCGTGTTCAGCTCCGCATGCGCCGGAACATCGTTCTGCACGAAGAGCGTGCAAAGCGCAGGATCAAGCCCGGCCGCAAGAAAGTCGAGAACCACCTCGTGCGTATGGCCAGGGATGCCGCTTGGATCAGGGTATTCGGTCGTCAGCGCGTGCAGGTCGGCTATAAAGAAGAAGCAGTCGTACCGATGCTGCAGCTGCACCCAGTTGTAGAGAGCTCCCATGTAGTTGCCCAGGTGCAGTCGCCCCGTAGGGCGCATACCGGAGAGGACGCGAGGTCGTGGCTGTGGAGCGGATTCGGTCATCGAAAGGGTTCGGTTCAAGGGTACAGGACTAGAGCACGTCCAGCGCATGGTTGAAGACAGCAATCAGCGGCGGAAAGAAGGCCGAGAGAATCCGCCCACCCAGCAAGAAGAACAGCACAAGCGAGAAAATCCCCAGATTGTCGTAGACCTTCAGTGCGTTGAACGGCAGATAGTGGCGCAGCACGCGGCTGCCGTCAAGAGGTGGAATCGGAATCAGGTTGAAGACAAACAGCGTCAGGTTGATGAAGATGAGGTAGTAGAGCAGCAGTGCGATCGGAAAGAGCGTTGGCAGATGGCTCAGGTCGATCCCCTGAAGGTGAAAAGCGACCGACATGGCCGCCAGAATGGCAAGCGCGCCCCCTGCAATAATGTGCTTCAAAACCAACAGCAGCACAAGCGCGATCAGAGCCAGCGCCAGGTTCGATCCCGGGCCTGCAAGCGCCGTCAACACATCGTCCCGCCGGTAATGTTTGAAGTTCCGGGTCGTCACCGGAACCGGTTTGCCCCAGCCAATCAGTGCCCATCCGTAGATCAGCGCAATCACCGGAAAGATCAGCGTGCCGAGGATGTCGATGTGGCGCAACGGGTTGAGCGTCACCCGGCCAAGCATCTTGCCCGTCGCATCGCCAAGCCGCCACGCGACATACGCGTGGGCGCACTCCTGAACCGAGATCGTAAAGAAGAGTACGACGATTTGAAAAAGGATAAGCGCTACGTCGAGACTCATACGTTCCAGTTTAGGGGATACACCAAAAGCCGGCTTTACTCAATCGCAGCGTTCACGGTTCCCTGGTCCACCGGGAGGGTCTGCCCCGTTGGCGGCGGCGACAACAAGGCTGAAGAGTAAAACAGCTGCAGGCCGTACCATGGGGGCCTTTCGGTAGCCTGCGAGCGTCTCAGGGACGTTCGGTATCAGGGGTCAGCAGGTCCGCCAGGGTCTGCCTGTGCTTTGGCTTGGCAGCCGCCTTCTGCTTGGGGTCGGCAATCACACGTTCCGCCGGGGGCGATCCCAGCCGGTCACGCGCATTTCGCTTCACTGCCTTGACGATCGAGAAGCTCCGCTTCGTTGGTTTGCTCATAGAGGCATTCGCTCATTGACCGCGAACTGGTGAAAACCACGTCGCTCGCCATGATGATTATGCAATACTCAGGATCGCGCCAGGGAGGCCGTTCGCCGCCTTCAGCCAGGCGGACAGCGCGGCAGCCGTGATCTCGCATCTGACCCCACAAGGGCGAAGCGTTCCTGGAAGCAGACCGGCACGAGGTGAACGGATGGAAGAACGGGACTTTTTCGACGAAAAATCCGAAATGCGGACGCATACGATGAGTTGTCCTCACTGCGGCCAGGCTAACGAGTATCAAGTCTCTTGGATCGTCCGCAGAAAGAAGGCCCAGCTTCCGCGCGGCGCGGATGATCGGGATAAAGCCCGGTTCGCCAAAGCTCAAAGCTACATGGTGCGCCGCGACGATCCGATGGGATGCAAGAACATCCGCTGCCGGAAACGGTTCGATGTGGTCGGATTGCAATCTGTGGCATTCCTGTAGGATCTCTGCCCGTTCCAAGGATGTGGTTTAATTAGGTTGTAGGTATAGTCCTCGTTGTGCCATCGGCAGAACGAACCTTGAGGAAATTCCATGGCGAATATGCTGCTGCCCATCTACGAACGCACCCTGACACCCGATGAGGTAGAGGCGCTCGATCGGCGTCGCCGTCGTGGTCAGCTCTTCCTGGTCATCTGCGTTCAGTGTCTCATCGTCTCAGGGCTCCTCACGCTCTGGTCCGGGCAGGACATGACCTACTCACCTGGATTGATACACCCTGTCGCCTACTGGAACGCCACGACCTTCATCTTGTCCCTGGTCTTCGGCGTTGCCGGCCTCCGTCTGCGCAGGGGAAGCAACGAGTTCATCAGCTACTAAGAAGTCGTTCGCGAAACGCGATCG
The DNA here is from genome assembly GCA_964252505.1 of uncultured Acidobacteriaceae bacterium. GTDB lineage: Bacteria > Acidobacteriota > Terriglobia > Terriglobales > Acidobacteriaceae > Edaphobacter. The sequence continues at coordinate 6,450 of CAXUNW010000048.1, forward strand.
TCTATGCCGCCCGATCGATCTCCGCGCGTGCCGAAGACTGGATAAAGCCGATCAGGTCTCCGACCGTCACCAGTGAGTTCGGCATATAGTGCTGCCCGGACTCACGCCCGTTCTCCAGCAGCAAAGCGCGAGTCGCCTCGATCAAGGCACGCTGGTCCAATCCAAGGTCCTCGCGGAGTGAGTCCTCGACTAAGATCGGAAATCGCACCTTGCAACTTCTCTGGAGATAGCGATACGTCGTACGCGCAATGCGCGGATGAAGCCCGAAGCTTGCGACATGATGGACGAAGCTGTCCTCTGTGTGGCCAGGACGCCGCGGAAGCAGGCCCCGGCGCGCACGAAGCGCGTGCACCCGAAGCAGCAAAAGAATGCCGAAGACCGTCACCGCCGCCACAACGAAAATGAGTGGGTGCCGACCGTATCCTGCAGCGGCCGTTTCAATGGGAAGCATGGTGTGAGTTCCTGACGTACGGATCAACCGCGTTACTATCAACCATTCAGACCATATTGGAACTCACAGGCCCAAATCAATCCCATAATGGAGCAGACCTTACTTTAGTGTGAAAGCTCCCTAAAGTTTTCCCTTACCCCGCCGAGGGGGACCGACACACAAGAAGCGCGTCCTCCTTGCGCCCTCCCGGCTCTTCCCGGCATCGAACGGTACACTGAGATGAGCATGGTCACCACTGCCCTCGATCTTCCGGTGTCGCTCCCCCCCCTTCCCGGTCTGCGGGTGCTGGGCAGTGTTGCGCCGGTTGTCGCGCCTGCCGATGGCCGCCTGCGGGATAGCTTCGGGCGCGCCATCACCGACCTCCGCATCTCCGTGACAGACCGCTGCAACTATCGCTGCGTCTACTGCCGCACCGGCGAGGAGAACGTGGCCTTCAGCGAATTGGCCATCGCGGATTACGTGCGGATGATCGGCCTGTTCGTCTCGCTTGGCATCGAAAAAGTTCGCATCACCGGCGGCGAACCGCTTCTGCGCGCCGGCCTGGTAGAGATGGTCGCCGACCTGGCGCGCATGCGCACAACCTTCGGTCCCACGGCAGGAGACCGGCTCGATCTGGCTCTGACCACAAACGGCCACCTCCTGCAGGGTCTTGCCGAGCCCCTTGCAGGTGCTGGCCTCAACCGCGTGACCGTCAGCATGGATGCCATGGACACCGAGACCTTCTCGCGGATCACCCGGGTTCCGCGAAGTTTCGAGAAGGTCCTTGCCGGCGTTCGCGCCGCTCAGGCCGCGGGCCTTGGCCCAGTCAAGATCAACTGCGTCCTCCTGCGCGGCTTCAACGAGGATCAGATCGAGGCTTTCGCCGACTTCTCCCGGCGCGAAGGCGTCATCGTCCGCTTTATCGAGTTCATGCCCCTTGAGGAAGATCGCACCTGGAAGCCCGAGACCGTCGTTCCCATGGAGGAGATCGTGGCGCGACTCTCTGCCATGTATCCCCTGCGCGATCTTGCCCCGCACGCCGCAAGCGAGACCGCCCGCCGATTCACCTTTGAGGATGGTCTGGGAGAGATCGGCATTATCGCGCCGGTTTCGCAGCCCTTCTGCGGCCACTGCAGCCGTGTCCGGCTCACCTCAGATGGCAAAATCCGCACCTGCCTCTTTTCGCAGACCGATCACGACCTCCAGGGAAGACTGGCGCGTGGAGCCGGTGACCCCGAACTGCGCGACTACATCCGGCAGGTGATCCTGCGAAAAGAGGCAAGACATCATATTGGTGAGGCAGGATTCGAAAAACCTTCACGGAGCATGGTTCATATTGGGGGATAAAGTACCCCTATCGGGTTTTTACTCCCCGATTATCTGGTAGGTTGAAGTATTCGCAATCCTTGTCGATGATCGATCAGGAGGCGCATTGAGCCCCCACGCAAGCTTTCGGGTAGACCATGGCGAACAAAATACCGTATCAGGTCATCGAAAGCCGGCAAATGGATCACCTTAGGGTGTTCCATGACGTTGCAAGAGCCCTGACTTCGACCTTGGAGCTTGAGGAAATCCTCCTCACCATCATGAACAAGATGGCAGGCTTCTTTGGGCCTGAGCGTTGGTCTCTGCTGATGGTGGACGAGCAGACCAAAGAGCTTTATTACCGTATCGCCGTTGGTGAAGAGGCCGAAAGTCTTAAGGGGCTCCGGGTGGCCATGGGCGAAAGTGTCGCCGGCTGGGTCGCGCAGACTGGCAATCCCCTCATGGTTCCGGATGTCTCGCTCGACCCACACTGGTCGGCATTCGCACGGCGGCACCCGGAATTGACGATCCACTCCATGGCCTGCGTGCCGGTCCGCTCGGCCAACAAGACTCTGGGCGTCATCCAGCTTCTTAACAGCAAGTTCGACCTCATGTCGGAGTACTCGCTCTCTTTCCTGCGCATCCTCTGCGACTATGCAGCCATCGCCATCCAGAACGCGCAGTCGATGGAGCTGATTCAGCAGCTCAGCATCACCGATAGCTGCACGGGTTTATACAACTCGCGCCATCTCTACAACCTCATGGAAGAGTGCGTCGCGCGCAGCGCAGCAGGCCAGGGCGAGCCATTCAGCTTGCTCTTTATTGATCTTGACCGCTTCAAAAGTGTCAACGACAAGCACGGGCACCTCGTCGGAAGCCAGCTGCTGGCGGAAGTCGGACAGATGTTGAAGCGTCGCGCCGGTCCGGAGCGCCCCTGCTTCCGCTACGGGGGCGACGAATTTGTCGTCCTGCTGCCCCGCATGGACAAGCCGGAGGCCCTCGCCGTCGCCCGCGACATCTTCCTTGCCATGCGCGAAACAGTCTTCCTCGAAAGCACATCTCCCCTACGGCTCACCGGAAGCTTCGGGCTCGCAAGCTTTCCTACCGACGCCGGGTCAGTCCACGCCATGCTCCGGGTCGCCGACACAATGATGTACAAGGTCAAAAACTCTACCCGCGACAACCTCGCCGTCATGGGACAAGGCCTGCTGATCGACCCTGCCCTATACCTCTCCAGCGCGGAAACAAAGCCCCGGGCCGTCGATCCGCCCGCGGCAACAGCGCCGGAGGTTGCAGAGAGAGCCGTTGTCAGCGTCCCATCCCAGCTGGAGACTGAACCTGTCCCCCAGCGCGGCTGATTGTGTCTAGTCCCGAGGGTGACGTTCAAGGCTCACCGGCCGCCGGGGCTCAGGGTGCAGCGCATCGCGGTTCTCTGGTGCCGTTGGATGGATGCCAAAGTCCCAGACTCCCAGGTTAACCTCCCGGTCCGACAAGATCTCCATCAGCGCATACTCTCCGAAGCCGAGCGGTCGCCGCGGCGTCAGCTTCATCCAGTGTCCTCCCGGTAGAACCTCAGTCGTCGTCTCGATAATGTCTTCCTGCCGCTGCACCCCGCCGAACGCACTGATCTTGAAGCTTGTCAGCACCCGGATGTCCTGGCGAACGTCGGCCTGCACAATCACATAGCGTGAGTCCGTCGAGCCGCCGGACGCAATCACCGGGGCATTCCCCTGCGCCGCATGCGTGTCCACCACCAGTGGCGCGCTCCCCGTCGGAGCCGTCTCTTCTCCTACCCGAAGGTAAAGAATCGGGGTGTCGACATGGGCCTGCACCGCCGCACGGGTCCCCTTGATCTGAACAATCTGGTGAGAGCTCGCCAGCGGGTTCACCTTGCTCTTCAAGATGCTGTGGCCGGTGCTTTTGTTTAGGTCGCCGCCCGTCTGTGCGAGCGGCACCAGCTCCGGCACGCCCTGAAAGGTATCGAGCAGCAAAATTGCGTCTTCGCTCGCGAGCCGAAGGTCTGGAGCGACCTCGGGCGTCAAGGAGGCCCGCTCCGCCTCTTCCTTCACGAGCTCGGGGTCAAGCACGGGTGGCCTGCCCTCCTGTGAGTCCTCAGGCTCGGCCTTAACCGTATGCGCTTGCTCGTATCGCCGCGTAGCCTCCAGGTCGACCAGCGAGGTCGGAATCTCCTCCACATCGCCGCCGCGCTCCGCACTCACGAACCGCACCACGGAGCCCACCACCGTGTAGCTCATCACAACCTGGTAGCTGCCGTCTTTTAGAATCAGCCGGGTACGATGAGCCGCTCTGGCCGCCGCATCCGGCGCCGGCGCAGGATACCGCACCTGGCAGACCCCGTCACCCATCCCCAGCCCGCAAACCACGAACGCCGCAACGAACCACTCACGCACCATGCACCCGCCACCTTGGTGCGTCATCCCCCGGCTTCCCGTTCCATCAGGCATCCAGAGCAAGCTCCCAGTGCTTAGACGCCGGGGCCTGAACGTGGGTGGTCACACTCCGTCAGTTTCCAGGAAGCTGTGTACCCCCGACTAATACAAGGTGGCTACCGGGTCATGTATGCCGGAGAAAGGATGAAATCAGCAGGTATCGCGTCCGCAAAGCTCAGACGCGCGCGCAGTTGTACCGCGATCTCGATCTGCGTGTTGATTAGCTGCATCTGCCGCTTGCGGTGATCCTCGCATGCAATCGCTCCGAGCTGATCCGCATCAAATGCGGCGCCCTGCTCCAGGCGCGCGATCTTTTTCTCCACCGCGCGTCGGAACCGATCGCTGATTTTAAAGTAGGGGCTTGTCATGATCGTTCTCTCCGTAAATCTCTGAGTAGGGACTCATGTTTCTTCCCGTTAGGTCGATGATAGCCAATAGAGGCAGGATCGAGACGGACAGTCCCATCCCTGGCATGCACCAGTGTGCACCCACCTGGTTACCCTCGGTTACCGCCAAGCGGATCACTCGGCAACCACCTCATCCACAAAGCACCATCGCCAGGTCTCCCCTGGCTCTTTCGACATCATTACCGGGTGCTGAGTCGCATGGAAGTGCTTGGTCGAGTGCCTGCCCGGCGACGAATCGCAGCACCCCACATGCCCACAAGTCAGGCATGTGCGTAGGTGAACCCACTGCGAGTGGGTCTTCATGCATTCCTCGCAGCCTACCGTGTTCGGCGTGTGAGGCTTGCTGGCGGTGAGATGTTTGCAGACAGCCATCATCCTTGGATGCCGGCCCAGGCTACCGCGCCTACCTCTATTTCCGCGTCCACTCCGTGCCCGCCGGTGTATCCTTCAGCAGAATGCCCTTGGCCAGCAGGTCCTTTCGGATCGCATCCGCCCGGGAGAAGTTCCGCTGCTTCTTGGCCTGCGCGCGCTCACCGATAAGCGCCCCGATCGCCTCATCCGTCAGCGCAAGCGTAGCCACCAGGTCCGGATTCGCCTCCTCCAGTCGCCCCTCGCGCGTTGCCCACTCCAGCGCTGACCGGGTAATCGCATCATCTTGGTCATCGAGCACCGCAAATACATCGTTGAACAGCCCAAGCACCTTCAGGATCTCGCCCGCAGCCTCCGCCGTCAGCGAGCCGCTGTCCGCCGCCACATTGCCCGCCCGTACCAGCTCGAAGATCGCCGCCACCGCCTCCGCCGTGTTCAGATCGTTCGCCAGCGCCGCCGTATAGTTCTCCCGCGCCTGGTTCACCGTCCCCGCAAGCTCCGGCCTCCCGTTCGTACCCGCCTCGTCGACCGGTCTGTTGGCCAGGCCCGCCATGCGCCGCTGGAACGTCCGCAGGCGCTCCACGGCATTCGCCGCATCCGCCAGCCCCGGAAAGGTAAAGTTCAGCTGATGCCGGTACGGAACGCTGATCAGCAGAAACCGGATCGCCGACGCCCGGTAACCCTTCAGCAATAAATCGCGCAGCGTATAGAAGTTGCCCTCTGATTTCGCCATCTTCCGGCCCTCAACCAGCAGGAACCGTACATGCATCCAGTGGCGGGCGAAGGTGGTCCCGGAGGCAGACTCCGACTGCGCAATCTCGTTCTCATGGTGCGGGAACATCAGGTCCTCGCCACCCGCGTGCAGGTCGAACGACTCGCCCAGAAACCGCGTCGCCATCGCCGAGCATTCAATGTGCCAGCCCGGCCGCCCCGGCCCCAGCGTCGTCTGCCAGTGGTGCTCGGCCGTCCCCTCCGGCTTTACTGCCTTCCACAGCGCAAAGTCCCTCGCATGGTCCTTGTCGTACTCGTCCACATCCACCCGCGCTCCATCCTCGATACTCGCCAGATCCTTCTTCGCCAGCTTGCCATAGTCCGGGTCGCGCCCGATCCGAAAGTACCAGGAACCCCCATCCACCTGGTACGCCATGTCCTTGGCCGCCAACTCCTCAATCAGCGAGACCATTGCCGGAATATTCTCCGTCGCCCGCGGCAGATGCTCCGGCCGCTCGACGGAAAGCGAGTCCAGGTCCTCGAAAAATGCCTGCTCGTACCGGGCCGAGTATTCGCCGATCGGCAAACCCGCTGCCAATGCATTGCGAATGATCTTGTCATCCACATCGGTAATGTTCATCACATGCTGGACAGGGTGACCAAGCTGCTTCAAAAAACGGCGTAGCACATCGACATGCAGAAAGGTGCGAAAGTTGCCAATGTGGCCATAGTCGTAAACCGTCGGACCGCAGGCATACATGCGAAGCGCTGGCGCACCCACAGGCAGCAGCGGCTCGATCTTGCCGGAAAGAGTATTGAACAGTTCGAGAGGCACCGCTTGTCTTGTCCCGCTGCGGGCGCTGGCGCCGTGCAGATCGCTTTCTGGCAGTTTGGTCTTCGGCCTTGATTCTAGACGATACGCCGAGCACTCCAGCGCAACCGGTCAAACCGGGCTCTCGCAGCATCTATACACACTATGAGTCAGCCGAAGGAAAAAACGCTCACAACGGTCAAGTCGAGTGTGCAGTGGATCGCCGAGAAGAACCGCGAGTCGGAGCAGGGCCGCGGGCTGGTGGACCGAATGGCGGACGGGATCGGTGACTTCTCCGGCAGCATGACCTTCGTCCTTGTCCATGCCATCTGGTTCCTCGTCTGGTTCCTTATCAACACCGGGGTCCTTCCCTTCCTCCCCAGGTTCGATCCATATCCTTTCATCCTCCTGGCCATGATCGTCTCGGTCGAAGGCGTCCTGCTCAGCACCTTCGTGCTGATGAAGCAGAACCGCATGCAGCAGCGGAGCGACTCCCGCGATCACGTCAACCTGCAGATCGATCTCCTCGCGGAAAAAGAAGTGACGAAAGCGCTGCAGCTGCTCCGCATCATCTGCCGCAAGCTCGAGATCTCTGAGGTCGAAGGTGACACCGAACTGGTCGAGATGGCCACCACCACGTCGCTCGACACTCTGGCTGCCGAGATGCAAAAGGCACGTCCGCAAGGCTAGCCGAGTTTCATCTGCGGCGCCGCTCCCAGGGTGCTTCCGGCAGCCTCATGCGCCAGCAATCTCGGCCACGCGGCCGCAGCAATCATGGCCGCATTATCCGTGGCCAGGCTCATGGACGGAAACGCAACCGGCAGCCGCGTAGCCTCCGGAAAACGCCGGCGCAGCTCCCGGTTCGCGGCCACCCCGCCTGACACAAGCACGCTCCGTGCTCCCAGCGCGTCTGCCGCCGCAAGCGTCCGCCGGATCAGCACACCCGTCACTGCATGCTGGAAGCTGGCCAGCAGGTCCAGCGTCTGCGCATCGCACAGCGCACGCGCATCCTCCGGCTTGAAGCTCCCGGAGATGCCCAGCGCCCGCTGCCGGGCCGCCGCCGCCTCCCGCATTCCATGCGCCTGCACATAGCGCAGCACGGCGGATTTGATCCCCGAAAACGAGAAGTCGAACCGCGCCTCCCCGGCCACCCCGGCCTGCGCCTTCTTGCTTACCGTGGCCCCGGCACGTGGGGTAACCCCATGAAACTGAAATGCTATCGCACGCGGATCCCCGAAAGGCGCAAGCGCGTCGATCCACGGCCCTCCCGGATACCCAAGCCCCAGCAGCTTGGCCACCTTGTCATACGCCTCGCCCGCCGCGTCGTCCACCGTGCGGCCCACGTTGCGGTACTGCCACCCCGCGTCCGCACCCTGCTGCGCCAGGTACAGATGGGTGTGACCCCCCGAGACCACCAGAGCAAGCAGCGGCTGCGGAAGCCGCTCGCCGGACTCCATCAGCACCGCGTGAATGTGGCCCTCCAGATGGTTCACCGCAATTAGCGGCTTACCCGCCGCGAACGCCAGCCCCTTCGCATACAGAAGACCCACCAGCAGCGCCCCCGCCAGCCCCGGACCCTGCGTCACCGCAATCGCATCGAGCTCCTCGTACCGCACACCCGCCTCTCCCATTGCCGCCCGCACCACCGGCACAATGTTCCGCAGATGCTCTCGGCTCGCCAGCTCAGGCACCACACCGCCATAGCCCGCATGCAGCGCAATCTGGCTGGCGATGCTGTTCGAAAGGACTTCCCTGCCACGCCGCACCACGGCAGCCGCGGTCTCATCGCACGAGGATTCGATCCCAAGAACCAGCCCGGATAACTCTTCCCCCGGCATGGACAACCCCTCCTTGCCCGACACTTAAACCGAAAAGCCCGGCCTGATCAGCCGGACTCTCCGTCACCGTACTAGGTGAAAGCATAGCAGCCCTGCCGGCCATCATCGCAGAACGCACGGTGTCCCCATCCGCCACGCGATCCAGGCCGATCCACCATCAGCCTCCCACCCGCCGTCAGTAGCCGCAAACTCACATTGACACCTCTCCGCCCGGCCACTAACGTTCCACAACATGCCCTCTTCACCCCTTGATCGGCGCACCCTCCTCAAACTCGCCGCCGCCGCGTCTCTCACGCCTACCCGCCTCTTCGCCGCCATCCCGGACCCACCTGTCACCCAGGTTCTCGTCCTCTTCAAATGCCACCTCGACGTCGGCTTCACCGACACCCAGGCCCACGTCCTCCGCCGCTACTTCGACATCTTCTACCCCGCCGCCATCGACCGCGCCACTCAGCTCCGTCACGCTGGTCCTGACCGCTACACCTGGACCACCGGCTCCTGGCTCCTCTACGAGTACCTCGAGCAGGCCACACCCGCCCAGCGCCGCACCATGGAGCAGGCCATCGCCGACGGCGACATCGCCTACCATGCCCTCCCCTTCAGCTGGCAATCGGAGATGCTCGACCCCACCATGGTCGCCGGAGCCCTCGGCTTCGCCGCCGACCTCGACCGCCGCTTCGCCCGCCGCACCCTCGCCGCCAAGATGACCGACGTCCCCGGCCACACCCGCGGCCTCATCGCCCCGCTCCACACCGCCGGCATCCGCCTGCTCGCCAAGATCATCGTCACGCCGGCGACGTTGCTGCTCAACGCCGCCAGCTTCCCGCCCAGCGTCCCCGACCTCTTCCTCTGGCGAGACGCCGCCGGCCACGACCTCCTCGTTGTCTACCACCGCCACGACTACGGCAGCACCCTCCAGGTCCCCGGTGCCCCCCTTGCCCTCTCCGTCCACGTTCGCAACGCCAACTCCGGCCCCCACACCGCCGAAGAAATCGCCGCCATCTACGCAAAACTCCGCACCCAGTTCCCCGGAGCCACGATCCGCGCCGCCAGCCTCACCGACATGGCG
>CAXUNW010000049.1:0-15463 GCA_964252505.1 uncultured Acidobacteriaceae bacterium
TTTCGGCGGCAGCGGCGGAGAGTCCGGTTGCGGGCGCAATCGGGCAGATGAGCGAGGCGGTGAAGCGTGTGTTTTTTGGGCGCGGCTCGGACTCGCTGCAGGTGGAAGGGCAGGACGATCTGCTGGTGTACCGGGCGCGCTGTTGTAACCCCATTCGGGGTGAAGAGATTGTGGGGTATGTGACGCGGGGCAAGGGGGTGGCCGTGCATGCGAGGAGCTGCCCGAATGTGCAGAACCTGCTGTATGAGTCGGACCGGCGGATCCAGGTGGAGTGGGGTTCGGGGCCGAAGGAGCCGGGAGTCGAGAAGGCGCAAACGTATCCGGTGAAGCTGACGGTGCTGTGCGACGACCGGACAGGGATGCTGAAGGAGTTCACGGCGATCATCTCCGACGATGGAACAAACATCAAGAGCGTGGATACGAAGCCGACCGCGGATGGCAATGCGGTGGTGGACTTTGTAGTAGAGACGGTGGATTTGCGGCATCTGAACCGGCTGGTGCTGAACTTGAGGAAGGTGCCGGGAGTGCGGGATGTGCATCGGGTGCAGAAGATCTAGGGAGTGGGTGGGCGTCTGGTAACATTACCAAGTGGTAGACTTTGGGAAGGCATCGCCTCGATGAGGGTTTGGCCAAAAGAGTTGTGTGATGGCGTGACGAAAGGCTCCTCCTCGAAAGGCAATGACGCGACCCCATCTTGCGAGAGTTCTGGTAACCGGAGCGACAGGCACTCTCGGGTATAACATCGTCAATCATCTTGCGACCACTCATCCGCGGACGCGGATCCAAGCGCTTGTCCGGAGGGTGGATCCGCATCTTTTTGCGGCACATCCGAATGTGGGTCAGCAAAAGGTGGACATGCGCGAGATGGCGCGGTTTACGGAAGCGGCTTTGGATTTTCAGCCGAACGCGATCATTCATTGCGCAGCGACGGGAGTGCGCCCGTCAAAGATCAGCTGGTTCGACGTGATCGATCTGAACGTAAGCGCGACAGTCGAACTGTTTCGCGCGTCGTGCGAGATTGCAGACTGCCACTTTATCCATATGAGCACGGGGCTGGTGTACCAGTCGCAGGAGCGTCCATGCCACGAGGGCGATCCGATTGACACGCTGCACCCGTACGGTGCGAGCAAGGCGGCTTCGGACTGCCTGCTGCGCGCGGGGGCAGACCGGCTGAACCGGCACCTGACGGTAGTGCGTCCGTTCTCGTTTACCGGACTGCGTGATGGCGGAGACCGGCTGTTCCCTTCTCTGCTGCGGAACGCGCTGCAGGGCGAACCGTTTTCGATGTCGGCGGGGACCCAGCTACGCGATTTTTGTTCGGTCCAGGATGCGGCGGAGGCGATCTGCCTGATTTTGGAGCATGGAACGGAGCCGGCGCGCAACATCTTCAACGTCGGATCCGGACGTTCGCTATCCTTAAAGGATATTGTGCTGGACGTGATTGAGCAGTTGAACTTGAAGGTGGACCTTCGGCTGGGCGAAAAGCCGTTTCATCCGCATGAGCCGATGCACCTGGTGGCCGACATTGAGCGGATGAAGAGCATGGGGTGGCAGCCCAGGACCAACCTGGCCTACGCGGTGTGGCAATTGGCTGAGAGGGATTTTCCCGGGCTGCGGTTGCGCAAGCCGGAGCAGGCACTACGATAGGCAGCGAACACCTAGGAACGAGGATGGAGAGCACGACGTGATGGAGTTGAGCATAATAATTCCGGCTTACCTGGAAGGAGCAAACCTTCCGGACCTGCTGCCGCAGATCCAGACGGCGGCCGCGGCCCTAACCCCGGACTACGAGATTGTCATCCTGGATACGGAAACGCCAATGGACGACACCCCTACTGTGTGCGCTGCAATGGGGGTCCGGCACGTGCCGCGGCAGGGCGGGAACCAGTATGGGGACGCGATCCGGACTGGAATTCGCGAGGCGCAGGGAAAGTACCTGTTGTGCATGGATGCGGACGGATCGCATAGCCCGAGCTATTTCGCTTCCATGTGGGCGCAGCGCGATGGCTTTGACATCGTGATCGGATCTCGGTATGCGCCGGGGGGGAAGACGGAGAACCCGGCGGTGCTGATCTGGATGAGCTATCTGGTAAACCTGACGTTTCGCGTGGCATTTTCCATCCGGGCAAAGGATGTGACGAACAGCTTTCGCCTGTATCGACGGTCGGTGCTGACGCCGCTGCGGCTGGAATCGAGCGACTTTGACATTCTGGAAGAGATTTTGATCAAGGCAGTGACGCACCGGCCGCCCGCGCGGATTACCGAGGTTCCGGTAACCTTTGAGCGGCGCAAGGCGGGAGAGTCGAAGCGCAAGCTGGTGCAGTTCGCGTTTGGCTACCTGGCGACGCTGCGCAAGCTGCGGAAGTTCCAGTCGGACGCGCGGCGGGATGCGACCGGAGAGATCGCACGCAAGGCGGTGGGACGATGAAGGCTCTGATTACGGGCGGAGCCGGATTTGTGGGGTCGAACCTGACGGCTCACCTGCTGGAGGATGAATGGGACGTTGCGGTGTTCGACTCGCTGGCGCGGCATGGATCGTCGGAGAATCTAGAATGGCTGCGGACGCTGCCGCATGCGGATGGGCGGCTGCGGTTCGCTCACGGCGATATTCGCAATGCCTTTGACGTCGATCAGGTGATCGCCCAGGATAAGCCGGCGGTGATCTTTCACCTGGCGGGACAGGTGGCGATGACAACGTCGATGGAGAATCCGCGACGCGACTTCGAGATCAACGTGCTGGGTTCAATCAACGTGCTGGAGGCGGTGCGGCGGCACAGCCCAGAGACAGTGGTGGTGTATGCGTCGTCAAACAAGGTGTATGGCAACCTCGGTCACCTGGACCTGGTGGAAGCCGCGACGCGATACCAGCCGCGCGCGTACGTACCGGGTGGAGGCGGGATCGCCTCGGGTGGCGTGGACGAAGCGACGCCGATCGAATTTCACACGCCGTACGGCTGCAGCAAGGGCGCGGCGGACCAATACATGCTGGACTATGCGCGAGGCTTCGGGCTGAAGACGGTGGTGTTTCGCCACTCGACGATCTATGGAGGACGACAGTTTGCGACCTACGACCAGGGCTGGGTGGGGTGGTTTGTGCGCCAGGCCCTCGAGAGCAAGCAGAACCTTACGCGGCCAGCATTTACCGTTTCAGGAGACGGCAAGCAGGTGCGGGACCTACTGCATGTTTCGGATGCCGTGAGCTGCTACGTGTCGGCATATCAACAGATCGAGCAGACTGCGGGGGAGGCGTTCAACATCGGCGGCGGGGTGGAGAACTCAATGTCTCTGCTGGAGTTGCTGCTGCACCTGGAACGGCGGCTGGAGGTGACGCTGAACTACAGTCATCTGCCGTGGCGATCGAACGACCAGAAGTACTTTGTGGCGGACAACGGTAAGGCTTTGCGGCTTTCAGGCTGGTCTCCGAAGACCTCGAAGGAGAAGGGGATTGAAGACTCGATCGCTTGGGAGATGTCGCGCGCATGAGCGACTGCACGGTAGGCGGCGAGGGAAAGATGCGGGTTGAGGTCCATGCGCGATACCGGTTGTTGCCAAGGGTACTGCGCTGGTACTGGGCCGCCATGTTTCTCTTAACCGGCCTGGGTTTTCTGGCCACGCTTGTCTTTACCGGATGGCTGCATCGAACGGCTTATCCGTATGCCTACACGCTGCTTCCCCCAGAATATGACAACGGCGATTTCACCTGCTATGCGTTTCGGTTTGCTCATTTTCACGAGCTGAGTTTTTTTACGTTGCCGGGCCAGCCGTTCAACTACCCCGCTCCGGTGGCTCTGCTTTACGCCTTGTTTTACCGGTTTGCGGCACATCCGGCCGCGCGCTTCGTTGAGGTGAGCGGCTTATGCTTTGTCGCTGCGGCGCTGCTGTTCGCACGCGCCCTGACGCGCCGTGGAACGCGCCCGGGCACGGCGTTGAGCTTCAGCTTGAGTGCTCTGATGTTGTCGTACCCCTTCATGCTTGAGTTCTACCTCTCGAATATGGAGGTGGCGGTCTGGGCCTGCCTGGCCGTCGGCGTGTGGGCCTACGCAAAGGACAGGCCGTGGCTGGCCGCAGGGTGTTTCGGATTGGCCGCATCGCTAAAGATTTATCCCATCGTCTACCTTGCGCTGACCTTGGCGAGACGGCAATACCGCGAGGCTTGTTTCGGCCTGGCGGTCTGCGGTGCGAGCCTGGGAGCCTCGCTATACCTGCTTGGGCCCACGGTGGGTGAGGCCTACCGCGGGCTGGAGAGCGGCGTGAATCAGTTCAAGGTGAACTACGTCTTCCGCTTCAACCCGCTCGAAAGCGGCATCGATCATTCGCTGTTCGGCTTCCTGAAACAGGGGCTGAGAGTGGCAAGACGGATTGATCTCCTGCCAAGAGTTGCGGGCCCCTACCTGCTAGTGGCTGCGATCACGGGGGTGGCGCTGTACTTCGTGTGGATCAGGAAGCTACCCGCCATCAACCAGGTACTTGCGCTGACCGTGGCGTCTATCCTTTTTCCGCCGGTCTCTCATGACTACACGCTGATTCATCTTTACGCTCCGTGGGCTATGCTGATCCTGGGTCTGGTGGAAGAGCGGCGGGAGGCAGCGCCGGGCGTGGTGACGATGATGCTGGCGCTGTTTCTAATCCTTTTTTCGCCGGAGAATTACCTGATCGTCCGCGGCCTACGGATGGGTGGACCGCTAAAGGCTGTGGCGTTGATGGCCCTGTTCGGGCTGGCTCTTCGCTTTCCTCTATGGGAGATGACGGGACCGCGGAGCTACCATGCAGATGCAATATGAGGGACGGAACGAGAACCGACAGGCGGGTGCGGCGGTGCGTGCATGCTTGATGTGGACGGCGGCTTTGAGCCTTGCGTCCGTGCTCTTTTGCGGGTCAGGCTACCTGCTGCACGCGCCGACCATGTACTACCAGGCCATCTCGCCTCCGGGGACTCACTTCAGCGATTTCACGATCTATCGCGAGAAGTTTGCGCTCTTCCATACGACCGAGTTCTTCCATAGCTTCTTCCCGTTCACGTATCCTGCGCCGGTGGCGCTAGTGTACGAGGCGTTCTTCCGGATATTCGGGCGGCATGCGACGAACGCATTCGTCCTCTTTTCAGCGGTGGCCGTGCTGCTGCCTGCGGGGCTGTTCTTTGTTGCCCTGCGCCGGCGCGGACTAGCAGGATCAGCGGCCGGTGGCGTGACGCTGGTGCTGCTGTTTTGCTCATGGCCGGCGTTGCTTGTGATCGACCGTGGAAACATGGAGATCCTGGTATGGATCGCGCTTGCGCTGGCGACGTGGGCGCTGGCTACGGGCCGCGAATACCTCGCGGCGAGTTCTTTCGGCGTAGCGGCTTCGCTGAAGCTGTTTCCTTTCATTTTTCTTGGAATCTTCCTATCCAAGCGCCGCTATCGTGAGCTTGCGGTGGGATGCGCGGTGTTCGCGGGCGTCTCAGTCGCTTCACTTGCCGTGCTTGGCCCCACGGTTGCGATCGCTGGGCGCGGCATCGTGGACGGTCTACATTTTTTCGCGATCCAGTACATGGCTCGATGGAACTCGTGGGAGAATGGCGTGGACCATTCCCTGTTCGCCACGATCAAGCTGATGTCGATGGTGCTTTTCCATCACCCGCCGCAGCAGCCATTCACCCGCGAACTCGCAGTCTACAACGCGAGCATGGTCACGGCGGGAGTGGCGCTGTTCTTTTTGCGGATCCGTTTTCTTCCTATCGTGAACCAGGTTCTGACGTTATCAATTGCGTCGATCTACTTCACGGCGTTCTCTGGAGATGGGACGCTGTTTCACTTGTACTATCCCCTCGCGATGTTGATCTTTGTGGGGATTGACGGCACGGCGCGGGGCGTTACCGTGGCCGGGCTGAAACAGGCTTTGTGCCTGCTCGCGTTTCTGCTGTCGTACGAGGGTTTTTTTGTCGTGCACAACCATCGCCTGGAAGGAGAAGTGAAGTGCCTGGCGCTGGGATGGCTGCTGGTGGTGGCGCTCCGGTATCCGTTTGGCGCCCCACTCGGCAAAGCTGGCCGAGAGGATGAGCTTGCGTGGCCCGATACCAGGCTGATTGCGAAGCCCTGGGCCTAAGGGTCTACCTTCATCGCATTGCGAGGGTGCGCAGCAGGAAGGTGAACTCGTCGGTGGTGAGGTCGATGCGTTTGGAGAGGGGCATGCCGGCTCCGTGGCCGGCGCGGGTTTCGATGCGGATGAGGATGGGGTTGGCGGGCGAAGTCGCCTGGAGACCGGCGGGTTGGGCAGAGGCCTGAGAGGTCTGGAGGGCGGCGGCGTACTTGAAGCTGTGAGCCGGGTAGACGCGGTCGTCGTGGTCGGCCGTGGTGATCAGCGTGGCGGGGTAGAGGGTGCCGGGGCGTATGTTGTGGAGGGGAGAGTAGGCGTAGAGAGCGCGGAACTCGGCCTCGTTTTCGCAGGGTGAGCCGTAGTCGGACTTCCAGGCCCAGCCGATGGTAAACCGGTCGAACCGGAGCATATCAAGGACGCCAACCTGGACGATGGCGGCGCGGAAGAGATCCGGCCGCTGCAGCGAGCAGGCCGCGGTGAGGAGGCCGCCGTTCGAGCCGCCCTGGATGGCAAGCTTCCGGGGGCTGGTGTAGCCGGCGGCGATCAGGTGCTCGGCGCAGGCGATGAAATCATCGAAGGTGTTTTGTTTTTGCAGTCCGGTTCCGGCGTGATGCCAGGCTTCGCCGTATTCGCCGCCGCCGCGAAGGTTGGCCTGGGCGTAGAGGCCGCCCTGCTCCATCCAGAGGATGTGGGAGGGAGAGAAGGCGGGCTGGAGGGAGATGTTGAAGCCCCCATAGCCATAGAGGAGGGTAGGGTTGCGGCCGTCGCGGCTGATGCCTTTCTTGTGGGTGAGGAAGAAGGGGACCCGGGTGCCATCCTTGCTGTCGGCGAAGATCTGGGTGGTCTCAAAGAGGGAGGGGTCGAAGGCAAGCTTGGGAGCGCGGTAGAGGACCGACTGGAAGGTCGCCAGGTCAAGGCGATAGACGGCACCGGGGGTGGTGAAGTTGGTGAATGTGTAGAAGGTCTCCGTGTCGGTGCGCTTGCCTGAGAAGCCGACAGCCGTGCCGATATCGGGAAGGCCAAGGGTGCGGAGGAACTGGCCCGCCCGGGTGTGAAGCTCGATATGGCTCTGAGCATGGGCGAGGTACTGCGCGATGAAGGTGTCGTCGACCATCGTGACCGCGTCCAGCGAATTCCCCGTCTGTGCGATGAGGGTCTGCCAGGCAGTGCGTTCGGGACGGGTAAGGTCTATGCCGATGACCTTGCCGTTAGGGGCGTCGAGGGTCGTGCGGAACCAGAAAAGGGTTCCGTCGTTTGCGATGGGATCGAAGGTGGCCTCTTCCGTTGCAATGAGCTTGTGCGGAGCGGCATCGAGGTCTGCGAGATCCAGGATGGTGATCTGGTTGTTGGGGCTGGTTCCGCGGCTCTGGGAGACGATCAGATACCGGCCATCGTCAGTGACCGCAGCGGCAAGGTTGAGCTCTTTATCGTCTGGCCGGTGGAAGATGAGGAGGTCGTCGGACTGCGGCGTGCCGAGCCGGTGCAGGTAGATCTTATGGAAGTGGTTGATGGATTTGAGGGCGGCCTCCGCGGCGATCGCTGCTGGACGCTGGTAGGCCTGGTAGAAGAAGCCGGAGTTGTCGGGGAGCCAGGCGGCCCCGCTGAACTTCGACCATCGGACCTGATCCCCGGTTTCCTGCCCGGTGGCGACGTCGCGGACGTGCCAGGTGACCCAGTCGGAACCGGCCTCGGCGGTGGCATAGGCCATCAGCGCGCCGTCATCGGTGATGCCTCGGCCGACAAGAGCAATGGTCCCATCGGGGGAGAGGGTGTTGGGGTCGAGCAGAAGGTTGGGGGCACCTTCCCGGCCCTGCTGCCAGAAGAGAATGGCTTGGTTCTGGAGGCCCGTGTTGTGCTGGTAGAAGTACCGGCCGCCGTATCGGGCTGGAGTTGAGAAGCGCTCGTAGTCGGTAAGTGCGAGGAGACGTTCCCTCAAGGTTTGTCGAACCGGAGACTGCTCCAGCCAGGCCTGAGTGAGGGCGTTCTCCTCGGCGACCCATGCGGCGACCTCGGGAGAGTCCACATCTTCCATCCAGCGATAGGGATCAAGGACCTGGGTGCCAAAGTAGGTGTCAACTTGATCGACGGTTGCAGCTTTGGGGTAAAGAAAAGGCTCTTGTTGAGAAGACATCCAGGTTCCGTTCGCGGAGCATTGCCGGGGCATAGTCCGCCCCGGCTCGGACAAGTTTAGGTGAGGGCGGGCACAATGATCTTCTGGCCGACGAGGCCTTTATTGGGGTCAGCCATGCCACTGGCCTTGGCGATCGCTTCGTACTTGTTTGGGTTGCCGTAGAAGAGCTTAGAGATTTTCGACAGGGTATCGCCAGCCTTCAGGTGGTACTCCTGATCGTCGCCGCCGGTGGTTCCGATCTGGTGCTCAAGGTCCGCATAGGTAGGGTCGCACTCCTTGATGACATCCCAGACGCGGTTGGCGATGACTTTGGACGGCACCTCGCCTTTCAGGATGAGCTTATCGCCATCAAGGCCGACACCATCGACCTTGGCGCCGAACTCGGCGAACTGCTGGATCGTGTCGATGACGGGCTGGTACTTTTGCTGAAGTTGATTAAGGTCTGCCATGATTCTCCGGGAGCTGCGGTGGGTTTAGAGGAGCTTGCCGAGGATGGTTGAGGCAAGGCCGCCATAGTTGCTTTGCGGCAGGGGTTGGCCTTGCTGATTGGTAAAGTGCTGGACGACAAGCGGCAGTACGGTGGAAAGGGCGACCGTGGCTGTCTCCGGTGAGACACCGGCCTTTGCGGCGATGCGGTCAATGATGCCGGTTCCGCCGAGGCCGGTCTGCACCTGAGCCGGAGTTGCGGTCTGGGTCTGTCCGGTGGCCCAATTGTTGACGTGCTCATCCATGCCGTTCTGACGGAAGTGGTCGAGCAAGCCTCCAAGGCCTCCAGGATGCTGCTCAATCTCCTGCATCAGTCCCCCTGCTACCTGGGCGTTCTGGCTTTGGCCGGGTTGGCCGGGGGTGCCGGCCATGGATTCGATCGTATCTAAAATTCCCATTGTGTCGCTCCTAGGACCAGGTTTCGGCGAGGCGGGTTGGTCCGCTCGGCGCGTGTCCAGAGAGATGGATGTCGATTTGAGTGCGGATCGCTGTATGCGTGTCGTGAATAGATGGCTTTCGCCTGACTATGACTTGCGAAAAGGGGGCGACGAGTTGCGAAGAAGGGGCAGCCGGAGGGAGAATGCTGGGATGACCCCTCAAACGCCGACGGACAAGACCGCGATTTCCACCAACGATGCTCCGGCGGCCATAGGCCCTTACTCACAGGCGATCCGGGTAGGAGATATGTTATTCACCTCCGGGCAGGTGGGGTTGGACCCCGCGACCGGGGAGATGGTCCCGGGAGGGATCACGGAGCAGACGCGGCGGGTGCTCGAAAACCTTAAGGCGGTGCTGGCAAAGGCCGGGCTGGATATGGTGCATGTGGTGAAAACGACCGTGTTCCTGAAACAGATGAGCGACTTCTCCGCCATGAACGCGGTCTACGCGACGTATCTGGCACCAAAGGGCGTGGTGGCTCCGGCGCGATCGACGGTGCAGGTTGCGGGCCTGCCGAAGGATGCGCTGGTAGAGATCGAAATGATTGCGAAGGAGTCTGCCGAGGCGTAGCGCCCTGGAACGAAAAGGCCTGTGTGGCATCTAAAAGCTATGGAAAAGGTAAAGGAGTGCGGGATGCCGAGCACGGGGAACAAAGTAGAGAAGACAGATGCTGAGTGGCGGGCGGTTTTGACTCCTGAGCAGTATCACGTGATGCGCGAGAAGGGGACGGAGCGCGCCTTTACCGGCGCACTGGTCAACAACCACGAGGACGGCATCTACCGGTGCGGGGCTTGCAATGCGCAGCTGTTTGGTTCGGAAACCAAGTTCGAGTCCGGAAGCGGATGGCCGAGCTTCTGGAATCCGGTGAGTCCGCAGGCGGTGGCGATGCATGAGGATCGCACCTACGGCATGAGGCGGGTGGAGGTGACCTGCGCGAACTGTGGAGCGCACCTGGGCCATGTCTTTCCCGATGGCCCAAAGCCCACCGGGCAGAGGTTCTGCATCAATAGCGCCTCGCTGGCGTTTGAGAAGCAGGGCTAAGCGGGCGGTCGGTGCTTTAGGGTTAGGTCTGCTCCCAAAGTTGAGCCCAAAAAGGTTCTGTATAGTCCAGACATGCCTGTGACGATGCGTGACATTGCACGCGACCTGGGAGTGTCAATTGTGACGGTTTCCAAGGCTCTTCGGGAACATCCCGATATCAGCCGGGAGACCCGGGAGCGGGTTCTGGAGCGGGTAAAGGCCCTGAAGTACCGTCCGAACCTGACGGCGCGAAGCTTGGTGACCGGGCGCAGCTCACTGATTGGCCTGATTGTTCCCGATCTGATCCACCCCTTCTTTGCAGAGGTGGCAAAGGGTCTCTCGTATGCGCTGCGACGCGAGGGGTACTTCGTCGTGATGGCGTCGTCGGAGGAAGATCCGGAGTTGGAGCGGCAGGAGATCGACCATATGCTGGCGCATCGGCTGGATGCTTTGGTTGTGGCCTCTTGCCAGGCTGACGGCGCGGATCTGGCGGCGCTGAAGGAGCAAGGAACGCCGCTGATCCTGGTGGACCGGGCTTATGCTGGGTTCGACTGCCACTTCGTCGGCAATGACGACTACGCGGTGGCGCGGCTGGCGACCGAGCACCTGATCGCACAAGGATGTGAAAAGATCGCGATGGTGCGCGGGCCGGAGAACAGCGTTGGGGTGCGGCGGCTGAAAGGCTTTTTGGACACGCTGAAGAAGCATGGGCGTCCCCAGCCGGAGGGGTATATCTTTCCCTCGCGCGCGGTGGATGTGGCCGGACAGCAGCATGGTGCGAATGTGCTGGACCGGATCGCCGAAGCGAAGCTGACGGTGGACGGGATCTTCTGCCATAACGACGCGATCGCAATCGGCTTGATGACGCGAGCGGCAGAGCGTGGAATCCGGGTGCCGCAGGAGATGGCTGTCATTGGCTGCGGCAACCTCTACTATGACGAGCTGCTCCGGGTTCCTCTCTCAAGCGTTGACCAGAGAAGCGGCGAGATTGGCGGCCGCACGGCGAAGCTGGTGCTGCGCATTCTGGCTGGGCTGGAGGAGACGCCAAAGCGCATTGCCCTGGAGCCGCGGCTGGTGGCGCGGGAGTCAACGCGGCTGGGGAGATGAATACGGCTTTGGTCCACCTGCTCGACGATAGGCGATGAAGCGTTACGATGACTTTATCGATGTCGGGAGGGTAGGGATGGAGTTCGCCGCACTCGGGAAGACGGGTCTGCAGGTTTCACGCATCGCCTTTGGCGCCTCGGGACTGGGCAATGCTTTTCGGACGATCGAGCCCAGCGAAGGTGCGGCGGCGGTGCGGGAGGCGATCGAGCTTGGTATCAACCTGTTCGACGTCTCACCCTACTACGGTCTTACCTTGGCGGAGACGCGTCTCGGGGAGGCTTTGCAAGGGCTGCGCAGCCAGGTCATTCTTTCGACGAAATGCGGGCGCTATGGGGCGGAAGAGTTCGACTTCTCGGCAGGCAGGATCACGGCAGGGCTGGATGCGTCGCTACGGCGGCTGCGGACCGACCATGTGGATGTGCTGCTCGCGCACGATGTGGAGTTTGGCAGCGCGCGGCAGATTCTGGAGGAGACCATCCCCGCGATGCGGCGGCTGCAGGCGGACGGCAAGACACGTTGGATCGGGATCAGCGGGTATCCGCTGAAGATGCTGGAGCGCTTGATGCGCGAAACTCCGGTGGATGTAGTACTGACCTACTGCCGGTATAACCCGCTGATCGAGGATATGGCGCGGACGCTGCTGCCGCTGGCGCAGGCGGCAGGCGTAGGGTTGATCAATGCCTCGCCGCTCCATATGGGAATTTTGGCCGGGGGAGAGGTGCCCCCGTGGCACCCTGCGGATGCGGAGGTGAAGTCGGCCGGAGGTGCCTATGCGGCGGCCTGCCGGCAGGCGGGAGTCAACCCGGGTGCGGCCGCGCTACGCTTCTGTTTACAAAACACTGGCGTCGCGACGACTCTGGTGGGCATGGCTTCGCCAGCGGAGGTTCAGGAGAACGTGGCGGCGCTGCATACGACCGTGCCGGATGCGCTCTGCACCCGCCTGGAAGCGATCGTCGGGCCGGTGAAGAATCGGGTTTGGCGGTCCGGGCTGGACGAGAACAACTAACGAGTCTGGCCGAGTCGGCGGAAGTAGTCGGCCACGGCGTCCTGGTAGCCGGCGGGGACCAGAGGCGGTGGGGCGGCGCGGACCTGCGTGGCATCCGGTCCGGCATCGCGGCGCAGTTGGAGTTCCAGCTTGTCAACACCGGCGAGAACCTGGGTATGAAGTTGCTCGACCATGGCTGGGTTTCCGGGAAAGCGGCTGGGATCCAGATGCTGCATCTGGCGAGCGAGTTCGTCGATTTCTTTTTGAGCGGCTGGATCTGACTTGGCAAGGGCGCGGAGTTGATTGAGCTCATTGAGACCCTGGCGGATGGTGTGCTCGGTGTCTGCCGGGTTTGGGGTGTTGGATGGTGCGGCAGGGCCGCCGCTGGCGTAAGTATTGTTGCCGGTGTTGACGTTCCAGTTGGGCGCGATGCCTCCGCCACCCTGGCGGATCTTGCCGGATTGCTGGTCGCCCGGGCTGCCTCCGGGTTGGCCCGGCTGCGCTTGTCGGCCTCCGCCGCGCTGGCCGAGTTGGCTCTGCTGCCCTTGCTGCGTGCCGGCTTGTTGGGGGCCTTGACCCGGTTGTTGGCTACCCTGCCCACCTTGACCGGGCTGGCTGCCGGAGGCTTGTTGCGTGCGCTGGCTTCCCTGCCCGGGCTGGCTCGAGCGGCCGCCCTGGCCGGGCCTTTCCTGTTGGGTGCCTTGCTGGCCGCCGCGTCCTGATGCAGGCTGGGTTCCCTGCGCGGAGAGGGCCTGGAGTTGGTTGCGAAGGCGGTCTACGTGGTCGAGGGCGGCAGTCTGCGTGCCGGGGTCCCGGCCCTGACCGGGACGGCGACCTTGGCCGGAGCTGGTGGCTTGCTGAGCCTGGCGAATCTGATCGTCGAGCTTCTTCAGGCCGCCGGCAATCTGGCTTTCGGTGCCGTTAGAGTTGGGATTGATGCCGCGGCGCAGCCAGTCGGCGGTGCGCTGGGTGAGGTTGGTGAGGTCTTCCTGGTCCATGGCTGAGAGAGCATCGCGCAGGGAGTTCGAGGCGGCAGGCTGGTTGGGCGCGAGCTGCCGGGCAGTGTCTCGGAGGTTGCGCTGGAGGTGGCTGAGGTCGTCGGAGAGGCGCTGGCGGTCTCCGGCAAGCGCGGCACGCTGTTGAGCCCGCTCCTGGTAGCTCTGAGCGGTCTGCAGGTCGGCTCCGTTGCCTTGGCTGGCATTCTGGCTCGAGAGCGATCGAATGCGGTCGGACTGGGCGGCCTCCTGCTTGGCAAGGCGGGCCGCTTCGTCGGCAAGCGAGTCCAGTTTGCCGGTTGCCTGCTGCTTCTGGGCTCCGCCGAGCAGGTTGGTGGCTTCACGAAGCTGCTCGGCAGCGCGGCGGGCCTCGGCCGCAGACTGTTGCTGGCCGCCTTGGGCGCCTCCCGCCCGACGCATCTCTTCGTTGGCGGCGCGGAGCCGATCGAGAGACTGCTGGACGTTGCGCTGGAGAGAGTCTGCCTGGGGAGAACTGGACCGGTTCGACGCCGACTGCTTGCCGGATTGCTCGCCGGAAGGCGACTGGCTGGCTTGACTGGAGCCGGACTGGCCTTGCTGGCCGGGCTGGCTCCCCTGGCTGGAGGCTGACTGCTGCCCGGATTGCTGGCCCTGTTGTCCGGATTGGCCCTGCTGGCCGGATTGGCCTTGCGCTCCCGGTTGGCCCTGCTGGCCCTTCTGTTGGGCCTGCATCTGCTCCATCTCCCGCTGCAGCTGCTCGGCCTCGCGGCGAAGCATTTCCTGCTGCCAGCGCTGCTGGAAGGTCTGCTGGGCGGTCTGCTGTTGCTGGGCGAGTTCTTCCTGTCGTCGAGCGAGCGCGTCGAGCCTGGCGAGGGCATCGTCGACCTTTTTGGCCTGCTGCTCGGCTGCGGATCCAGTCTGCGCGGTCTCGTACTGGTTCTTCTCGGTGTCCATCTCCAGGTCAAAGAGGCTTGCAAGATCGCGCCCGGCACTTCCCGCTCCGCCGCCTCCTCCGCCGCCCTTCTGGCCAAAAGCGACCTCGATCTTTCGGAAGGTCGCCTCGGCGCGGAGAAGGGCCTGAAGCGCCTTCTGCTCGATGGGCATGGCGTCCTGCCACTGCTGGTGGGCGAGCTTGTCGGCGGAGGGGACCATGGCGGCAGCTGCGGTCTGCATATCCTTGCCGAAGGAGTTGAATTCCTCATTCGCCTGGGACAGGTCGCGGCTCTCCATGCGGGCGGTGAGGGCGAGAGCCTGGTCGCGGAGCTTGGCCTGAGCCTCGGCGAGGAGTTTCGCGCTGGCCGCAGCCTGCTGCGAGGTGGCGGTCTTATCGTTGCGTTGCTTCCAGGTGGCCTCGATCAGCTCTTTCTCACGACGAGCGATGTCGGTCTGCGAGTTTTGCTGCTGACCGCCGCCTCCGCCGCCTCCGCCGCCGCCGCTTTGGGACTGCGAGAACTCACGCTCGAAGGGTTCGATCTGGATAAAGCTGATCTCTGTCCGCGCTTCAGCATGCGCGTCGGCGGCCGTGGCGTAGAGGCTGACAACGTCGCCGGGGATGAGGTGGAAGTCTTCGAGGGCGAGCGTAGTGGCTCCGTCGCTGCTCTTGGTGCCCTGACTTTTCAGAACCCCGACCGTCTGCTCGGCGCCTCCGTTGACGGTGTAGTGGAGGGCGACGTGGTGAAGCGGGAAGTCGGCCGCGGCCTTGAGGCCGATGCGAACCTCTTCGATGGGACTCGCGCGGTAGTCCCCGGTAGGACGGTCGATGGCGATGGTGGGTGGATTGGCCTTGCTGGTGGAAAGAAAGTAGTCCTCCGAGAGGCGGACCTGCTGACCATTATCGAGAGCGGCGACATGGTAGGCGCCGTCCTTCGCCATGTGGATCGTCGCGTGGTATTTGTTGGCTTCGCCGCCGGAGAGCTTGATGGGCTGGGCTCCGTCCAGGGCGAGGAGGCCGTCTCTGAGCGGAGCGGACATGGTGATGGTCAGATCAGCCTCGGTGCCTTCAAGGGCGCGGAGGTCACCGGCCTGGTCCTCGGAGACCGTCTGCATACCGGTCCATTTCGGATAGCGGTAGGTGACCTGGAGCTGCTTGACGGAGGGCAGATCGACGGTGCGAATGTGGAAATGGGGGGAAGCCGCGGGACCCGCCTCGACGTAATACTCGACATCTTCGGGGAGGCCGGCGAAGAGGAACTGGAAGCCGGGGCTGTCCGGCTGGGGCTGCATGGGGACGCGCTGCCAGGCGGGGGCGCT
>CAXUNW010000050.1:0-15392 GCA_964252505.1 uncultured Acidobacteriaceae bacterium
GAGCGGAGGCGGCGGACTCGACCATCTGGGGGGTTAGGGTGGTGTCCGGGCGAGGCGCGGTGCGGTCGAGGTGGATGCACTGGTGCGCGCCGTCCCAGCAGGCGGTGTAGCAGAGCTGGCACCCGATGCAGAGAGGCTCGTGGATGCGGGCGACCACCTGATAATTGAGGTTGAGATTCTTCCACTCGCGGACGTTGGGAAGGGAGAGACCGCGGAAGTCGTCGATGGTACGGTAGCCCTTGGCGTCCATCCATTCGAGCAGGCCATCGGCCAGGTCTTCGACGATGCGGTAGCCGAAGTGCATGACGGCAGTGCAGACCTGCACGTTGCCACATCCGAGCAGGATGAACTCCGCCGCGTCGCGCCAGGTGGCGATGCCGCCAATGCCGGAGAGGGGCAGCGCGGCAAGGGGGTCCGCCTGGACCTGCTGGACCATGTTGAGGGCGATGGGTTTGACCGCCGGGCCGCAGTAGCCGCCGTGGGAGCTTTTGCCGTCGACGTTCGGGCGGGGTTCGAGGGTGTCGAGATCGATGCCCGTAATGGAGTTGATGGTGTTAATGGCGGAGAGCGCGTCGGCCCCGGCCCGCTTGGCGGCGCGGGCGGGCTGGCGGATGTCGGAGATGTTGGGGGTGAGCTTGACGATGACCGGCGTGCGCGCAACCTCCTTCACCCATCCCGTAATCTGCTCGCAGTACTCCGGCACCTGGCCGACGGCGGAGCCCATGCCGCGCTCGCTCATGCCGTGCGGGCAGCCGAAGTTCAGTTCCAGGCCGTCGGAGCCGGCGTCCTCCGCACGTCGAACGATGTCGTGCCAGATCTCGCGTTTGCTTTCGACCATCAGGGAGGCGATGACGACGTGTTTGGGGTAGCGGCGCTTGACCTCGGCGATCTCGGCCAGGTTCGTGGCGATGGGACGGTCGGAGATGAGCTCGATGTTGTTGAGGCCCATCATGCGCTGGTTATTCCAATCGATGGAGGAGTAGCGCGAGCTGACGTTGGTGATCGGCTCCCCGATGGTCTTCCAGACGGCGCCGCCCCAACCGGCGTCGAAGGCTCGCATAATCTGCTCGCCGCAGTTGGCCGGAGGCGCAGAGGCGAGCCAGAAGGGGTTGAGGCAGGGGATGCCGGCAAAGGTGGTCTGGAGAGTCGGCTTAGGCATGGACGGCCTGGCCCCCCAGATAAGCGGCGATGCCCAGGGCGGCGCGTTTGCCATCGGCCACGGCGTCGACCACCTCGCGGCCGCCGTTGGTGCAGTCGCCGCCCGCGAAGAACTTTGGGTTGCTGGTCTGGCCGGTGGCGCGGTCGATGAGGATGCGGCCGCGTTCGAGCTGGATCTCGCTGAGGAAGGCCGTGTGCGTGGCCTGGCCGATCGCCAGGACCACGGCGTCTACGGGAAGGGTGAAGGTCGCGTCCGGCATGGGGACGATGGAGCCGTCTGGTGTGGGTTCGAGGCGGGTGAGTTCGAGGAGCCGGATGGCCGAGTCGCCGGCGAGCCCTGTGGGCTGAACGTGCCAGAGGAAGCGGACGCCTTCTGCCTTGGCGTGCTCGTACTCGAAGGTGAAGGCGGACATTTGCTCCAGGCCGCGGCGATAGATCATGGTGACCTCGGACGCGCCCAGCCGAATCGCGGCGATCGCTGCATCGATGGCGGTGTTCCCTGCCCCGATGACGGCGACGCTTCCGGACACGGCGGTGATCGCCCCTGATTTGTAGCCGGCGATGAGGTCGAGCGCGTTGGTGACGCCGGGAAGCTGCTCGCCCGTGATGCCGAGGCGATGGATGGCTCCCAGGCCGAGGCCGAGGAAGACAGCATCGTGCGCAGCGGCGAGGTCCGCCAGCATGGGCGCGTCCACCCGGGTATTGGGGTGGATCTCCACGCCAAGCCGGCGGATCAGGTCGATCTCGTGGAGGCTTGCCGCGAGGGTAAGTTTGTACTCGGCGATGCCATAGGTGTTGAGCCCGCCGGGAAGCGGCCGGGCGTCGTACATGGTGGCGCGGATGCCGCGGCGGCGGAGCTCGGCGGCGCAGGCAAGCGAGGCCGGGCCGGCCCCGATAAGGGCGACCGAATGGCCTGTGTCTTCGGCGGGCTCAAAGGGCAGCGGCGCGGCGCTCGCGTGGAAGCTCTCCATGGCGAAGCGCTGGAGCCGGCCGATCTGGATAGGCTGCTTGTTGTAGCGGTGGAGCACGCAGGCGCCCTCGCAAAGGACTTCTACCGGGCAGGCACGGGCACAGCTTGCGCCCAGGATATTGGCGTCGAGGATGGTGCGGGCCGAGCCGGACAGGTTGCCGGTGGCGATCTTCTTGATGAAGCGGGGAACGTCGATGTGGGTAGGGCACGCACCGGCGCAAGGGGCGTCGAAGCAGAACAGGCAGCGGTTGGCCTCAGGCACAGCAGCCTGGCGGTCGAAGGGCGGGTGAAGATCCGGAAAGCGGACGGTAGTGCCGGGAGGTGTCGGGGAGTGGCCGATGAACGACGGTTGGCCGGTCGGATCGCTCATGAGTCTTGTCGCACCTTGAAAATAGCGTTGAGATTGGATCGCTGGAATCGTTAGTATGCACCATCGGGAAGAGAAACCCGAAGACACTCCCCGGGCAGGAATCCCCAACGATGAGAAATCGCTCCGTTCCATGCGACACCGCGTTGCCGCATCGGCGCTATCAGGATGTTGCGTCGGCATGTGCATGGCTCGGTCGTGTGTTCGGCTTTCAGGAAGCCTTCCGCTATGGCAATCCTCTAAATGGGGTGCAGATGTCGCTTGGTCCGGCTTACGTGATGCTTGCCGGTCTGCCTGCGAGTGGGGGAACCGATGGCGCGGCGGGCTCGGCCATTGGCCAGGAACGGCAGTACGTCACAATCTTTGTTGCCGATGTCGCCCTGCACCACCAGACTGCGGTGCGCGAGGGAGCGCAGATCGTCGAGGAACTTCACGAGACCGTCTATGGCGAGATGCAGTACGCCGCAAAGGATCTGCAAGGCTATCTCTGGCTTTTCTCGCAGCATGTGCGTGATCTAAGCCCGGAGGACTGGGGCGGCACGTCGGCGCCTGGGCAATAAACGTTCAGGAAGCGATGGCCGCGATCGTTGCCCGCGCAAGAGCGCCGAAGGCCAGGACCGACTGCTCAAGATGCTCCGGCCGGGTGTCCTCCGCGCGGTTATGGCTGAGCCCGGCAAGCGATTGCACGAACATCATCACCGTCGGTATGCCCGCTCGGCAAACCTCCGCGGCATCGTGGAGAGGGCCGGACGGAAGCCGGTGAGGGATCGCTCCAGCCTCGCGAACAGCTTGTTCGGCAAGCGCGATCAGGCGAGGGTCGAAGGGGACGGGCTCGATGCTCCAGATGCGGGACCACTCCGCCGTACAGCCCTCTTCGGCGGCCGCCTTGTGAGAGAACGCCTGGCACGCGGCAAGCATCCCGGCGAGGACCCCGGCGTCGAGGTCGCGCAGGTCCAGCGTGGCGTCTGCCCGCCCCACGACCGCCGTCACAATGCCCGGAAAGGTCTTCAGCGAGCCCATGGTGGCGACCGCGTCGGGGTGCTTGCGGGCAATCGGGCGAATCTCCAGCGCGAGCTTCGCGGCGGCGGCCAGGGCGTCGCGACGGACGGCCATCGGGGTGGAGCCCGAGTGAGCCTCCTGGCCGCGGAAGGTGATGCCGTGGCGCTCGACGCCTTTGGTGCCGAGGACGACGCCAAGAGGCAGCCCCAGCGATTCGAGCACGGGGCCCTGCTCGATGTGCAGCTCCAGGTAGGCGGCAACGTCTGCCCGCTCCTTCGTAGCGTCGCCGATACGGTCCACGTCGACGCCGCACTCGCGCAGCGCATCTTCATACCGAATGCCGTCGCGGTCGGTACGGCCGCGGTCTGCGGCGATCGAGTGGGTTCCGGCGAAGGCGGACGAGCCGAAGAGGCTGCGACCAAACCGGGCGCCTTCTTCGTCAGCCCAATCCACCAGGCGCACCGTCACCGGGGGACTGCCGGCGTACTCTTCCTGCAAGGTGCGGAGGATCTCGAAACCGGCCAGGACGCCGAGGCAGCCGTCGAGCCATCCGCCATTCGGGACCGAATCCAGGTGGCTGCCAAGGAGGAGGGCCTGCGGCGATGCGCCCGGCAGCGTCGTCCAGGAGTTGCCGGCGGCGTCCAGGTGGTGCTCCAGACCAAGCGCGAGCACCTTCCGCTGGAACCAGGCGCGCGCCTCCAGCCATGTGGGCGTCCAGGCGACGCGCTGGGCGCCGCCCTCATCCGCGGTAAGGGTGCGGAGTTCGGCAAGATCGGCAAGGACACGATTTGGGTCAAGGGCCATCGGGCTCCATTCCTCAGGACAGGTACAGGGTGCAGGTAGAGAGACAGAGTACACCGGCTTGCTGCGTGGGGCGGGGGCCTGCTATCGTCAGGGCATCTGAAGCGGCGATGGGGTTCGCCGGGACTGCTCGTACCCGCCGGGCAGGGCTGATGACTCCTACGAAGGTGATAGGAGACCCGTGGCTGCCACTTCCTCTCTCTTTTTCCGTACGTCTCAGGAGCTTCTCCGCTGGATCACGCTGGCCTCGGCGGCCGGGGCCATGGGCGGGTCGGCTTCGGCGCTGCTCCTGGTCTCGCTGAACCTTGCCACCGACATCCGCGAGAGCCATCGCTGGCTCATTCTGCTGCTTGGCCCGGCCGGGTTCGCCGTCGGGCTGCTCTACCACCATGCGGGCCGAACGGTAGAGGCCGGCAACAATCTCATCCTGGAAGAGGTGCACAGCCGGCGGGCGACGATTCCACTGCGGATGACGCCGCTGATCCTGCTGGGAACCTTCCTGACGCATCTTTTCGGCGGCTCGGCCGGGCGTGAGGGCACCGCCATCCAGACCGGGGCCTCGCTCGCCGACCAGATGGCAAAGCCGCTGCGGCTGTCCGCCCCGGACCGGCGGATCCTGCTGATGGCGGGCATCAGCGCGGGGTTCGCCTCGGTATTCGGCACGCCGCTCGCCGGGGCGGTCTTCGGGCTGGAGGTCCTGTCGATCGGCAGTTTGAGCTATGAGGGGCTGGTTCCCTGCTTCATCGCGGCATTCGCCGGCGACCTGACGACGCGCGCCTGGGGGGCTCGGCATACGATCTACGCGGTGGAGGCCGTGCCGCCAGTCAGCGTGCGCGGGGTTCTGGCAGCCGCCGCTGCAGGCATCATCTTCGGGCTGGTAGCGGCGGCGTTCGCCTGGGCCACACACCGCGTGGGCACGCTCTTCAAGCAGCGCATCCGGTACCCACCGCTGCGCCCCTTCTTCGGCGGGCTCGCCGTCAGCGCGGCGGTCTTTGCGACGGGAACCACAAAGTACATCGGGCTGGGCATTCCCACCATCGTCGCGGCCTTTCACCAGCAGCTCCCCTGGTACGACTTCGCGGCGAAGTTTGCCTTTACCGTCGCCACCCTTGCGGCGGGTTTCAAAGGGGGCGAAGTCACCCCGCTCTTCTTTATCGGCGCGACGCTGGGTAACGCGCTCTCGCATGGACTGCCGCTGCCGGCTTCGCTGCTGGCCGCGATGGGCTTTGTGGGGGTATTTGCAGGCGCGGCGAACACCCCCATCGCATCAACCCTGATGGCGGTGGAGTTGTTC
This sequence comes from uncultured Acidobacteriaceae bacterium, assembly GCA_964252505.1. Taxonomy (GTDB): domain Bacteria; phylum Acidobacteriota; class Terriglobia; order Terriglobales; family Acidobacteriaceae; genus Edaphobacter. Next base: position 5,590 of record CAXUNW010000050.1, read on the forward strand.
GGCTCCGAGGCGGGCGCTTATGCGGGCATCGCCTGCGTGCTGAGCTATCTCGTGTCCGGACACACCGGCATCTACCATGCGCAACGGATTGGCCGGCGCAAATGGCAGTCCGGAACGCTCCTCTCGGTCGAGCTCGCCCCAGCGGAGCGGCCTCGGCATCAGGATTGATCGGGCGATCTCTTCGGGCTCCATTTTTTGCGGGCCGGGGCCTGGTCCGCAGGCGGTTCGGGCACAGGCGCGGGGGACGCGGCAGCCTGCGCCTTCGGCTGCCATTTGGGACGCGGCGCAGCAACCGCAGCAGCGGCTTGCAGTGGCTCTTCGACAGGAGCCGCAACCGCAGCGGATGGCGCGGGCGCCTTCGGAGCCCACTTCTTCCGCTCGGGCTGTGGCGGGTCGGGCGGCACACGGGCCTCCTGTTGGCCCGCTTCCGTGTCGGCTGCTTCTGGAGGCCGGTTCGTTCGCGCCGGCTGCGGGTCGGCGAGCGGAGGCTCATGTTCAGCCAGGCTGTGCCGCAAAATCGGCGCGGGGTCTTCGGCCTCGGCACTCGGGAGCGCGGTTGGGAGCGCGGCCGCTTGCACCCGCACCGCGGGCTGTTGCCGCGCTATGCCCTTCGCGCGCTGAACGCCTTCCAGCAAAAGCTCGGCTACATCGCGGATAGCGACATCTTCCGCCTGCCCGGCAAGAGGGGTGCTGGCCAGCATGCTCTTGCAGAAGGGGCAGCCGACAGCAAGCACTTTTTCGTCTCCGGGTTGTGCAGCTAAAGTAGCCTGCGCCTCCCGAAAACGGTTGTCGGCGATGCGTTCCTCGCCCGGCTCCTCCTCCTTCCAGAACTGCGCTCCGCCCGCCCCGCAGCAGAAGGAGCCCTCCCGCGTGCGCCCAAGCTCGACGACATCGTTCGAGAGGACATGGAGCAGGTTGCGCGGGGCATCGTAGACGCCATTGTGCCGGCCCAGGTAGCAGGGATCGTGGTAGGTGACCGAAGCCTCCGACGCCATCGCAGTCAGCTTGCCGGAGGCAACCAGCGTCTGCAGGTACTCGGTGTGGTGCATCACCTGGAAGTCGCCGCCGATCTGCGTGTACTCTTTCCCGATCGCGTTCATGCAGTGCGGGCAGCTTGCCACGATCAGCTTCGGCGCAACCTGGTTGAGCGTGGACACGTTCTCATCGGCAAGCTGGCGGTACAGGTATTCGTTGCCTGCGCGCCGGGCAGAGTCGCCGGTACAGCACTCCCGCTTGCCCAGGACCGCGTAGTCCACTCCGGCATGGTCCAGCAGTTGCACGAACGCCCGCGCGGTGGTCTGCGCGGAAGGGTCGTAGCTGGCGGCGCAACCCACCCAGTAGAGCACCTCGGGCGTCGGGTTCTGCTCTGTCGTCGGCACGTTCAGGCCGTCTGCCCAGTCCATCCGCTTGGCCCGGTTGATCCCCCAGGGATTCTGGGCGCGCTCCATCCCGCGAAACGCAGTCTGAAGCTGCGCCGGAAAGTCGCCCTCAATCATCACCTGACGCCGCCGGATGTCCAGGATGTCGAGCATCGGCTCATCCTCGACCGGGCAGACTTGCATGCAGGCTCCACAGGTCGTGCAGGCCCAGGCAGCCTCCGGCGAAAGGGCAAACTGGAGCAGCGGCATCGGACTGGGCGCGCCCTGCTCAAACGGCGAAAGGCCCGGGCCAAACGCAAGCTGGTTCAACTCCATACGCTTGTTGATCTCAAGCGCTGCCGGCGAGAGGGACTTGCCCGTGGCGGAAGCGGGGCAGACGTCCTGGCAGCGATTGCACTGGATGCAGGCATAGGCGTCGACCAGCCGGGGCCAGGCAAGATCTTCAAGCGTCGCAACGCCCAGCGACGTGGAGCCGGCTGCCTCAAGGTTGACCTCGAGCGGCGGCATGACGCCTGTAGGCGGGCGACGGGCGATCGTGTACTTGAGTGGCGCCATGAAGAGGTGAATATGCTTGGTGTAAGGAAAGTACGCGAGGAAGGCAAGCACGCTTCCCAGGGCTCCCCAGTAGCCGAAGATGCGAAGCCCATCCGCATGGGCGATTGGGATTGCGTGCGCCAGGAGGCTGGCGAAAGGCTCCGCCGCGCTGGGACCCTCGCGCGCCAGCTTCGCGGCCGCTCCCAGAGCGCGGCTGCCCACGTGGAACAGAATGAAGGCCGAGACAATGACCGAGTCGCGCCGGATGCGTCCGGCACGGATGGCCGGGTGAAGCAGGGTGCGCGGATTGAAGCGGAAGTCGCGGCGAGAAGGAAGCAGAAAACGCCGGACCACCAGCGCAACGACCCCCAGCAGGACAAGGAAGCTGAAGACATCGGCAAGGAACAGGTAGGCCGCCGCGACAGGGTTCTGCGGGTGCAACGGAAGCGGGTAAAAGCCATCGACCGCATCCGCCAGGTTGACCAGGCCGTAGAGCACAAAGCCATAGAAGATGAACGAGTGGAAGACGCCGACGATGGGCCGTTTGCGGAAGGTGCGCTGCTGCAGCAGGGTGAGTACAAGCGCGCGCGCAATACGTGCGGGCATCCCGTCCAGCCGCGGCTCTGGGTCGGGACGTCCACGCCGGATGCGTCGGCTGAGGCGATAGAAGCCCCACGCCGCCCATGCGCCGGTGAAGAGCGCGAAGAACAGGAACGCGATCCGGCTGGAGAGGGGCAGCATGCGGCTTCCTTTTACTTGTTCAGCTCGGCAAGAACGGCGGGAAGCAGCTGGTTGACGTCTCCGACGATGCCATAGTCGGCAACCTTGAAGATCGGTGCGTCCGCATCGCGGTTGATCGCCACGATCACCTTACTCTTGTTCATGCCCGAGAGGTGCTGTACCGCGCCGGAGATGCCCACGGCCACATACACCGTAGGCTGGACGGTCTTGCCCGTCTGTCCAACCTGCTCCGCGTAGGGACGCCAGCCGGCATCGACCACGGCACGGGTTGCCCCGATCGCCGCGCCCAGACGATCGGCGAGTGGCTCGATCATCGCCGTGAAGCCTTCGGCGGTGCCGACGCCCCGTCCCCCGGCGACGACAATGTCGGCCTCCGTCAGCGAAACTCGATCAGACTGGACCGTCTCCCGGCCGGTTACGCGGACACGCGGCTGAGGCAGGGTGAGCTCCACATCGAACTGCTCGGCTGGGGCAGGCAACGCGGCCGCCGGCGCAAAAGCTCCCGGCTTGATCGACACGACCACCACCGACGCGCCAACATGGATCGTCTCCGTAACCCGCGCAAGGTAGGTGTAGCGCTGCGCCTTCAACGTGGCATCAGCTTGCTCCCCAGCCCGCTCGAGGCTGATCACATCCTCCAGCAGTGGCGCCTGCAGCCGAACGGCAACCCGCGGGCTGTACTCCCGCCCGCTCCGGCTGCCGCCGATCATCACCAGCGACGCCTCGCCCTCGCGCGCAATTTGGGTGATGGCGGCCGTCCAGAGCTCAGCATCGTAGCGGGCAAGCGCGGGAAGGTCCGCGACCAGAACCTGGTCCACGTACGCAGCCACCGCGGAGGCGACCGGCCCCACACCGCTCCCCAGCACCAGCGCCGTCACGTCTCCCGGCGCCAGCCTGCGCGCCACCGAAATCACTTCAAGGGTGCTCTTGGCAAGCCTCCCCGAGCTCTGCTCTGCGACTACGAGAATCATGCGATCACCCTGGCTTCGTTGCGAAGCAGATCGACCAGTTGCGCCGCCGCGCCCTGCACATCCTTGCCATCCAGAATCTTGTTCAGGCGCGTCTTCACCTGGATCGCTGCGCCCTCGAACGCCACCCCCGACACCGCGGCAAAACGGTCGATCGGCTCCTTGCGAAGCTCCTTCTTTTTGGCCTTCATAATGCCCGGCAACGTCGGATACCGCGGCTCGTTCAGCCCCTGCTGGGTGGTGATGACAACCGGAAGATCGACCGTAAAGCTCTCTCGTCCGTCATCCACGTCGTGCTTGCCGGAGAGGGTGTTGCCATCCAGCGCAAGCGCGCTCGTCCATGTCACCTGCGGCCAGTCCAGCCGTTCGGCCACCGCCGCGCCAAGCGCATGGCTGTCCCAATCCGCCTGCTGGCCGCCCGCGAAGATCAGGTCGGCGGCCTCTTCCTCAGCGAGCCGGCTGATCACCAGGCTCACCCCAAGCGCATCGAGCGGCTGCTCCGTCTCAACATGGATCGCACGGTCCGCCCCCAGGGCAAGCGCCGTGCGCAGTGCATCCTGCAGGCGCGTCGGGCCCACCGCCACCGCCACAATCTCAGCCGCCGCGCCGCGCTCCCGCAGGCGCAACGCCTCTTCCACGCCGTACTCATCCATCGTGTCCATCACCAGCTTGCTGGCACCAAGCGCAACGGCATTCTGCTCCACGCGCACGGTCTCTTCCGCGTCGGGTGCCTGGCGAATCAGGGTGAAGATCCGCATGTCCGTGTTCCTCCCATCGCGCCGCCCGCTGCAGTTCCGAGTAGTCCTGTAAGCAACGCAGCCGCGACCTCTCGGAGCATACTGAATGACCATTCATTCCGTCAATCAGCGAACACCTGCACCCACCCGCAGGCTCTGCGCTACAACTTGCCGTTCCGCGTTCCCTCCCGCACCACCCGGGTCGGCATGCTGACGATCAGCGCCGTCGCTGCATCTTCGCCCGCACAGCGGATGCGCCGCGGTGTCTCGGAGTCCAGAAAAGCAACATCCCCCGCGTCCAGATGCTCGGTCCGGCTGCCAAAATCGACATCAAGCTCGCCCGAGATCATGTAGATCATCTCGTGCCCCTGGTACAGCTTCGGCTCAAACGGAGGTGCATCCACATGCGGGAAGAACTCGGCCAGGCACGGCCCCACGCTGCGGTCCGGTACCAGCATCCCAAAGCTCTCCGCCAGGTGCGACGGATTGGCCGGAGCCGGCTGCGGCAGGCGGATACGATCGCGCCGGCGCTGAATCCGGAAGAAGCTCCGTTTCTCCGGTTGAAAAAAGTAGGACAAATCTTTACCAAACGCAAGACCGATGCGCGCCAGGTTGCGCAGCGTCGGCACCACCCGGCCCGTCTCAAGCTGCGAAAGGAAGCTGGCCGAGAGGCCTGTCACCTGGCCAAGCTCCACTAACCCCATCGAGCGCTTAAGCCGTAACTGCTTGATTCGATTGCCGATATGCCCTTCGGCGATGATCATTTCTACGGCATCCGGGTTGACTGCATCAAGCTCTGTCAATGTTTTGTCCACGTTCTTTAGACGCGGAACGAGCCGCCCGGGACTCCTCGCCGGCCACAAGCGTCATGCCTTCGACGGCAACATGGGTATTGGGAAAATGGCCCCGGGCCTGCAGCAGAATCTCGTCCATCATGCCGTCATCGTGGCCGGGGTCGTGGTGAAAGAGCACAAGCTGCCCGACCTTGGCGCGCGCCGCCATCTTCACCGCCTCAAGCCACGTCCCATGGCCCCAGCCTGCGTGCGAGGGGTACTCCTCGGGCGTAAACTGCGCGTCGTAAATCAGGATGTCGGCCCCGCGCGCGGCCTCCAAAAGCCGCCCATCGGCCGCATCAATGCCATGCTCATGGTCGGTCGCATACACCACACTCGCTTTGGGCGTCGATATCCGGTAGCCGTTAGCGCCCTCCGGATGGGTCAGCGCAAACGACGTGATCCGTGCCGCGCCGAAATCCTTCCCTTGTCCGGTCACCTGCGAGAACAGCATCTCGGCTGCAAGCAGATCGAAGTGCACCGGGAAGTACGGCGTGGCCATCTGCCCCCGCAGAATCTCCCGCAACTGCGCCACGGGACGCGCCGAGTGAAAGGTGATGGTGTTCGCCTTGCCATAGAGCGGCAGGAAGAACGGGAGCCCCTGCAGATGGTCCCAGTGAAAATGCGTTAGAAACAGGTTCATGCTGTCGCACGGCCTGCGGTGCTGCAGGATGTCGATCCCGAGATTGCGGATTCCTGTTCCGGCATCGAAGATGAAGCACTCCCCCGTCGAAAGCGTGATTTCGACACAGGGAGTGTTGCCGCCGTGCCGTAGATTGCCTGGCACCGGCGTTGGAATCGAGCCTCGTACACCCCAGAACCGCACGTGCATCGTTGGGGAAGGGGGAGAAGCTCCCCCGGGATCCTGCATGGGTTCGTCTCCGAGCGGTCTAATGCTGCGCCTTGGTCATGTCCTGGTCGGCTAGGGGCTGCGTCTGCGGAAACTGGTCGTATAGTTCGGCGCGAGCCTTATAGTACTCAGCGCGGCTCGGGTCGCTGTTGATCAGTGTGGTGTAGGCCTCAACGGCGTCGTACCACAGGCGCTTGTCGACGTACACCTTGGCATCCGCCGCCGGGCTCCCATGCGTGGCCGCCGCCACGGCAGCGCGCTCCTCGCCCCCCACGATTAACACGTTGGCCGAGGCAGGTCCGCCAAACAGGTCGTTCACCGGCGTCACCTGCCAGACGTAGGTGGAGCCCGGTGTGAGCGCAGGCGCGTCCGCCGGGTAGGTGAAGTGCCCGCCGTTGACCTTCGTCTCGTAAAGCTGCCCCTGCCCCGCCGACAGCACCGAGAGCCGGAAGGTGTACTCCGTCGTGGGATCGTCGGCGCTCCAGTAAAAGGTCGGCGTCAGACTGTAGGCCTTCCCTAGCTTCGGCGCATACAGCTTCAGCCCCCCAAACGCATCGCGCGAGGCTCCGCCGATCTGGTTCGGCGCACGCCCGCTCTTGGGCTCGATATCGAAGCCGTCCAGCTTCGTGCGAACCCGCGCCGGCTTGCTTGGGGCCGGGGTCTGGGCAGCGGCCAAAGACGGACAACAAAGACCCGCCCCAAGCGCAAGGGCGATCAACGACGCGGAGAAAGACTTCACAGTAAACACGTGGTTCCTTTCAAAATTGCATCTGCAAAAAGGTTCGAAAGGTTTACGGGCAACAAGCCTTTGCGGATCAGTCTACGACAAAAAATCAGTGGCCCCGAAGCTGCCCACGAATGGTAAAGATAGGAATCGGCTGGTCGAAACCGGCGACCTGCGCCTCGCCGAGTGCTTCAAACCCGACAAAATCGTCGGTAAGAATGTCGTGTGTGGCCTGGCTCATCAGGATCTCCGTCTTGTAAGGCTTGTTCAGGCTCTCCAGGCGCGAGGCAAGGTTCACCGTCTCTCCGATCACCGAGTATTCCTGCCGCTTCGCCGAGCCGATGCTGCCCGCCATCAGCGGCCCCGTGTGGATGCCGACGCCGATTCGCAGTTGCGGCCGCTCCGGATGCTTCAGGTTCTCGTAGTTCAGCTGGTCCACCCGCTTCAGCATGGCCAACGCCGCATGCACCCCGCGCTGCGCATCCTGCCGCACCCCATGGCTGAGCGGCAGGCCGAAGATGATCATCAGACCGTCCCCGATAAACTTGTTCAGAAAGCCGCCATGCAAACGGATCACCTCGTCCATGGCCGTCATGTACTGGTTCAACCATTGCAGCACCTGCGCCGGAGGCTTCCCCGCGCTCATCGCCGTAAAGCTGCGGATGTCGGTAAACATGACCGTCGCGATCCGCTCCTCGCCGTTCAGCGACACCTCATTGCGCCGATCCCAGATGGTTCCCGCCACCGCCGGGTCCACATAGCTGTTAAAGAGCGTCATCAACTGCATCCGCTGGCTCCGCGCCTCCTGGGCCAGCACGCGCTCGGAGAGGAACTGCACAAAAAGCGTCAGTGGCAGCGTCATCACCAGCCCAAGCTCCTGGCCCAGAAAATGCAGCCAGAACCGGTACTTCGCATACAGAAACAGCGCGACAAGGCAAGGCACCAGGGCGATCGCGATCATGATCGCCATGCCCACCGCCGTCCGCAGGTACAGGATGACAAACGATGCTATCCAGCACACGATCAGCACCGCCATCCAGCGCAGCCACTGCGGCGTCAGGCGGACCGCCGTTCCCTCCAGCAGCGTGCGGATCACGGCTCCCAGCACCTGCGTCCCTGCCGTCGGGCGGCGTGCCCCGTTTGCATCTGCATAGCGGTAGAGCGGCGTGTAGTGGAAGTCGCGCGCCGCATCGCTGGACTGCCCCAGCAACACCAGCTTGTCGGTAAAGGTCCCCGGCGGCACGACTCCTTCCAGCACCTGCCATGCGGGCACGATCGGCACCGGCCTGTGCGCCCACGAGCCGATCATGATCTCTCCCGCCTGGTGGTTGGAGTAGTAAAGCGTCTTGCCCAGAAAGCTGAATCTTTTTGCGTCGATCGGCTTGATCGATTCGCCCGAGTATTGCGCCGCCATCATCACCGCAAAGCTCGGCGCGGGGGTCTTGCCGCCCACCAGCAGCCCTTGCCGCACAAAGCCGTCCGCATCCAGCGGAAGGTTGATCGTCGCGTACCCCATCGCGCCGGCCGTGCCCTCCTTGCAGAAGCCGCTCACCAGCCCGGGCTCCTCCGGCTGGCAGAACATCGGCAGCGGCATCTCGGCGGGTACGCCGCCATCGCCATCCTGGCTCGCAATCAGAAAAACGTTTGCCTTGGTCAGCGCCTGCTGCAGCGCCTTATCCTCCTCCTCGTTGCGCGGCTCCGAGAGCAGGATGTCCATGCCCGCCACACGCGGCTTCTGCGCGCCCACCCGCTCCACCACCAGCGCTACCAGGTCGCGGGGCAGGGGATACCGGGGGTACTTGGCAAACGTGGCATCGTCAAAGTCCACCAGGACGATCTGTTTACCCGGCTCTTTCAGCCCCGCATGCACCACCACAAAGTCATAGGTCCAGTGATCGAAATCTTCAAATGGCGTCGTGCCGGCCATCAGGATCACCAGCGACATCGCCGCAAGCGCCAGCAGGCCGGACTGCCAGATGCACCGCAGCACCTGACCGGGTTCAAAACTATCCTCGCGGAGAACGCGCATGCCAGCCAATCGTATAGCGAAATTCTCAGGCGGCGGAGAACAACTTGCGTTAAGCTGGGTGCCAGAGGCGCAAGGTGGGCAGACACCGCATCCACTCGGGGCCGGGCCACGTTACCTTGGTGCGGCCGATCTGGATGCATACTCCGCCCAGGCCGAGCCGTCACAACACCAACACAGAGGGTTCAATGCCGAGGATGAGCGTCGCCGCGAGCTGGACAGGAACGATGAAAGCCACACGCAACCTGCTCCGGCCGCTCGGCATCGGCGCACTCATCCTGCTGACCGCCTGCGGCAGCAACGTAAATCCCGCCGCCATCCCCCCCGTTACGCCCTCCACCGGCAACAACGTACTCACCATGGCCGATGTCGACTCGATCGTCAAGGCCGCCGCCGCCTCCGTCAACGTGCCCCTCACCATCGCTGTCAGCGACCGGCGGGGCGTCATCCTTGCCGTCTATGTCAAAAACGGCGCAGCCCCGCTTGCCGTCGGCAACTTCTCGCAGATCTATCCAGCCGACGAGGTCGCCGCCGCACTTGCTCGCACCGCCGCCTTCTTCTCCAACGACCAGGCGCCCATCGGCAGCCGCACCGTCCGTTTTCTAAGCGGCATCCACTTTCCGCCCGGCATCCGCAACACCGAATCCGCCCCGCTCTACGGCATCGAGAACACCAATCGCGGCTGCGGCTTCAACACCACCTTCCTGCCCGGCCAGAGCCTGCCTGCGCCTACCCTGCTTCACTCCGCAGCCCCCGGGCCGGGCATCCTCACCGGCAAAAGCAGCGTGTACGACAGCGACAGCGCGGCTGTCAATCCCGGCGGCGTGCCGATCTTCAAGAACAATCGCGTCGCCGGCGCCATCGGTGTCGTCGCCGCCAGTTCCACGCCAAACTATAACGCCGTCACCGAGTACGCCGCCGTCGCCGGCACCGTACTCAATGGCTTCGCCCCCACCGTGCCCTATCCCGGCGCGGTCATCGTCGGCGGCGTCACCCTCCCCTTCGTCAACC
>CAXUNW010000051.1:0-15268 GCA_964252505.1 uncultured Acidobacteriaceae bacterium
GATACAGACATAGGCGTCAAGCGTCACAGAGAGGACAGTAAGCCCGAAGAAATTTGTATGTTAACAACATGCTCAACATGGCCATGAGCTTTCAAGGCAAAAGCCTTTGCTCAGTTAAGAACCTTTAGCGTGTTGATCTCATCGTGTGGGGTAACGGGCGGGATTTCGTCTCGCGGGAGGTGCGTGCGTGGCTGGAAGGTGGGGTCCACTTTGGCAGCAGTAAGCAAGAGGCGCGCACAATCTTTCACTAGGCAAATTGCGACGCAAAGACCTAAGGGATGGGGTTAAGTGGGCGGTCGGTGATGAGGGCCTTGCCGGAGGTTTCCTCGAGAATGGTTTGGTTGGAACCTAAGAGGCGGTCGGCCTCGTCGCGGCGTTCGGCTGGGACGAAGAGGAGCTTGCGCTCGCCTTTGCCCCAGGTAGCGAGGAGGTCGGCGGAGGTGAGAAAGATGGGTGGGGCGTCGGCAAAGGCGGAGCCGAAGAGGAGGGAGGTGCTGCGGCCTTCGACGAGCAGGACCTGACGGTTGAGATAGAAGGGGATGGAGGAGCCGAAGGCCTGGTCGCCGAAGACAAGGACCTGGTTCTCTCGCGAAATTCGGTGGTCGTCTTCGAGTTCCTGGATTTTAGCAGCGAGGTCTTCCGACGAGAGCATTGGAGCGAAGCGGGCGAAAGCGATGTGAGCGGCGACGAGGAAGAGACCGCTGGTGAGGGCGATGCTAGTGGTGGCGGCGATGTGGCGGCGCTGCATGCGAAGGGTCCAGGCTACGGCTGGGCCAAGGGCGAAGGCGAAGAGGGCGAGAGCGGCGGGAAGGCGAAGAGCGGCAAAGCTGGGCCCAGTGAGATCAAAGAGGTGGGATGTCGCCAGGGTGTAGTCGCCGACGCTGCGGTGAGCGAGGAGATCGCCGATGTCGGGAACGAAGGGGAGGTGGCGAGAGGTCCATAAACCGTAGGCCAAGGCTGTTGCCGCAATTGCGCCTAGCAGGGTGAAGGCGGCGTGGGCGAAGCGGATCCAGCGGCGGCTGGTGGCGTTGACCGAGTAGGTTTGCTCAGCACGGCTGATGGTTGCGCAGGTGAGCAGGAGGATAGGGAGGTAGGCGGGGAAGGTGTAGTACTCCTGGTTGGTGGAGAAGGAGAAGAAGAGGAGGACGAGGGCGGCAAAGAGGGTGAGTAGGAGGATGGTGCGGTGCGCGAAGGTTTGCCGGTCCGGACCGGCCCATGAAGAGATAGGCAGACCTTCTCGTCTTCGGGCGATCGCCAGTTCACTTGGCGCGAGCAGGAGGGTGAAGAAGAGAACGTAGCCGAAAAAACCAAGGTGCAACGTATCTTTGAGGGTGAGGGCAGCCATCGTGACGAACACGAAACGCGCGATCTCGAACGCTCTTGCTTTGCCTGCCGGGCGGGGTATAGGCGGCGCTATGCGTCGGCCCCGCCAGGCGGTGAATGCGGCAAGGGGTAGAAAAAGGCTCCAGGGGAAGAGCCAGACGAGGTGTTGGAGCCAGAAGAAGTAGCCAGGGACTTTGTTGTAGTCGCGGGGGATGCGGCGGCCGAGGAAGCGAAGGATGTGCTCGTTGATGAAGTAGAACCAGAAGAAGCCGTGACCGTCCGCCCCGCCGGTGTTGCGCAGGCCGGCGAGGATGTGCCAGGGGGCAGCAAAGGCAAGGAAGAGGAGCATGCCAGAGATGGGCTTGAGGCGGCGAATTTGTCGGTAGTCGCCGGTGAGGCTGAGGTACAGGGTGGCGGTTCCAAAGAAGAATATGAGGGCGACGAGGCCTTTGGTGAGGACGGCACAGGCGAGGGCGGTCCAGAGGACGTAGGGGTAAAAGTGGGGTCCGGCGTACCAGGCGACAGCCGGGCGTTCGGGTTGAGAATAGTCGGCTGATGAAGAGTCGCCTTGAAAAGTCCAATCCTCTCCTCTGAGGGCCAAGGTAGGCACACCCGTACCGGTGCCCGTAAGCAGGACGGGTTCAACCGGGGAAAGCTTTATAGCCTCGACCGGGCGTAGGACGGGGGCTGGGAGAGGGTTCGGGCAAGCTGAAGGTCGGGCAGGTGTGTTGTTAACGCCACACTTAGCGGAGGACGCTAAGAATGGAGCACTCGACGGTTGTGTGCCTACGGGGTGGAGGGACTTGAGAAATGCGAAAAGAGCGGTGGCGAGGAAGAGGCTGAGCAGAGCCTCCGGGATGAAGATGCGGGTGAAGAGGAAGACGCCGGCGCTGGTGAGGGTGGCGACGGCGGTGTAGAAGGCGGTGCGGGCGCCAAAGGCCTGGTTGGCCCAGCGATGGCCCACGAGCGCGAGGAGGGCAACGGCGAGGGCCTCCGGAAAATGGGTGGCGAAGGTGTTGGCCCCGAAGAGCTTGTAGCAGAAGGCAACCAGCCAATAAGGGAGGGGAGCTTTTTCCAGGTAGCGGATGCCGTTGACATGGAGGGTGACAAGGTCTCCGGTGGCGAGCATGGCGCGGGCGGCCTGGGCGTGCGTGGCGTCGGCGTCGTCGAGCAGGGGAGGCGAGAAGAGGGAGGCCGCGAAGATGGCGAGCCACAGGAGGCCGAGGGTCACCGCCACAGTGCGGGGGCGGGGTCCGCCGGCGAAGGAGCGGGCCAGAATAGAGAAGGGGGGGGTTGGAGTCATCGGGTGCTGCTGGTGTAAGGATAGAGGATGGTCGGGATGCGGGCAATGTGCCCCTCACCGGATGTCGTGACGCTCAAGGCCCGACGAGAAGTCGCCGTTTGGTGTTCGGTTGCGAGGGACACATGGGGGGCGGAGTAGAGCGGCGTAAACTGGAATAATGATTCACGAGACGATCGCGGTAGCAATGTCAGGGGGAGTGGACTCCTCGGCGGTGGCCGCTCTGCTGCGAGCTCAGGGCCAGACAATTGTCGGTTTGACGCTGCAGCTATGGAACCAGCGCCGGCTATCAGGACATGAAGGAATGCCGGAGCAGGTGCAGGGGCGATGCTGCTCAATCGACGACGTGTATGACGCACGGCGGGTGGCGGAGCACCTTGACATTCCGTACTACGTGGTAAACCAGGAGGCGCGGTTTGAGGCGGAAGTCGTACAGCCCTTTGTAGCGGAGTACCTGGCGGGTCGGACGCCGATTCCATGCACGTTGTGCAACAACCACCTCAAGTTTGACGCGCTGCTCCAGACTGCCCGGCAGATTGGTGCAACGAAGATCGCGACAGGGCACTATGCACGAAACCGGTTCGATCCGGTGCGGGGGCGATGGATACTGTCCCGACCGGCTGACCGGCTCAAGGACCAGACATATTTCCTGTTTGGACTGACCCAGGATCAGTTGGCGCATACGTTGTTTCCGCTGGGGGAGATGGAGAAGCCGGCGGTACGCCAGATAGCGGCGGACGCGGGGCTGGCGCTGGCGCAGAAGGCAGATTCGCAGGAGATCTGTTTTATTCCTGGGGGCGACTATTCGGCATTTCTGGCGGCGTACCTGGAGGATCGGGGAGAAGCGCAGCCGGACCTTTCGGGAGAGCTGATTTCGAGCTCCGGGGAGGTACTGGGGAGGCATGGAGGGATCCACACTGTGACAGTTGGGCAGAGAAAGGGGCTGGGGCTGACGAGCGCGAGCCCCTTGTATGTGCTGAAGATCCACCCGGAGAGCCAAGCGGTGACGGTGGGAATGAATGCGGAGCTGATGAGCCGGGAGCTGTATGCGGACCGGCTGAACTGGATATCTTTAAACGAGCTGACGGAGTCTATGCGCGTCGAAGCGAAGATTCGCCACCGGCATGAACCGGCGTGGGCTACGCTGTCTCCGGCGGGGCCTGGCCGGGCCCATGTGCTATTTGATGAGCCGCAGCGGGCGATTACGCCGGGGCAAGCGGCCATCTTCTTTGCCGGGGATGAGGTTGTGGGTGGTGGCTGGATTGTGAATCAGGATGAGGCGGCGGCCTAGCGCACGGCGAGATTTCTGTACAGGTGTGTGCGGGTTGTCCATAATGGGTTCCGCGCGCAGAACGATGCGCGTTCCGCCGGGAAACTCTTCAATGCCGATCTTTCGGGCTGTTTGCCTTCTCTTTGTTGCGTTGCCGCCAGGATTCGCCGCGAGGTGGACGCAGAGCTACGATCCGGCTGGACACTGGCAGCTTTCGGCGCTGCTGGCGGCGCTGCCTTTGCTGCTTCTTCTGGCGTTGATGCTTGGTTTGCGCATGAAGGCGCACCGTGCGTCGCTGATTACGCTTGTCGTGGCGCTAGGGGTGGCAGTGGGCGGCTTCCACATGCCGGTGAAGCTGGCTGGGTTGGCGACTGGGTATGGGGTTCTGTATGGCTTGTTTCCGATCTTCTGGATTGTGTTTCCTGTCATCTTCATGTACGAACTGACGGTGCGCGCGGGTCGGTTTGCGCTCTTGCAGCAGTGCCTAACGGGGGTGACCGAGGATGCGCGGCTGCAGCTTGTGCTCATTGCATTTGCGCTGGGGGCCTTCTTTGAGGGTGCGGCGGGCTTTGGGACGCCGCTCGCGGTATGTGGCACGCTGCTGGTAGGGATTGGATTTGTACCACTTGAGGCGGCGGTGTTCGCGCTGATTGCAAACACCGCGCCTGTAGCGTTTGGCGGCCTGGGGACCCCCGTGGTGGCGCTGCATGGGGTGACGGGGATTGATACGCTACTGCTCTCACGGGCGATTAGCATGCTGCTGGCGCCGTTCTGCGTCATTCTTCCGTTCTGGGTGGTGGGGGCCTTTGCCGGCTTCTCTGGCATGTTGGAGGTGTGGCCGGCGCTTCTGTTGGCGGGGACACTGTTCGGGGCGGTTCAGCTTGGGGTGGCTACGCTGCAAGGGCCTTGGCTGGTCAACATTGTGGCGTCGCTGGTGACTATCGCGGCTTTGGTGGCATTGTTCCGTGTGTGGAAACCAAAACGGATTGTGAATGCAAGGCTGATAGACATTACAGGCGATCGAACGCTGCTGTGTCGTCCAACGCGAACGGCGGTCGGCCGCGCGATGATGCCGTGGGCCATTCTGACACTATGTGTGGGGCTCTGGGGGACGCCGGCATTTGCGCATATGCTGGATTCAGTGGGTTATGTAAGCATTGCGATCCCCGGGCTGCATGGTGTGGTGGCGCGGATGCCTCCTGTGGTTCCTGTGGCGCGGGTTGAGCCGGCCGTGTTTGTTCTGAACTGGCTTTCGGCGACAGGGACGGGGATCTTCGTGGCCGCCCTGATTGCGGCTTGGGGAATGGGTGTGGGGTGGCCAGTGGTTCTGGGTACATTGTGGACAGCGCTGTGGAAGACGCGGTACACAATGGTAACGATCGCAACCCTGATGGGATTAGGATTCCTGACCCGCTTCTGCGGTCTGGATGGGGTCCTTGGGCTGGCATTTGCGCGGACCGGGAACCTCTACCCGTTCTTCGGGACGCTGATCGGGTGGATTGGCACAGCCTCTACGGGCTCAGATACTTCATCGAATGTGCTATTTGGAAGCTTGCAGAAGCTTACAGCGGAGCAGCTTGGAATCGCTCCGCTGCTGATGGCGGCGGCAAACTCCGGAGGGGGCGTGATGGGAAAGATGATCGCACCCCAAAGCCTTGTCGTTGCGAGCACCACCACCGGGGTATATGGCAGCGAAGGGAGCATCCTTCGACAGGTGGTGGTGCATAGCATGGTGCTTGCGTGCTTGATGGGGCTGCTGGTGCTGGGAGTGCTGCATGCTCCACGTTTACTCCGGCTTCTGGGAGGATAGGAGCTACCAGCCGCCTTTTTTGGTCTTCGGGTTCACTTTGTTGTCCACAGTTGCGCCAATAGAGAAGCCCAGAGCTTTGGCACGGTCGAGCAGCGTCTCCACCAGGTGCTTGCTCTGCGTGACCATGGTTGCTATCTTCCGTGCTGGGGCGCGGATCCCCTCGTTGACCGTGGCACCGAGTTCGGCGGTGGCCGCAAGGGTGGTCGAAACCATGCTATCCACGCGAGCCACCTGAGCTTTGGTCCGAACGCTGGCATCTTCAAAGGTAACGCTCGCGGTGTCGGCGGCCTGACGGATCGTTACATCAAGCTTCGACACAGTCTGACGCACGGTGTGGCTGGTTTCGACCACATTTTCAGTAACTACCTTGATCTTGGGAGTCAGGTCCGCGACGATGCCCTTGACTTGGTTCGTGATGTCGGTGGCTGTGGCGATTAGGGGGAGAGCCTTACCTTTTGTCTGATCGAAGGAAGCTTTCAGGTCGGTAAGCAGGGCGACGACCTTAGAGGCCAGGATCGCTACCGCAGCAGCCTGCACGACGAGAGCCAATGCCAACAGCCCGACAAAAACTGTAAGGAGCTTGACGTAACTTGCGGACAACTCCGCGGTTTGTAACCACAATGCCGATGAACTCATCTCTTTTATCTCCGAATCGTTACTCTACGCAAAGAGGGGCGGCCGTAAACGGCTCACCCCTCGTCCCAACAAGTCAAAACTCTTTCAGTTCGTTGAGCCTGCGGTTTTCTCCGCGTATGCGGACGTGCCGGCATCAACGGCCGCCACTACACCTTCCTTCTGCGTGGCGATGAGGTCCTTGCCCTTGTCAACATACTGCGACCACTGGGTGCGGCCCTGCTCGTAGTACTCCTTACCCTTATCCACATAGTCGCCGGCGGCCTGCTTTCCCTGAGCTACAATATCGTTGGCTTTTTGAACGCCCTGATCGTAGTACTCGCCGGCTTTCTGCGCCGACTGCTGCGCGTAAGCGTTGGCCTTTTCTTTTGCATCCAGAGCGCCTGCAACGAGGTCATCGCGCGTATCTTTACCGGCCTTCGGTGCATACAGCACGCCGATCAACGCGCCAACTCCGAGCCCTGCTAGAAACCAACCAAACCCACCCGTCCCGCTCTCATTTTCCGCCATTGTCGTTCTCCTCGTAAATTAAAACTGCGTGTGTGCACGTTCCAGACGATGTCGCCGCCGAAGGTAGGGAAGCGTTCTCCGTTCACACCCTTTGGAAGATGCCCGCATATTGCTTTAGGTTGCGTCGGCGCGGTTTCTACCTGTGCCCGGGATCGCGAGTCAAGTGGACAAGTGTGGGAAAGATGGTTTCGGGTAAGTGAACCACCACAGGAACGAGGGCGGCGTCTAACCTCTGGAGATAATGCGCTTCTTTAATATGGGGTATGGAATTGGCGCGTGGTCGAACACGGAAAGGATGAACAATGAACATGATCTGGACGGAAGAAAACGGGAGCTTTGGCGGACGTCGGCAGGGACTGGAAGGAAGATCGCTTGCCGGGTATGTCGCCGTCGCGGGGCTAGCGGCTGGCCTGATGACGGTTGGATGCAGGAAGGCACCCGCCGCGGATGATCCCAGTCTCAACGCTGCGGTGCAGCAGCGGCTTCAGGCGGACACCGGCCTGAGCGGACAGCCCCTTCAAGCAACGGTTCAGGGAGGCGTTGCGACACTTTCCGGGAGCGTAGACAGCGCGGCAGCCCGGTCGTTGGCAGCCAACGACACGGCAGGGGTTCCCGGCATCCGCGAGGTGATTAACAACTTGACCCTCGCTGCGCCAACTACCGCCCCGGTAGCGGTGGTGACCCCAACTCCAGCCCCAATCAGAACGATTCCCGAGCACAGCCAGGCAAGGTTGCCCGAACGACCCATTGAGCGGCAGCAGCAAGCTCCAATTGATCGGCATCCGCCGCAGTACGCGCAAAACCAGCAGCCCGAGCCGCCAATAGTGCGACAGGCCGCCGCTCCTCCGCCGCCGCCTGCTGTGCGAAACGTGACGGTGCCCGCCGGGACAGGACTTTCGGTGCGGATCACGCAGACTCTGGACAGCCAAAGCACCCAGCCGGGAACGACGTTCTCGGGCGTTCTAGCAAGCGATGTCATTGTGGACGACCTGGTCGCGTTCCCCGCAGGAACCCGGGTGAACGGAAGGGTGGACGACGCGAAAGATGCGGGTCACTTCAGCGGGAACTCGCTGCTCGCGATCTCATTGACCGGGATCAACCGGCGAGGGGAAAGTATTCCGATCAGCACGGACAGCTTCTCCAAGCAGGGTAACGGTCGGGGAAAGAATACGGCGGAAAAGGTGGGCGGAGGCGCAGCGGTCGGGGCGATCCTTGGGGGCATTCTTGGTGGAGGCAAAGGGGCCGCGATCGGCGCGGGCGCCGGTGGTGGCTTGGGAGCGGGCGCTAACGGCGTCACGCGAGGCCAGCAAGTCCAGATTCCTTCTGAATCCCTGGTGCGCTTCCGCTTGAACACTCCGGTCACCGTCCGCGCGGCGGCTTCGGGCGAGGGAAACAATGGTGGTCTCCAGTCGCACGAGAATTGAAGACTCACGGGCGCTTGTGGCGGCAGACCTTTCTGGGTCTGCCGCTTTGGATGTCTCACACAGGCAGCTTGTGCATTCGCAATGCGATGAGTTCAACGCAAACAGCTGAAATGAGCGCGTGCTGCACGGGACGCACCGGGGTAGGTTCCAGGACTTTGACTGGGCCGCAACGTAAGTGCACGATCGTTGGATTGTGCGCTCATGTTTTAGTTCTGTGGCATCTGCTTTCCCTCGATGCCCCCACCATAGCTGTGCTTTGGACGGTGTTTCTTGCGCGTCTTGCACATGTCGTTCTTCCAGCAGGAACGTGCCTCGCGATGAGCGTTGGGGTATGGATCCTCTATGTTCTCGACCGCCTGATCGATGCACATCCAACACAGCCAGGCGAGCGTGCAGGCTCGCGGCAGGAGTTGGAGATGCGGCACCTGTTCCACTATCGCCATCGTGCTGCTTTTGCCGTCACGCTTGTCTTCGCGGCGATCCTGCTTGCGCTCCTTCTTCCTCGGATTTCACATGCGGCAGCGGGCATCTACCTGGTTGAAGCGGCAGTCGTGGGCGGCTACTTTCTGCTGATCCATGCAACATCCCCGCGGATACAGGGTGCGGTGCCCAAAGAGTTTCTGGTTGGCCTTTTCTTTGCTGCCGCGACCTTTGTTCCAACCATTTCGGCGGCGCATGGGAACCGGGCGATGTTAACGCTGGATGCCTTGTTTTTTATCGCCGTCTGCACGCTAAACTGCCTATACATCTACGCTTGGGAGCATCCCGGCAGGAGGCATCCGCATGGACTTACGCGTGTTGCTCTAGGCTTGCTCCTTCCCGGGACAGTGGCGCTGCTTGCTCTCTCACTGACTATTATTCTGTTTTCCGTGGGTCCGCCCGGCGGAGAGGTGTACCTGATCGCCTGCCTGCTGAGTGCGGCTGTCCTGCTGTTGCTTCATGGCTTTCGCGCTCGCTTTTCTCGTCCGAGTCTTCGGGCGGCAGCGGATGCAGCGCTGCTTACGCCTATCCTGTTTCTCGTGTTCCGCTAGCGATGTCCACTGCAAACTTCGATCGCATCGCCCGACTTTACCGATGGATGGAATACGTGAGCCTGGGCCCCTCACTGCAACAAACCCGGACGCATTTTCTTCCCCTTCTCCAGGACCAGAGGCGCGCGGTGCTGCTGGGAGATGGCGATGGGCGCTTTCTGGCGCGGCTTCTGCAGCAAAACCCCACGTTGCAGGCTGAGGCGGTAGATTGCAGCGGGGCCATGCTGAGGTTGCTGCGCGCCCGGACGGGCGAAGATGGGCGAGTTCGCACTTACCAGCAATGTGCTCTGGAGTTTTGCCCTCATGTGCCGCCCGACCTGGTAGTGACCCACTTCTTTCTCGATTGCCTGAGACAGGTGGAGGTTGAGAGCCTTGCGGCACGGTTCGCTGCTACGATGGCGCCCGGCGCCATCTGGCTTGTGTCCGAGTTTCGCATTCCTGCCGGCCCTTTTCGGGTTCCGGCATGGCTTTATATCAGACTTCTCTATGGCTGGTTCCGCGTTCTGACGGGGATGACGACCAGTCGGCTGCCGGACCATGCCGCCGCGTTGAGCCACGCCGGACTGATCCGTGTGGCACAGCGGGTCCGGCTGCTTGGGCTGCTGTCAAGTGAACTGTGGCAGAAGCCTTAGGGTGCCGGCTGTCTGCGGATGAGACGAGGTTAGCCAACCGTTCGCGTGGCGGCGCCCTCGAACCTAGAATGAGCTCCTTTCCCTCGCCCGATCCACTGACCACGCCTCTCAATCCCATCTTGCCTGGACCGCCGCTTGATCCAGGACTAGACCCGACGCCGGTGCCGTTTCCCGATCCAGTCCCGAACCCTGAGCCGGCGTCGCCGGCGCTGGGTACTCCCGATGGGGGTGTGTTCAACCACACATAACGGTCGCACGCAAGCACAGGCGGATTGGTAGAATGATGAAATTGTTATGAATCTTTTTATCCTTCGCCATGCAAGTGCCGGTACCCGACGTGTCAATCCTCTCCTTGATGTCAAACGGCCCCTCGATAAAGAGGGCAAACAGTATTGTCTGCAGCTTGCGCATGTTTTGCAGGCGATGAAGATTCAGTTTGATGTGATTGTTTCAAGCCCGCTGAAGCGGGCATTACAGACTGCGGTGCTCGTGGGAACGGAGAACGGCTATGAGGCTCCGGTGCTGCTGTCGAACCATCTTGCGCCGAGCGGCACGCTTAGCGGCTTCCACACGCTGATTCAACAGGTTGAGAAGCATGACAACGTTCTTGTCGTAGGGCATAGCCCGAACATCGAAGGATTTCTTGGATCTCTCGTCGTTCCGAGTTCGAGCCATGTTGCTGCGAGCGTCCGGCTGCGGAAGGGGTCGATTGCGAGAGTGGGGATGACGCGGCCGGCGACCCTGATGTGGATGCTGGATCCGCGCACAGTGCGTGCTCTTTATGCAACCTCTACGAAGAGTTCGCGACGAAAGACCTCACGGAAGTAGCCGGCCTCTTTTTTCAGGCTCCAAGCTTCAAGTTCCACGCCGCCTCGAGCCTGTGCGAGCTCCATAACCACTCGTCTCGGATAGACATGCACGCGGACCTTGACGGCTGCCGTGGCCCGATCCTGATTGAGAGCCACTGCCAGCCTTAGCAGGACGACCGCACGGGCGACGCGGGCGTGCTCTTCGGCCGGGACGCTTCGCATGACCCGGTCCATTGGATCGGGCCGGCTCTTCCCGAGGTACCGCGCAAGGGCGCTGACGATAGCGCGTTGCAGAGGGGAAAAGCCGAAGATCTCGGAGTTCGCGATGATGTATTGGCTATGCCGGTAGTGGCCTTGGTGGTTCATGAACTTGCCGGCTTCCTGCATCATGGCAGCGGCTTCCAGCCAGAGCTTCCACTCGGACGGGAGTTCATGGGCCTTGGCAAGAACGTCGAAGAGCTGCCGCACGTGCTGCCGCACCGGCTCGGCGCGAGCTTCGTCGATGCCGTAGCGGCGGCAGAGCTCTAACACGCCGGACCAGCGCTCGCCCTCGAGCCGCTGATGCACAGACCCGGTGAGATCAACCTCGCCCCATCATCTGAGCGAGCATCCCATCGCGGAGGCCCAGGCCGGAGTAGCGGAAGCCCTTCAGCTTCATGCGGGTGAGCAGGGCGGCGTAGACTTCCGCGCCGCCGACGATAATCTCTGAACGGCGGGGGCCGATGCCTGGTACGGCTGCACGCTGCTCGTTGGTCATCTTGGCGAGTTTGTCGGCTAGGCGGCGCACATGGGCGGTGGTAGCCTCAGCTGGCCTGACCCGTACGAAGTCCTTCGGCGCGGCTTTCACGGCCTTGGCGTTCATGGCTGCGCCGGCTTCGGCGAGGGCCGCGGCGGTGCCGGACGTGGCGATGACGAGTTCGACGGCGGGGCGGCCCAGTTTGCGGTCGGCGCGGCCAAGTTCACGGTCAACATACTGCTTGAGGCGGGCGATGTCTTCCTTGGTGGGAGGATCGTTCTGAAGGAACTCCTGCTGGAGACGTACGGCGCCAAGGGGCAGGCTGACCATGGCCTTGACCCGGCCCTTGTCAGAGAGGGTGACCTCGCAACTGCCGCCGCCGAGGTCGATGAGCATACAGCTCCTTTGCGCACCCGCCTCGTGGGTGACGACGCCGAGATGGATGAGGCGGCCTTCTTCCAGGCCGGAGATGACCTCGACCTGCCATCCGGTGGCGGAACGGACCCACTCGGTAAAAGCGGCGGCGTTGCGCGCGTCGCGCATGGCGCTGGTGGTAACGACACGGACCTTATCAACTACGTGAGTCTGGACGGCTTTGTGAAAGCGTTTCAGGGCCTTGATGGTGCCGGCCATAGCCTCCGGAGAAATGACGCCAGTCTGGAAGACACTCTCCCCGACACGAGTAACCTCGCGATCCTCGTGGAGGGTCTTGAGCTTGTGCTGGCTGAGGGCTGCGATCTTCAACCGGCAGGAGTTTGATCCAATATCGACTGCCGCAACTGTAGGCATTCCGCCAAGTCCCCGAAAAGTGGTCGTACAAGCCAAGATAGATGCCGGAGAATGACGGCTGACAGCTATACGGTGCCCGGCGGGATGGCGCCGTCGGTGCAAAGGGCTTCAGATGGTGGTTTCAATGGCTTCGTTGAGTGACGCTTCAACGGGGACATCGTCGGTCGGTTCGGTAGCCTGCGCCGCGCGGGAAAGTTTGAGATGGTGTTCCATGGTCTGGCGAGCGTGGGTGGGATTGTGGGAGCGGATGGCGCGGAAGATTTCACGGTGCATCTCGGCGGATTCCTTCAGATCGCTGGAATGGGCGACGGTGACCTGGCGAGACTCGTAGAGGTTGGCGGTGATGGTCTCCATAAGCGCGGCCAGGATAGGATTCTGAGCGGCGCGGGCGATGGCGCGATGGAAGCGGACGTCATGTATGAGGTATTCGTGAGGGTCGTCAAGGGAGGCGTACATCTCGGCGACCTCCTCGGCGAGCTCGGCGATGTGCTCTCCCGTGGCGCGCTCGGCGGCAAGGGCCGCAATGGAGGCCTCAAGGACGAGCCGCGCCTCAAACATCTGGGTGGGTTGAAAGGCATGGAGCGTGCCGAGGACATTAAGGGAGTTGGAGTCAAGCGCGGGGGGGCCCGACGAGACGAAGGTCCCGGCGCCGTGGCGAGATTTGAGCACGCCCATGGCGGAAAGAAAGCCGATTCCAGCGCGTAAGGAGGAACGGGAGATCTTTAACTCGCGGGCGAGCTCGCGCTCCGGAGGGAGTCGGTCGCCTCGATGGAGGGAGCCCGAGGCGATCAGGCCACGAACGTGTTCAACGACTTGGAGAGTAAGTTGGCTGTGGGCGACGGGGTCGTCGTGGTGCTCTTTGCGCACGGTGCGGCTCCTGCATTCGGGGGGCCTAACGGGTTAGGGTTTCACGGGTTGCTGGCGGACGCCGAGGCGGGGAACAAGGAGCTGGAAGATGGCGAGTGACGTGAGGTACGCCGCGGCGGCGAGGCAAAAGATGAGCATCGGGTGCAGCGCGAAGAAGTGCTTGACGATCCAGGTGAAGGTGGCTCCGCCGGCGGCGCCGATCGCACCGCCGATGCCGACGACGGTGGAGATGGCGGAGGAAGGAAACATGTCGGTGGGAGTGGAGAAGAGGTTTGCCGACCAGCCCTGGTGCCCGGCGGCGGCGAGGGCAAAGAGGGCGACCGCGGGCCACGCGGAATGGGGGCTCAGCGTGTGCATGTACGGGACGAGCACGATGGGGACGACTGAGAGCGCGCAGACGAGCAGTGCGAACTTGCGGCCGGAGTTGACGGAGTGGCCCTGCTTCATGCGCCATCCGGAGAGACCACCGCCGGCGATGGAGCCGACGCTCGAGACCGCGTAGACCGCGACGATCTCCCAATAGGCATGTTTGAGGTCGAGGCCATAGTTCTCGTTCAGGAACTTGGGGAGGTAGAAGAGGTAGAACCACCAGATGGGGTCCGTGAGGCCTTTGGCGATGCCGAAGGCCCAGAGACCGCGGGTTCCGGACAGCTCGGCAAAGAGGGCGAAGAAGCCCTTGGAGTCCTGAGCGGCAGACTTGCCAGCGAGTGTGGGCTCGAGGTTGATCTGAGTCTGGGTGGCTCCCCGGCGAAGGCGATTGTAGGGGAAGAGGAGCCAGACGACAAGCCAGCAGAGGCCCATCGAGCCGGTGGTGACGAAGGCGGCTCGCCAGCCGTAGCGGAAGGTGACAAAGGCGACCAGGGCAGGTGCGATGAAGGCCGAGGCGTTGGAGCCGGAGTTGAAGAGACCCGTAGCGAGAGCACGCTCCTCGGTGGGGAACCACTCAGTGGTGGCCTTGATGGCGGCCGGGAAGTTGCCGGACTCGCCGAGGCCCAGGAAGGCGCGAGCGACACAGAATCCGACGACGGAGCCGACGAGAGCATGGCCCATGGAAGCGAAGGCCCAAACGGCGATTGCGGCGGCATAACCTGCCCTGGTGCCGAGCTTGTCGACGATGCGTCCAGCGGTGAGGAGGCCTATGCCGTAGGCGATCTGGAAGCAGATGATGATGTTGCCGTAGTTGTTGTTGAAGAGGGTCTGGTGAGCGGCGTCAAGTGCCGGATCCCAACCCATGAAGGGAAGCGTGTGAAGGAGAGGCTCAATGAGGGAGAGGACGGAACGGTCCATGTAGTTGATGGTTGTGGCGGCGAAGAGCAGCGCGCAGACGAACCATCGGATGGAGGGATTTTGGGGGGCCTGAGCGGTGAGGCTGGAGGGTTGGAGCGGTATGGACCTGGTCGACATGGTGATGCTCCGCTCGGGCTTGGGGTGGTTGGCGTGTCGGGATGAGGATAGCTGTTGGGGTGTGAGGTCTGTCAAGGAGATTTGGTGTGGTTCTACCTTTGGAAGCGGTATGGAAGAATGGGAGACGCACTTTGCGGAGGCGCAATGCGTCGATTTTTGGGATGGATGTTGGCGTTTGGGGCGGGGTGCACTGGGTTCGGGCAGGGACGGACGCGACTGAGTGGTCCGGTGGTGGAGTTCTCAGTCGGGGGCAAGCTGATGGGCTCCATCGCGGACTACGGGTCGATCCAAGAGGCGGTCGACGCGGCTCCGGAGGGCGGGGCGGTGATCCGGATTCGCGAAGGCGTGTACCGGGAGGTTGTGCGCATCGAGAAGCGAGGCATCAAGCTGGTAGGGGAAGGCAAAGATCCGGGGAAAGTGGTGCTTGTCTTTGCGAACGGAGACTGCGGCGAAACGTGCCGGGCCACGCTGACGGTCTCCGGCGATGACTTTTTCGCGGAAGGGATGACGGTGGCCAACGACTTCAAAGGCGCCAACGCGGCTGGCGCTTTTGCGATCTCGGGGGATCGGGTGGTGCTACGGCAGCTTCGGCTGCTGGGACGGGTGGTTACTGGGACAAAGGATTGCGGGGAACGGGTTCGTTGCGGCGTTTCGCGGCAGTATTTCGAGGGATGTGTCGTGGAGGGGACCTGGGAGATGATCTCCGGCGAGGGGCGGGCTGCTTTTGAGC
>CAXUNW010000052.1:0-15109 GCA_964252505.1 uncultured Acidobacteriaceae bacterium
CCCGCCCGCCGCTCCGCCCAGACCGCCCTCTGGCGCATCGCCGAAACCCTCACCCGCCTCATCGCCCCTATCCTCAGCTTCACCGCCGAGGAAGTCTGGCAGCTTCTCCCGCACGTCGAAAACCGCGAACCCAGCGTCCACCTAGCCCTCTTCCCCAACATGCTCGAAATCATCCCCGGCAACGTCGCCAGGCTCGAAGAGGATTGGAAAGAACTTCTAAACGTACGGGCCACCGTCCTGAAAGAGCTTGAGGAGGCGCGTCAACAGAAGAGAATTGGCAAAAGTCTGGATGCCTTCGTGAATCTTGCATTTGGTGCCGCCGATCTTCTCCGACGCTACGAAGGCTCGCTAAGTGAACTCTTCAATGTGTCTAAAACTGAGATCAGCCCAATGCCGGCAGTTAAAATGCCAGCTGACTTGGCAGTAAACATCTACGTGTCAGAAGACATCGCCATCCGGAAATGCGAACGCTGCTGGCGCTACACCGATGACGTAGGCACCGAAGCTCAGTACCCCACCGTCTGCCAACGCTGCGCCGAAGCCTTGGCCGCTATCCATTTCGAGCCATACAACCCCTCACCGCAGAATGTCAGTTGATTGACATCACACCGACTCAACCAATACTCAAGTCGAAGGAGTCGCCAACGCCATGACCATCGAAATCGATGAACCGAAGCTCAGAGCGTTGATACAGCAACGGATGGCGAGCGGCCTTTATCAAGGTGTAGAGGACGTTCTCCTCCAGGCACTTGAAGCAAGCCTGCCCCTCAGACGGAAGCATCTCCGAGGAAAAAAGTGAACTTCGCCCACTTCATCATGGAATCTCCCTTGGGCGGTACTGGCATCGAGTTCGAGAGAATTAAGGATTACCCAAAGCCAGCCGAACTGTGATTGCGTACCTGATCGACACCAACGTCGTCTCTAAGCTGGACAAGCCCAGACCCGACCCCAACGTGAGGCGTTGGTTCGAGAAAGCAGCCCCGGAACCACTCTTCGCCAGCGTCGTCACCCTAGGCGAGATCCGCCTCGGTATCGAGAGCCTTTCTCCAGGCAAATGTCGATCCGACCTTGAGCGTTCGCTGGAACACGGCCTGCCCGACTGGTTCGCGTCCAATCTCCTGCCCGTCACCGACCGCATCGCCGATCGCTGGGCCCGCATCACCGTGCAAGCCCGTCGAAGCGGTCTCCACCCAACCACCACGGACGGCATGATTGCCGCAACCGCCCTCGAACATCGACTCACCCTCGTCACCCGCAACGTGAAAGACTTCACGTTCTCGAGGTCCCGATCCTCAACCCCTGGCACGCCCACTGACTTTGCGGCAACCAAATTCCGTGTCAACCCCCCAACCGCCTTATCTCATACATTCCAAAGAAAATAGAGTTGGCGTAGGAGATCCCCCCAATCCGCTAGAATAAGAGCTGTACTCAAGAGCAGCCGAGCCGCGCCACGATCGGTAGCCGCTTGACGCGCACCAAACAAGGCTAACCCCTTTGTTTTGACATTTTTGCGGCTAACTCCTTTGTCTGCTATGGCTTACGTGGCGCCCTGATGCGTAAAACCATGCAAACAAAACCACTTAGACCCAGGCAATGGGGGGGGTACCCCCCATGCGAAACCCGTTAGGTTACAAATGCCCCAGCCCGCCACTCCAACCCGCGCCGCCCGCCCCTACCTCCTCGGCCTCACCGCCCTCATCCTTATCCTCGATCGCCTCTCCAAGCTCTGGATCATGAAGAACATCCTCTCCGGCTACGGCAAGGTCATCATCCCCAACTTCTTCCGCCTCGACCACGTCCTCAACACCGGCGCAGCCTTCAGCATGTTCGCCGACTCCCTCTCCCCCGACGCCGTCCGCTACACCCTCATTGGCTTCTCCGTCTTCGCCATCCTCGTCGTCGCCTTCATGCTCTGGCGCACTGGCCGCACCCTCACCGTCTCCTCCGTCGCTCTCGCCCTCATCCTCGGCGGAGCCATCGGCAATCTCTATGACCGCGTCGTCTACCTCCACGTCGTCGACTTCCTCGAGTTCCACATCGGCACCCACTTCTGGCCCAGCTTCAACGTCGCCGACTCCGCCATTGTCAGCGGAGCCTGCCTCCTCCTGCTCGAACTCCTCCGCCCCCAGCCCGGCGAGCCATCCCCGCCTGTTCCCGCATCCAACACGGAGATCCTTCCTTCCTGAGTCTCGCGCTGTCATCGAGCCTCCTCCCCAATCCACCGCAGTCCAACCCGCAAGGAGATTTAAGTACCCATGCCCACAAAGCCCGGAACCTACGCCACCTTCAACACCACCGAAGGTAAGATCGTCTGCGAACTCTTCGAGGCCGACGCGCCCGAGACCGTCAAGAACTTCATCGGGCTCGCCGAAGGTACCAAGGAGTGGAACAGCCGCTCGAAAAAAGGCCCCAAGCTCTACGACGGCAGCGTCTTCCACCGCATCATCCCCCAGTTCATGATCCAGGGCGGAGACCCCGAAGGCACCGGCATGGGCGGCCCCGGCTACAAGTTCGCCGACGAGACCAAAGGCTCCAAGCACGGCTTTCAGCAGAAGGGCAAACTTGCCATGGCCAACGCCGGCCCTAACACCAACGGCAGCCAGTTCTTCATCACCGTCGCCGACACCTCCTGGCTCACCGGCAAGCACACCATCTTCGGCGAAGTCGTCGAGGGCTACGAAGTGGCAGAGAAGATCTCCAAGCTCCCCAAGGATGGCATGGATCGCCCTAAGACCCCCGTCGTCATCGAGTCCGTCACGATCGATCGCGTCGCGTAATAACGAGAGTGCGCAGCCAAGAACCGCGCTGTTGAACTGCTGTTGTCGTTCGTTTTGCCATGGCAGCAAAAGTTCTAGAGCGACTTCCTGGGCTGGATCGACGCAGGTCGATTCAGCCCAGCAGTTTTTAACTCGCACAGAAACAAAGACATCCTGTAGCCTCTCTGTGGAATCACAGTCTCTACGTTGTCCTGCGCGAGGCACCTCTATGGCAATCCGTCCCTACTGGACCGGTCAAATCCAGATCTCTCTGGTACAGTTCGGCGTCAAGCTCTTCGTCGCCACAGAGGCCAAGAGCGAGATCCGCTTCCACCAGATCTCTCGCTCCACCGGCGAGCGCGTTCGGCATCAGAAAGTCCTCGCCTCTGCCGTGGATAACGGAGCCGTAAGCGAGGATGCAGGCCCCGCCGCCGTCGTCGAAAAAGACGAAATCGTTAAAGGCTACGAATATCGCAAAGGTGAATATGTCACCATCGAGCCCAAAGAGCTCGATCAGCTCCGAGTTCCCTCCAAGCACACCATGGAGATCACCCAGTTTGTCGACGCCTCTGACGTCGATCCAGAGTTCTACGAGAAGCCTTACTTCGTCATCCCCGAAAACGACGCGCAAGCGCAGGCCTTCGCCGTCGTTCGCCAGGCTTTGAAGGAGACCAAGAAGATCGCTCTCACCAAGATCGCTTTCTCCGGCCGCGAACACGTCGTCGCGTTATCTCCCACACAGGATGATTCCTACGGCGGAATGATGGCTTACACAATGCGCTACGCGCAGGAGCTCCGCGATCCGAAAGAGTACTTCCGCGACGTCAAGAAGCCTGAGGTCGACGAAGACTCCCTCGATCTCGCCAAGCAGCTCATCAAGCGGAAAGCCGCCAAGTTCGACCCCACCAAGTTCGTCGACGGCTACGAAGTCGCCCTCAAGGAACTCGTCGAAGCCAAGGTCCAAAACGCGCCAATCCCCAGGGACGAAGTTCCAGCCGCGCGTCCAAGCAACGTGGTCAACCTCATGGACGCGCTTCGCAAGTCCGTAGGGAGCGTCAAAGCCGAAGACGTGGAAGCCGAAGCACCCAAGAAGAAGCCCGCCAAAGAGCCTGCGACTGCTAAGGGCATCACACTTGTAGCTTCCGGCCAACCCGCTGCCAAGCCTGCCAAAGCGTCTAAGCGCAAGTCTGCTTAGTTCGGTCATGCACCAAGGAGAGATGTGCGAAACCGAACAGTCTCACTCGCAATCCTCCTATCGTTGACGCTCTACGCCAACGCGACATCATCTCCCACACCCAAACAGTCCCTGACGCTCTACCGTTCCCAGCTGAGCGCCAAGTGCCCGGACAAGCACCTGGAGATGCTCTCGCCAGCAGCTCTCAGCGACCTGGATGACGCTTTCCTGCCGCGCTTCTCCCCCACTCAGAGACGCATCGTACAAGCGTCCATCGACCGAAGCTGTCGCGGCATCGACATGGGAGCAACCTGCGGCAACATAGGCTTCCTTCAGGCCACCATTCGCCTCCACAAGCTTGACGCCTTCACCTCCCGGGTCTGTGCGCAGCAGCAGCGTTGCACGGACTATTCCATGTGTTCTGACACCAAGTGAGCTGACAATGGCGCCGAGGAAGATCCCAGCCAAGACTCCCCAAGCAGCGTCTCCCACCAAGGCAGCAGACGCAGTCGACGAGCAACTCGCCCGCTATCGCTCCATGCGCGACTTCGGCGTCACCGCCGAACCCGCCGGAGGAACCAAACCAGCCTCAACCAGTAGCCTTCCCTTCTGCATCCAGAAGCACGCCGCAAGTCACCTCCACTACGACTTTCGCCTCGGCTGGAACGGCGTCCTCAAGTCCTGGGCCTGTGCCAAAGGACCTTCCTACAACGTCAGGGACAAGCGCCTCGCCGTCCAGGTCGAGGATCACCCTATGGAATACGGAGGCTTCGAGGGCATCATTCCCGCAGGCCAATATGGCGGTGGAACCGTGATGCTCTGGGACCAGGGAACCTGGGAGCCGCAACCCGAATATCCTGATGTAGACGCGGGCCTCCGCGAGGGCAGCCTCAAGTTCCTCCTTCACGGCACCAAGATGCACGGCAAATGGGCGCTCATCCGCATGGGCGGCAAGGCCGCCCATGAACGCAAGCCCAACTGGCTCCTCATCAAGGAGCACGACGAGTTCGAGCGTCCCACCGAAGCTCCCGCCATCACCGACGAAGCCCCGCGATCTGTCATCACCAACCGCGATCTGGACCAGATCGCCCACAACGAAGACCACGTCTGGAACTCCAAGGACACCCAATCCGGCCCGCAAGCCTGGTATCGTCAGGACGCCAAACCAGAGGCCAAGGTCACATCTGCCAAGGCCGGGAAGCCGCAACCAAACCTCACACTCCCCGAACTAGCGGACCTTCCCGAGGAGCACCAGCCAACCTTCCTCGCCCCGCAGCTCGCCCAGCAAGCCGAAACGCCCCCCGAAGGTTCCGGATGGCTCCACGAGCTCAAGCTCGACGGTTACCGCATCCAGGCGCGCAAGTCCGGCAACAACGTAGCGATGCTCACCCGCTCAGGTCTCGATTGGACCGCTCGCATCCCTTCGGTCGCCGCCGCGGTCGCCGCTCTCCCGATCAACGAGGTAACCCTCGACGGCGAAGTCGTCGTCCTCGCTCCCGACGGAACCACCAACTTCGCCGACTTGCAGGCCTCCTTCCAGGAAGGCGCTCGCAATCCACTGACCTACTTTGCCTTCGACCTTCTCCACGCCAATGGTCGTAACCCGCGCGATCTACCGCTTCGCGACCGCAAGACCGTCCTCGCCAGCATCCTCAAACACGCCGATGCCGCAAACCTGCGCCTCTCCGAGCACATCGAAGCCGGCGGCGAACTCCTCTTCCGTAAGGCCTGCGAACTGGGTGCCGAAGGCATCGTCTCCAAGCGCGCTACAGGCAAATACGCGAGCGGCCGCGGCGGAGACTGGCTCAAGCTCAAGTGCCTGCACGAGCAGGAGTTCGTCATAGGCGGATTTACCTTCCCCTCAAACGGCTCCCAGGGCATCGGCGCCCTTCTCCTCGGCTACTACGAGAGCAGCAAGCTCATCTACGCTGGACGAACCGGAACCGGCTTCACCCAGAAGGCCAGCAAGCTCATCCGCACCCAGCTCGAAGCTCTCCGCGTCGACGCCACACCCTTCGAGAAGCCCCCCGCTGAAGCCCGCCGCGGAGCCCTCTGGGTCTCCCCAACCCTTGTCGCCCAGGTCCGCTTCGCCACCTGGACTGCCGAGCTCCAGCTCCGCCAGGCCGCTTTTCTCGGCCTCCGCGAAGACAAGCCGGCAAGCGAAGTTGTCCGCGAACTCTCTGCGCCCACCCCGAAGCGCGCCAAAGGCTCGTCGCCGGCGAAGGTCGCAACAGCCGCAAAGCTGCTTCCCGCAGTGCCTCGCGAAGCCGCTCCCGTTCGACTTACCCACCCCGACAAGCTTCTGGACACCACAACGGCCGTCACCAAGCAGCAACTCGCTGACTACCTCTGGGCCGCTGCGCCACGCATGTTGCCACACATTGCCAACCGTCCCCTTTCCCTTGTACGTTGCCCGGAAGGTGTCAGCGGCGAGCAGTTCTTCCAGAAGCACACCAGCAAGATGCTTCCCAAGGGCCTTGGTTCGGTCGACGTCCCCAACAAGAAGACTGGAGCCCTCGAGCCTTATATCACCCTCGACAATGCCGAGGCTCTCGCCTCGCTCGCCCAGCTTTCCGTCATGGAGATCCATCCTTGGGGCTCTACCAACGCCGACCTTGAACACCCTGACCGCCTGGTCATTGACCTCGATCCGGACGAGTCCCTTTCCTGGCCGACTGTAAGCTCCGCCGCACTTGAGGTCCGCGCCTCACTCCAAACTCTCGGCCTGGAATCCTTCGTCAAGACGACCGGCGGCAAGGGACTGCACGTAGTCTTTGCCGTCGCCCCCTCACGGGAGCCCGAGATGCAGTGGCCAGCGATTAAGGACTTCGCCCATGCGATCGTGATCGCCCTGGAGCGCCGAAACCCTAAGCTGTACCTCACCAAGATGACTAAAGCCGCCCGCACGGGTAAGATCTACCTCGACTATCTTCGCAATGAGCGTGGTGCCACCGCTGTTGCACCCTACAGCACGCGAGCGAGGGCCGGCGTTGGCGTCGCTTTGCCGCTCGACTGGTCCGAACTAGGCGGCGAAATCCGCCCGTCCTTTCCCCTCGCCCGGTATGCCGATTGGGGCGGGCGACTTACGTCCACAGACCCCTGGAAGAAGCTCGGCCACAAGCCTCAATCGATCACCCAGAAAGCTCTCACTGCCCTCCGTCTTACCTCCCGCTAGCGCACCGTCCGGCCCTGCCTTAAGCGAATCCAAGGTACTGTCGTGGTACTAAAGAGTACCGGAGTATACATCCTACGGATGCTACAACAAGGGGGAACATGGTTGAGGATCGCGTGCTATTCCTCTTCTGGGCGTCCCTGGGACAGTATTTCGGCCCCCAGTTTTGCACCATTCGCCCCGACTCCCTGTCCGATGGTTGCATAGAGCAGGCACGGCTCCTGGAGTCTCGGCATGAAAGCCAATATCGACCTGCAGCCCGAGTGGAGTCCGGCCTATGCCCCGGCGACGCCGGTACGCTCCGTTATCCCCGATAGCACAACCGATCCTGCGCGCAGTATCGCCAAATACACCACGCTTATCGCCGTAGCTCTAGATTATGTCTCCATCACCTTCGGCTCGCTTTTTGCGTACGTCCTCTACACGCTGCTCGGTGGAGCCCACGTGGATCACGAAACCCTGAAGCTCTCAGGATTCGCTACCGAGTACGCGCTCGCCTTCTTCCTCTTCGGTCGCGTGAACTTCATCTACCGCTATGATCACAGCCTTCTTTCGGTCCGCAATACCGCCAGCATCCTTCGTGTCTCCTCCTTTGCGCTCCTTGTTCTTACCCTCGAATCCTTTTTCGGAAAGCTTGTTATTCCTCGCCTTCTCCTCGCCTTTTCCTGGGCCTTTATCACGCTCTTCGTCCTGTTGCAGAAGCATGCCACCCGTGTCATGATCGCTCGCCTCAAAGCTCGTCAAGATCAGATGGGCCGGGTACTCATCATCGGCTCTGGCTCCGAGGCCCGCCGCATCTACTCCTTCCTGCTCAACTCCCCCAATATGCAACTCACCCCTGTCGCCTTCTACGAAGAACAGGCCACCGCAACAGAACGCGTCGTCTACAGCCATGATTACCGCTTCAAGGATCATGCAACCGTTCATGGAGGGCCACTCAACGCCGACCTCCTCACACGCCTTCAGATCACCGATATCTTCGTCGCCGAGCCCACCATCTCTCCGCAAAAGATCGCGGAGATAGCCGCCCTAACCGCGGAATACGGCGCTAAGCTCTCCTTTCTCGCCTCCACCCAGCCCTCCATCTCGACGGGGCCCATTAACTTCCAGGTTATGGACGGCTTGGTCATCAGCTCCTTCGCCTCTCGTACGGACCCGAGCCTCGGCTACCGCCTCATGAAGCGCTTTCTTGATGTAACCATCTCGCTTGCCATGATCGTTGTCAGCTTACCGCTCTGCCTCGCATGCGCCCTCTGGGTCAAGCTCAGTTCCGAGGGACCCGTCTTCTTCAAGCAGGAACGCATCGGCATGGCCGGTAAACCCTTTGAGATTTACAAGTTCCGCAGCATGTATACCACCGCCCCCACATACGGCCGCTCCCCGGAAAGCCACACCGACAGCCGCATAACCTCTGCTGGTCGATTTCTTCGCAAGACGAGCCTCGACGAGCTCCCTCAACTTATCAACGTGCTGCGCGGTGAGATGTCTCTTGTTGGCCCGCGGCCTGAAATGCCTTACATCGTCTCCCAGTACAGCTCTCACCAACGCCGTCGGCTCAGCGTCAAGCAAGGTCTCACCGGCGTCTGGCAGCTAAGCGCCGACCGCCGCTTCGCCATACACGAAAGCATCGAGTACGACATGTACTACATAGAGAATCACGGCCTCTTCCTTGACCTAGCGATCCTCCTGCACACCGCCGCCTTTGCGATGAAAGGTATCTAGCCAGACGCTTACGGGAGCATCCCAGTGCAGCAAGAGGAACTGAATGCACCAGCAAATGGCAGCGTGAAAGCTAACGTAATGATCTCGCCCCTTGATATCTCGGAGGAAGCCTGACACCCGGCTGCCTCAGCGCCCAAACTGCGCATCCAGGAACCGCAAATACTGCTCCCAATCGAAAGCCGTCACATCGTGCACCCCCGATCGCTCATGGTAGGCTACTGCACTGCCCGCCACACCGATCGGCTGATCAACTCCGGGCATCGTGGCGTCCGTGGGCAGCGCCGTCTTCCCCAACAATCGATACACCCGGCTCGCGCTTACCGCTGAAAGAAACTCCCCCTTCGGGTCCGACCACTCATCCCCTACCGCACTCGCCACATACACGGGCCGTGGCGCAACCAAGGACAGCAGCAGATTTCCATCAACCGGAATGTCCCGGTCCTTACCGACCCACCGCGCATAGTTCCCGCAGAACCAGTACCCAAACGAGTCCTCCAGGTGCCCCACCGTCTCGCCAAGGGCCCGTCGCTGAATGGTCTGGCCACCATGCCCCGACTCCGTCGATAGCAGCACTGCGATCCGCGGATCTTGCGCCACGGCCCAATCCGCCGCCTTCCCCAGCCGGCTATGCCCCGTCACGGCGATTCGCCTCCCATCGACTAGCTTATCTGTTTCCAGGTAATCTACAGCCCGGCTTAAGCCCCAGGCCCATGCCCCAAACGCCCCCCACGCGTTAGGCTCAAACGTCGCCTGCCCCGCAGGCAAAAACAGCCTCCGCACGCTCGTCGCACTTGCATCCTTGAAGTCCGCTTCAATATCCCCATAGTAGATCGTAGCCAGCCCGTAACCTCGCCCAATCACCGTCTCCACCTGCCACTTCGCCGCCTGCGTGCCGCGCGTCGTATTCTCCGGCATCGTTAGTGTCGGACCCTGCGTCCCTTCGCCCTTCTTCCACACGGGCGTCAATAAGACGCCGGGATCGTTCACCACCGTACCGTTCCCGGTGAAGTTCAGCCCCAGCACCACCGGCGAGCGTCCCTTCGCATGTGCCGGTAGATACAAAAGCATCCGCATCTTCGGCCCATCCGCCAGTTTATCGGTGAAATAAACATCCACCTGCTCCCGAATCGCATTGCCCCCCAGCGCGTGCGCGTCCGTCTCCACCACCTTCGCCCGCAGCGGCACCTTCTGGGCACTCGCCGGGCTTCGACCAAACTCATCCTCCTCGAACAACCGCACAATCTCTGGGCGCCGCTGCCCCCACCACATCTTCGCCGTCGTCACAGCTCGCCCATCCGCCATCACCAGCGGATCCAGCACCGTGTATGCCGGAATCTTTGCCTCGTCATAGTTGTAGCCAGGCTGATGCCGCTGTCCCATCGCCGTCCCCACAGCGATACAGGCGATCCCGACACCGGTCACCCATCGCGAGCCGTTCCTCATCTGCGCCCCCAACCGCCCGGCGCACGCTGCAGCACTCCGGCGAGTGCGTCCGAGCATACAGCAATCCCGCCTACTTCGCCGCAGCCTGCCTGTCCGTAAACAGCAATGGCACAAAGTGACGGAGGTTATCCCGCCACACTGGCCACTCATGCCGGCCTGGCGTCTCAACCGCCGTTACCGGCAGACCCTCCTGCTTCATGTGCCCTTCAAAGATCCGGTTCAACGAGAGCAAATCGTCCTCCGTCCCACAAGCCACCCAGAGCAGCCGCAGATTCTCTACCTTCGCATCCAGCGTCAGCAGGTCCTGTCCCGCCACCGGAAAGATCGCCGAGCTGAATCCGCCCACCCACGCAAACCGTTCCGGATGCTTCAACCCGATGGTCAACGCCTCCAATCCGCCCATCGAAAGGCCGGCAATTGCCCGATGATCTCGATCTGCCGCCACATCGTAGTGAGCCTCCACCTGCGGCATAATCTCATCGAGCAAGGTCTTCCCGAATAGATTCACATTGTTCGAGATCTGGTCCTGATCGCGCCAGACCTCAAATCCGTTGGTCAGAAAAGTCATATCGCCGTAGCCAAGCGGCATCACGACCACCATCGGCTGTGCACGCCCGCTTGCAATCATCTGGTCCAGCGCCACGTCTGCGTGTCCCCGCTTCACCCAGCCGTCTACCGTATCGCCCCACCCATGCAGCAAATACAGCACCGGATAGCCCGGCTTCCGCTCCGCACTGTACCCCGCCGGCGTATACACCACAAACTCGCCCCGTTCTCCGGCAAGTCCCTTCACCACGTTAGTCGTGTACATCTCACGATGCAGCACTCCATGCGCGCCATCCGCGACCGAAGCGCCTGCAGTAGTCGCGGTGGGGCCAGCCTGCTGTCCCCTGGCCGCGCAGGAAAGCAACAATATACTCAGCACGATAATGCGAAGACCCATAGCCTTCAGTCTAATCGCCCGGCCACGCTGACGATCAATCGATCGAAATCTTCCGTAGCAGCTTGAAGTCCGACAGCATCGCGCCCGTACCCAGCACCACAGATGCTAGCGGATCGTCTGCAATCGAGACCGGCAGACCCGTTTCCTCGCGAATTCGCTTATCCAGGTTCTTGATCAACGCCCCACCCCCGGTCAGCACGATCCCCCGGTCCGAGATATCCGCCGAAAGCTCCGGCGGTGTACGCTCCAGCGCCACCCGAATCGCATTGATGATCGTCGCAATGCATTCTCCGAGCGCCTCGCGAATCTCCGAGTCCTCGATCGTAATCGTCTTCGGAACTCCCTCGATCAGGTTTCGCCCCTTAATCTCCATCGTAATCGGCTTGTCCAATGGGTACGCAGAACCCAACTGCATCTTGATCTGCTCCGCGGTCCGCTCCCCAATCAGAAGGTTGTACTTCCGCTTCAGGTACGTCACCACCGCCTCATCCATCTGGTTGCCGGCCATCCGCACCGACCGCGAATACACAATCCCGGCCAGCGAAATCACTGCGATATCGGTCGTTCCGCCACCGATATCGACCACCATGTTGCCTCCTGGCTCGGTAATCGGAAGCCCTGCCCCAATGGCCGCTACCATCGCCTGCTCCACCAGGTGAACCTCCGAAGCCTTGGCCCGATAGGCCGAGTCCATGACGGCCCGCTTCTCCACCTGCGTAATCTCGCTCGGCACCCCGATCACGATTCGCGGATGCACCATCCGTTTCCGGTTGTTGTGTGCTTTCATGATGAAGTAGTTCAGCATCTTCTCGGTATGCCGAAAATCCGCGATCACCCCGTCCTTCATCGGCTTGATGGCCACGATGTTCCCAGGGGTCCGTCCCACCATCTCCTTGGCTTCCTTGCCGACCGCCTCCACCTCATTGGTTACGGTATTCACCGCGATGATGCTCGGTTCATTGACAATGATGCCCTTGCCGGCGGCATAAACAAGCGTGTTCGCCGTGCCGAGATCGATCGCCAGATCGCTCGAAAACAGGCTGAACAGCGAACGCATGTTGTGAATACGGGAGCTATTGAAAGCCATTCGGGGGATTCGTTCCTGACACTTGGAAGATGACGTTGCCGCTAACACCCTATTGTACGTCCTCATCTGGGCAAGCGCTTCCACCGAACAGCCGCTGGGCTTCGCTGCTGACGCCACGCACATGCCCCGGTACAATCAGGCTTGGCCTTGAGCCGTACTCTTCAGCCCGAAAGGCTCCCCATGATCGTAGGCGTTCCCAAGGAAGTCAAGGACCACGAAAGTCGCGTGGGCATCACCCCGGCCGGCGTGCGAGCCCTCACCGACGCCGGGCACGAGGTCCTCGTCGAACACGATGCAGGCGCCCTCTCCGCCTTATCCGACGACGACTACCAGTCTGCCGGCGCCGAAATCGTAGGGTCCGCCTACGATGTCTGGCGTCTCGCCGACATGATCGTCAAGGTCAAGGAGCCCGTAGAAAAAGAGTACCGCCACTTCCGTCCTGGCCTTGTCCTCTTCACCTACCTCCACCTCGCCCCACTTCCCGAGCTCACCAACGCGCTCCTCGAGAAGAGAGTCACCGGCATTGCCTACGAGACTGTCCGTGACCGCGCCGACACTCTCCCCCTCCTTACCCCTATGTCCGAGGTCGCCGGGCGCATGTCCGTCCAGGTAGGCGCAGCCTACTTGGAGAAGGAGCACGGGGGCCGGGGCGTCCTTCTGGGCGGCGTCCCCGGCGTCGCTCCCGGCAACGTCTGCATTCTAGGCGGCGGCATCGTCGGCACCAACGCCGCCAAGATCGCCCTCGGCATGGGAGCCAAGGTCACCCTTCTCGACCTCAATCTAAACCGCCTCCGCGATCTCGACGACATCTTTTCCGGCCGCCTTTACACCGTCGCCTCCAACGCCTACAACGTCGAGCGGGCCGTCTGCGAGGCCGACCTCGTCATCGGCGGAGTCCTCATCCCCGGAGCCGCCGCCCCCAAGATCGTCACCCGCAAGATGGTCGACAAGATGAAGAAGGGTGCCGTCATCGTCGACGTCGCCATCGATCAAGGCGGCTGCATCGAAACCGCCCGCCCCACCACGCACTCCGACCCCTCTTTTCTCGTCTCCGGAGTCGTCCACTACTGCGTCACCAACATGCCCGCCGCGGTCCCCAACACCTCCACCCTCGCCCTCACTAACGCCACCTTCCCCTACGTCCTCAAACTCGCCAACATCGGAGCCGCCGCTGCCATCAGGGAAGACAAAGGCATCGCCGAAGGCGTAAACACACACAACGGAACCCTCACCTACGCCGCCGTAGCCGAGGCGCAGCAGCGCGACTGGAAACCCGTCGCCCAGCTCGTCTGATGCTCTGCTTGAAAAGATGACTTTTGTAGCATGTGCCGTCGGCGGGGTCCGGTTTGAAGCGGGTGGTGACCCGGCACATCTGGCCGTCGTCGTCCCAGAAGGGGC
Source organism: uncultured Acidobacteriaceae bacterium (assembly GCA_964252505.1). Lineage (GTDB taxonomy): Bacteria > Acidobacteriota > Terriglobia > Terriglobales > Acidobacteriaceae > Edaphobacter. Next base: position 13,696 of record CAXUNW010000052.1, read on the forward strand.
ATGCTCTCGCCGGACGGCAAAAACCTTCACCAAGCCTGCGACCGTGTCATCCACCAATCTCGTGGCAGCGAAGCCAACAAGCTCGACAAAATAGATGGCGTCTACTTCCACTTCTTCCTTACCCACCAGGGAACCGGCGACCGGGAAGGCCGCGCGATAGTCCTCCTTCCTGTCACATGGATCGACGGCTGGCCTATTCCTAGCTTACCCGGCCCGGAGGGCGTCGGCACCATGGTGTGGGCCGCCCGCGAGCTTCCTGCTATCCTCGTCGCATCTTTCAAAGCAGGTTCCATGAGCCTCCGTGCACCTGGCCGCCTCCGGCTCGCCGCCTTCTTGCTGATCCTCCTCGCGTCGCGTACGGTCGCCCAAACTCCCTACAGCGTCCATTTCATCCCCAATCGCGAACTCCCGCAGAACGTCCTCGCCGACTCCCGTAACCACCGCTTCTACGCCACCGTTCCCGGCGAAAACGCCGTCTACGTGATCGATGAGTCCGCTGGAACTCTCCTTCAGACCATCTCTGTCCCCTCGGCCTATGGTCTCGATCTTTCCTCCGACGGCTCTCGCCTCTATGTCACCAGCAGCGTCACTGCGCTTGGCTACCCGGCCGTCCAGGGCTACTTCGTCGTAAACACCACCTCCCTGCACGTCGTCGATTTCGTCCAGCCCTCCGTCATCCGCCCCACCCTCACCAACTCTGCTCTGCCGAGCAGCGTCAACAATGTACCCCGCTTCATCGCCGCGCTCGCCAACGGCAAAGTCGCCTACGTTGCGGAGAGCACAGGCATCACGGGCGGCTCTATCTTCCTCAACGATCCCTCCACCAACCTCGCCACGCCCCTCTATCCAAGCTCCTTCTACGATGGTGCCCTTTCCAAGAGCGCCGACAGCTCAGCCTTCGTCACCGTCTCGGGCGATAGCGCCGGACAAAACATCGGCCTGTACGACAGCGCATCAGCGACATTTGTCGCCAACGTACGTTGGACCGCCACCAACAGCGCCGACGTTATCCTAAGCCCCGACGCGACCCGCATCCTCGTCGCGGGCCACTATCTCCTCGACCGCACTCTCCATCAGGTAGCCGACCTGTCCCCCGCCACCACCTCCTTCGCCTACGCCTCAGGCGGCTCTGCCTACAGCCCAGACGGCACTCGCCTTTACGTCATCCAGACCACCCAAGGCAATCCCACCAACCCCGTCCTTGCCGTTTACAACACATCTACCCTCCAGCGGGTCGGTTACATTCCGCTCCCTCTCCAGGCTGCGGGAACCGGTGTGCAGACGATTGCGGTCACCAACGCCGGCAAGGTCCTCATTACCGCGCCTTCGGGCTTTCTCGAGGTTGACGCCAGCGCTCCCGTGCCCCTCCCCACCACCGCGCCTCCTGGTACAGGCTTCACCGTCAGCCCGGCCG
>CAXUNW010000053.1:0-14885 GCA_964252505.1 uncultured Acidobacteriaceae bacterium
AGAACCGTACCGGTGCGGAAACGGCTTAGCGTTTCGGCGGGGGCGGCGGGGGTGCGCGGCGGATACGGGTAAAGCCGGCAAGAAGCGGCGCCGGGGGAAGAAAGACAGCCTGGGGAGCAGTCTGAAGGCCGGCGATGGGTGAGGATGACGACGCACCCTTTGCGATGGCCGCGGCGGCCGGGTGCTCACAAGGAGCGCGGTGGGAGGCTGCGAGGCTGGTCGAGACGTCTCCGCGGGTTCTGCCGGCACACCCGAACATACCCATATCGGCTTGGGCGGGGTGGCATGCGAAGCCCTCCTGCTGGGCCGCGCATGCTATCTGACAGACGCCGGCCCGAGTGGCCGTGGCGGCAAACAGAACCGCGAGAAGCGCGAGCAGGACGGTGTGCGGGCGAGACATCACAGGCTCCATGGTAATACGAACTTGGCCGTGGTCAGATTCTCATCGGCATGAGGATGTAACGGTATTTGACGTCTTCGTTGCCGTCCTCGGGGCGCATCTGGCCGGCGGATTGGGCGTCTTTGAACTCAAGGCGAACCTCGCCCTGGGTCCCGATGGCCTTGAGAAAGTCGATGAGGTATTGCGAGTTGAAGCCGACGACGAGGGGGTCGTAGTTGTAAGGCGTATCGATGGTGTCTTCGGACTCACCGGCTTCGGTGGAGGAGGAGCTGAGCTTGAGCTCGTTCTGTTCAAGGCGGATTTTGATGGCTCCGGAGCGCTCGTCGGCGAACTGCGCGACCCGCTGGATGCAACCCATCAGATCTTCCGAGCGGACGATGACAAACTTGTTGTTGTCGCGAGGGAGGACCGCCTCGTAGTTGGGAAACTGGCCGGTGAGCTTGCGGCTGGTGAGGACGCGGCCGCCTACCCGGAAGAAGAGGGTCTGATCGTCGTCGGCAAAATCGAGGGTCTCGGCATCCGTACTGGCGAGCAGGCTCTGCAGCTCGGAGAGCGCCTTGCGGGGGATGAGGGTCTTCTTTTCGCCGGAGATGCCGTCCAGGGTCTCCCCAAGCTTCTCGACGTGCGCGAGGCGGTGACCATCGGTGGCGACCATGGCCATCGACTCGGCCTTGAGGACCAGGAGGGCGCCGTTGAGGGTGTAGCGGCTCTCCTCATTCGAGATGGAAAAGATGGTCTTGGCTATCATGCCCTTGAGCGACGGGACGGAGATGCGGAAGCTGCCGGTGGTAGGGAACTCATGCACCTGCGGGAAGTTGGCGCGGGCCATGCCGACCATCTTGGTGTTGGAGCGGCCGGCGCGGATTTGGACCCAGTGGTTGTCCATCAGCTTAATGGAGATCTCGCCTTCGGGCAGGAGCTTGATGTAGTCGTAGAGCTTGCGGGCGGGAATGGTGCAGGAGCCGGGCTTCTTGACGCGAGCGGCGCAGCTTGTTTTGAGGCTTTGATCAAGGTCGGTGGCGGTGACGGTGAGGCGGCCGGCGGACTTGCCGTCTTCGGCCTCATCGGCCGTGGCCTCGAAGAGGAAGTTCGAGAGGATAGGGATGGTGGTCTTGCGCTCAACGACGGACTGGGCGGCGGTGAGCTCGCGCAGAAGCTCGGCGCGGGAGACGGTGATCTCAAGATTGCCGGTCGGTGCGGCGGTGGTGGGGCTTTCAAAGGTCGGGGCAGATGTGCTCACGGGGGACTCTCCAGTTCGGCGTGCAGGGGCGGGACAAGACGGCTATGGGGAGACTTTACATGGGACGGATGAGACGAGGCATCTTCCGGCTCCTCTGGATCGTCCAGATCGGCGTTATAGCTCGATTCTAGTGAGGATGGGGGACAGAGGCGACTGCTTTCTTTGTGGGAAACGTGCAGATTGTGTGGGTTCGCCGATCGTATGACAGAGTATGGCGGAAGAGCGGCGAGCCTGCGGGGTGTGGCGACTGCTTCTACCAAAAACAGGAAAAAGGATAGAAAGTGCTAGAAGCAGAAGACGTTTGCGCTGGAAATGTGGAGATCTTTCTTAACGCTCTCTAATGAAAGGAGATGACTGCTGCCCCGGGTTTAGAAAACCCGCGGAGGAAAAAGGGAGGAGTGGGAAGACGGGGCGTGTGGAGCAAGGGACGTTCCAGAGGATCCGCAATCTCCACACGGCGGCATGTGATGGCTGGAAGAGCGCGGGGCAGATGCGTGGGAATGGCGCTGAACAGGAATGGAATGTGTTGGTTAGCTGGTGAACAATCTGCACAGGCCAGAGCCGCGGTCGAGGATAACGCGGTACAACTTGACTGAGGGCGCCTGGAGAGGGATGTGATGGTCGACGATGCGACGTGGGGTTTGCGGATCGCTTTATTCGGAGCGAACGGAGGTACGGGGCGGCTACTGACAGAGCGGGCGCTCGAAGCCGGCTACCAGGTGACGGCGCTGCTGCGGAACCCTGGGGCGTTTCCGTTTCGCGATCGGGTGCGGGTGGTAGAGGGGAGCGCGTTCGACCGGATGAAGGTGGTGGAGACGCTGGCCGGGGCGGATGCGGTGCTGTCCACGCTGGGGGCCAGCTCGTTGCGGAGGGAGGATGTTCTGGAAAGGGCCATGCCACTCATCGTCACATCGATGGAGGGGCTGGCCGAGGCGGGTGGGCCGCGGCGGCTGATTGTGCTGGGATCGGCGGGAGCCCTTGATTCGGCGCTGGACAAGCAGCCGGCATGGCGGCGGTGGATTGTGCAGAATGTGGTCTACAACACCGTGCTGAAGTGGCCGGTGGCGAGCCAGCGGGCGCAGTGGGCGATCCTCGCGCGGAGCGAGCTGGACTGGACGATGGTGATGCCCCCGATGCTGATCAACACAGCGGGCCGAGGGAGCTTCCGGGTGGATGGGGACGCGCTCCCGCGCAACGGGAGCATGATCGCGCGGGCGGATGTCGCGGACTTTATGATGGCGCAGCTTGCGAGCATCCAGTGGGTGCGGCGAGGGGTTTACCTATCGTGGTGAAGGCCCGCGTCGACCCGATGAGTGTGCAAACTCCGTAACGGAAACTTGTTTAAAGTGCCGGCTCTCGCGCTACGATGGCGCGATGAGATGTTCTTCCGCCTGCGCTGCTCTCGTGCTGATGTTTTGGGTCGCCCAATTGCCCGGCGCGGGGCAGGCTGCTGCGGTTCCGCCTGCTGGGTCAATCGCCGGGCGGCCAGACTGGCCGGTGGCGAAGGCCGCCGATGTGGCTTCAGCCGAGGCCACCGTGGCAGCCGTTTATGACGTGATCTCAGGTCCCAAGGGGCAGGAGCGCGACTGGAACCGGATGCGCTCGCTCTTTATTCCGGATGCGCGGTTGATTCCTATTCGCGCTCTGGCGGGGGCAAGCCCACATGCCGACGTGACGGTTTTGACGATCGACGGCTATATTGCGCGGTCGCGCGGGAGGCTGACCAGGCAGGGGTTTTTCGAGCGTTCGATCGCAAGCCGCATGGAAAGCTACGGGAACATGACCACGGTATGGAGTACATACGAGAGCCGCCACGACGTGACGGATAGGGTTCCGTTCGCGCGGGGCATTAACAGCTTCCAGCTGGTGAAGGATGGCGAACGGTTCTGGGTAGTCAACATCCTCTGGGACGCAGAGGCTCCGGAGAAACCGATTCCGGCGAAATACCTGCCCTAGCGCCTAAACGCCCAGGGGCGGCGGATGCGCGTGATCCGGAGCGTCGACACATGGCAAGCTTGGCCCGGAGCGTCCGACAAAGGGCGAGCCTTACATCAGGCCTGCGTTGTGGGCGGCGATGAAGATAAGACTATTGATCTGCGTAGAGAGGTTGCGCATGCAGGCGACCGCACCCAGTGCAATCAGCGATAGCATCAAGGCGTATTCGATCATGTCCTGGCCAGAGTCTTCCTGGAGGAAGGCGTGGATTGGATGTCTGCCGTTCATTGAATGTCCCTTTCCTGCAAAGAGCAGGCGTACCGTGCCTCCGCGTTCTCTTCAGCGTATCGGCTCCTCGACGAGGATCCGGAGGCTTCGGCTCCGCGGTCTGGGTTACGTTGGTGCGGGCGCAGGGTATGGCTGCCCCGGGCCTAAGACCTGTCAAGGCAGCTAGTTGAGGGTTTCCATGAGTTTGTTGAGCGTGCGGTTGAGGTCCTTGTCGGCGCGGCGCTGCTCGTCGATCTTCGAGATGGAATGCATGACGGTGGTGTGATGTTTTCCGCCGAACTGACGGCCGATCTCGGGAAGGGACGCCTCCGTCATCTGCTTGGCGAGGTACATAGCGATCTGGCGCGGCACGACGATGGCGCGGGCGTTGTTCTTCTGCTTGAGCTCGGCGACCCGCATGCCGAAGGACTCGGCGACGGCGCGCTGAATGGCCTCGATCGTGATTTTGCGGACCTGGGTGTCGATGAACTGCTTGAGGCACTGCTGGGCGACGGCAAGCGAGCACTCGACGCCGTGGTGGGAGCACCAGGCGATGACGCGGATGAGGGCTCCCTCAAGCTCGCGCACGTTGGTGCGCACGTTGGACGCGATGAAGAGAGCGACATCGGTTGGAAGCTGGCTTTGCTCGCTCTCCGCCTTCTTCTGCAGGATGGCGACCTTCGTCTCGAGATCTGGCGGCTGAATGTCGGCGATCAGGCCCCACTCAAAGCGCGAGCGCAGGCGGTCTTCGAAGTCTGCAAGCTCCTTTGGCGGTCGGTCGGAGGCAATGACGATCTGCTTCATGCTCTCGTGGAGCGTGTTGAAGGTGTGGAAGAACTCCTCCTGGGTGCGCTCCTTGCCGGCGAGGAACTGGATGTCATCGATGAGCAGGACGTCGACGGTGCGGAACTTATCGCGGAAGCCGGTCATCTTGTCGTAGCGGACGGAGTTGATCATCTCGTTGGTGAACTTCTCGCCGGAGACGTAGCAGATGGAGGCATGTGGCTGGCGGCGCTTCACGTCGTGGCCGATGGCATGCATAAGGTGGGTTTTGCCCATGCCGACGCCGCCGTAGAGAAAGAGCGGGTTATAGGCCTTGGAGGGACGTTCGCCCACGGCCTGGGCGGCGGCGACGGCGAACTGATTGCCGGAGCCGATGACGAAGGCGTCGAACTGGTAGCGTGGGTTGAGCTGGGAGGCGGCGTTCCAGTCGAACCGAGCCTGTTCTGGCGCGGGCTGGGTGGAAGGCGGCGCGGGCCGGGCACCGGGCCGGGGAGCGTTGAGGCTGTGGGTGGAGGCAGGCGCAAAGCCGCCGTCTTCGCGGATGCGGGGAGCTGAGGGATCCTGCTGGGGGGTCTGGAAGACGACAGACTCGACTTCAAGCTGGAGGTTGTCGATCGCCTCCTGGATGAGATCGGCGTATTTTTCTCCGACTTTTTCAAACTCGACCGAAGGGATGCGAACGAACAGGGTCTTTCCGTTGACATGGGAGAAGCGCGTCGGCTTCAGCCACGTCTCGAACGATTGCCGATTGATTTTTTTCTCGAGCGCTCCGAGAATGCGGACCCAGGAGTTCAGCACGGCAGCTGCGGTTGGGACGAATGACATGCTTGCTGTTCCTTCTTTCAACGATGTCGTTCTGGAGACTTGCACCCGCAGCGCCGTGTCGGAGGGTCCGGCGTGGCGGGGCGTGTGACGTGTTGGGTCCGGCAGGTCACGACAAGCGCCAAGCCCGTTGCAAGGGATCGGCAAAAAGCCATAGGGGATCGGTCTCGCCGTTGAGGCGAGTGTGAGGTTCCCATTTTGGCGGAAAGTCTCCGTGTCCCCCGAAGGGTGACCGAAGGGCGATGTGCAGCACTCCATGCGTGAAGCAAGCAGGACGGAACAAGAAGCCGTCTTGCGGAACGGGTTTGATCTTAGCAGGAAAAACACGGCTAGATTTCACACTTTGGTTCGAAAAAAGTACCTCGGAAAAGAGTTGCACAAGAAGTGGTGAAGACCCCTAGACAGGAGACAACAGTTGACCCGAGGCACGGGTTTGTATCACGCGGGAGCATGGCCGAGCGGGGATGTTTTGGTCTCGCGGCGCTGGCTGAGGTATACTCAAGGCTTGCTGTCGCATGCGTGCGATCGTCCCTTGGAGAGCATGGCCTGCGACGCGGTGCCGGCTTGGACAGGGGCGGGAAGAGCGATCATCCGGCCGACGCGACACCACACCTCTCAGGAGTTCTCCGATGCCGAAGCGTACCTTCCAGCCGAATCGCCGCCACCGTGCGAAGACCCATGGCTTTCTTACCCGTATGAAGACGAAGGCCGGGGCCGCCGTGCTGAGCCGGCGCCGCGCCAAAGGCCGCCACAAGATCGCGGTCAGTGCAGGGTTCCGCGACTAGACAAAACTCCAGCCGAATGCGATCTTCGTCGGCCATCGATCCACGGGCTGGGCCAGGGTTTCGAGTCGCAGGACTCCCCTGGCACGCCTCTTCCGCGCTTAGCGGTACTGCGGGGCCCCCATCCACACACCAGACGCCAAGCCCGCCATCGTCTTTCGCCTGCGTAAGCACGCGGAGTATCAGCGCGTGTACAAGGCGGGCCGTAAGCAGTTTTCAAAGCAGATGAGCTTCTTTTTTGCACTTCGGAGCGGCCAGGCGGCAGAGCGTGCGCTGGATAGCACGACACCGCGGGTAGGACTGACCGTGGGCAAGGTGATGGGCAAGGCGGTAGACCGGAACCGCATCAAGCGCCGTATGCGGGCGGCGGTCCGGGCGAACCTGCCGCTGCTGCGTTTGCCGGTGGATGTCATCCTGCATCCGCGCCGAACGGTGATGGAGGCAGACTTTGCCGGGCTGACGAACGAGGTGGCGCAGGTCTTCAGGCAGGTGCAGCGAGCGGCGGAGAAGCAGCAGGCACCTGCGGCCCCCGACAAGGCGGGCGACCGGTGACGCGGCCTGGCTGGCTACCTCGGTTTGTCTTTCGTACGTACAAGGCCGCGCTGTCCCCGCTGCTTCATGCGCTAAGCCCGGCGCAGTGCAGATATCTTCCTACCTGCTCGGAGTACGCGTATGTGGCGATCGCCCGGCATGGGGTTGTGGCGGGGTTTGCGCTTGCTCTAGGACGCCTGGCGCGGTGTCATCCCTTTGCGGCGGGCGGCCTGGACCCGGTTCCTGAGAGAAAGATGCCTGCGACCGAGGGCAGCGCGGGCAACCCGGTTTGCGGCGCAAGCAAACCCCAGCGTTTATCATGAGGGAAGGCGGATTCGTGCAGCAGCAAGCCTCATCCTTGATCTACCCGGCAAGTCCAGATAGGAAGTTCGACAGTGGCAGAGTACAAGAATCCCAACCAGGGTGGCGCGCCCCAGGGCAATCAATCGCTGCTGGTGATGATGATCGTGCTGGTGACGGTCTTTTTTGCGGCGCAGTATTACAAGGCGCGGCACAATCCGCAGACGGCAAGCCCGGAGAGCGCAGGTAGCGGCACACCCCGGAATATTCCTTCTCCGAGCGGATTTGTTCAGCCGAATGCAGCTCCCCAGCCGGGTACGCGGGCCGCGGCGGCGGCCAATGGGCCAAAGCTGCCCGCGGTGCAGGCCACGGCGGCGACGACGACGGTCATTGAAAACGAGCTGTATCGCATCACCTTGTCGAACCGGGGCGGCGAGGCCACAAGCTGGATCCTAAAGGCGTACAAGGACAACTACGGCAAGCCGCTGGATCTGGTGCACGAGCAGGCGGCGAAGCAGTTTGGCTATCCTCTGTCGCTCTATACCTACGACTCCGGCCTGACGGCGAACCTGCGGCAGGCGATGTTTGTGCCCACGGCAACCGGTGTGGTGGCGAGTCCGGCATCGGTGACCTTCAACTTTTCAAACGGCGAGTACGCGGTTCGCAAGACCTTCTCGTTTGACGAAAGCTATGTGATTCACGCAGATGTGGAGGTATCGCGGAACGGAGCGCCGGTTCGCGCGCTGGTGGCATGGCCGGGCGGGTTCGGCGACATGGAGAACGCACAGGCGTATGCCCAGAGCAAGATCGACGTAAGCCGCAGCGGCAAGGAAGAGCACGTCGAGTTCAAGAAGGTCTCCGGCGGAGGGACTCTGGAAGGACCGTTCGACTGGGCAGGCGTCTCGGACCAGTACTTTGCCGCGATCTTTCTGCCGGACACACCGCGGGACGCGACAGTGGCGACGCTGCATGAACAGATCGCCGTCGACAAGGTGGCGCGCCGGAACGGTGTGGGGCAGGGAACGCCGGTCTCCGGCGACAACAAGGGGACCATCCAGGTTCCGCTGCTGGGCGCGGCGGTGGGCGACCTGAGCAACCACACGCAGACACGGCTTTATGCTGGGCCGAAGGCTGTCAACATCCTGAAGAACGTGCACGCGACCGACCAGAACGTGACGCTGGAGCCCCTGCTGGACTTCGGCTTCTTTGGTGTCATCGGCAAGCTGCTCTTTCTGGCCTTGCAGTTCGTTCACTCGCATGTGGCGTCGAACTGGGGCTGGGCCATTGTGCTGCTCACGATCGTCATCAACCTGATCATTCTTCCGTTGCGCATCAAGACCATGCAGAGCGGGCTGAAGATGCAGCGTATCCAGCCGCAGATGGACACCATCAAGGCCCGGTACAAGAACCTGAAGGTGACCGACCCAAAGCGCAACGAGATGAACGCCGAGATTATGCAGCTGCAGAAGGATAACGGCGTCAACATGTTTGGCGGATGCATTCCAACGTTGATCCAGCTTCCGCTGCTGTTCGCCTTTCTGGGCATGCTGCCGAAGGTTGTGGAGCTGCGGCAGGCGCACTGGTTCTGGCTTCCGGACCTTTCGGCGGCCGACCCGTACCACATTCTGCCGATCCTGATGATTGTCAGCCAGTTCCTGGTGCAGTTCTACACGCCATCTCCCGGGGTGGACCCGCAGCAGCAGAAGATGATGGCGTTCATGATGCCGGCGTTCTCGGGCTACATCACCTGGAACTATGCCTCGGGGCTGGCGCTCTATTGGGCGGTCGGCAATCTGATCGGGATCGCGCAGCAGGCGGTGATGAACCGGACCTCCCTAGGTCGAGAGGCTCGTGAACTTGCGGCCAAGCGGGCTCGTCGCAAGACCGGACAGCCTCCGACGCTGCAGGGCAAGGCTGCCCGGCGTTGATGGCGTGTGCGACGGCGCCGCGACTCGCACGTACATAGTGTTCTTTACAAAGCCATTCGATAAGTCTTCCAGCCGATGAATGTCATTGCGGGAGGCTGTGCGTTCGTGAGTCAAGAAAGAAGTCGAACCTCAAATCCAGATGGCATGCTGACCCGTATATCGAACGTCGCACCTCAAACTGCGAATAGTCTGGGGGACAACCTGTGAAGCAGGAATCGGCTCTCGAACCGGCGATCACGCGGCTGCTTCAGCATCTGCTGCGGTCCACCTGTTTGGACGTGAGCTACACGATTGAGTCAAAGTTTGGCGCTACGCCCGAGCTGTCCGTCGAGTTCTCCGGGCCGGACGTCTTGATGCTGCTCGCCCGCAACGGGGAGCTGCTGCACGCCATCGAGCATCTTGGCGCCAAGGTGTGCGGTCTGGAGCCCGAGGAACATGATCGGCTGCGCATGGATGCCGGTCGTTTCAAAGCGCGGCGCGATGCGGAGCTGTTAAAGTCCGCGGAACACGCGGCAATCCAGGTTCGGCGGACAGCGCAGCCATACACCTTTCCGCCCATGTCGTCCCACGAGCGCAGACGCCTGCACCTGGCGCTGAACGCGACCGGACTGAAGACGGAATCGATCGGTGAGGGGTCTCAGCGCGCGGTGGTTCTCTATCCATCTTTCAAAAAAGAAGCCTAGACCGCGAAAGAGGTCTGGACCCGCAAGAAAGAGGCCCGGGCGCGTGGCCTGAGCTACGCAAGCAAGACGACCTTCCCAATGCCGCCCTTCTCTGCCGCGGCGTGGGCTTCGGCCGCGTCGGCAAGAGGAAGCATGCGGTCGATCGGAATCGCCAGGCGGCCGCCATTGACGTCCTCGGCCAGAGTCCGCAGCATCGCCGCGTCCGGCGTCACCTGTACAGGAACCACCCGAACCGTCGGGTGCATGCGTGCGTTTGCGGGAGGGCCAAGCACCGAGGCAAAGATGCCTCCCTGCTTCACTTTTCCGAGAAGCGCCTCTGCGGTATCGTGCCCGACCGCGTCCGCGACTGCGTCTACGAAGCCGAGCTTGGCGAGCGCATCGGCATCGTCAAGGGCCAGCACCTCGTCCGCACCCAGGGCGGCGGCCTCCACGAGCTGCCGTTTGCGAACGCCTGCGATGACCGTGGCACCGGCCTTTTTTGCCGTCATGACAGCGGTTCGCCCGACACCGCCCAACGCGCCGGCCACCAGAACCGTCTCCCCCTCCTTGATCTGCGTGCCGCGCGTGATGAGTTGCTCGCCCGTGAGGGTGACAAGTGGAAGTGCGCCTGCCTGCACGATCTCCATGCCTTCGGGAATGCGCGCCAACGTGGTCGCCTGTACAACAGCAAGCTCCGCATAGGCCCTTTGGCCCAGCGCCAACACGCGGTCGCCCGGCTCGAAGCCGCTGACGCCCGGACCGATTGCCCGGATTACTCCGGCGATGTCCCGTCCCAGAATCCCGGGAAACTCAACCGGGAAGTGCTCTTTCGCCTCCCCCGAACGCATCTTGTAGTCGACTGGGTTGACGCTCGAAGCAGAGACCCGGACCAGTACCTCACCCGGGCCGGCGACTGGATCGGGTACGTCTTCAAGGCGAAGTTTGGACGGGCCGCCATACTCGTGCAGGACGACAGCTTTCATAAGAGAGCCTCCGCCGAGATAGATGCATTGGCGGAGTGTTGGGCCGCCTTGCGCGTCTTGCCTCAGGCGGCTGCCAGCGCCGCTGCGCGTGCCGAGCTTGCATGCGTGGGGTCCGCACTCACGGTGAACCGATGCTCATGATGGACATGGTGGCCGCTTCGCTCGTCCATGTGCTGGCGACGCAGGGTCTGGATCACGCGGACGCGCGTCGTCGCCCGCTGGGCCGGCGCCATCCGGGTCCAATGAACGACAAAGCCCTGCCCGCACACCTCGCAGCGGACATCGTTGCCTGCATTCGAGCGCTCACATAAAACCTGCATACAGCTTCTCCTTGGGGAACTGGCATGAAGAGTTGGCGGCATACTCCTCCGCCAGGTCGACTGTATGGCCGGCGCGGGAGAACCAGCCATCCTACGGACGGGCTATGTCGGGAGTACGAAGGTTCGTCCTCTTCCGGGAGCGGCGCTCAAGCTCTCTGGGTGGTGCTGCGGTCGACGCGGGGGGAATAGAACATCTATGCTGGAGGCTGTGAGGGACCCGATGTCCGCCCCAGCCGACGCCTTGAATGCTGCCGCCACTATCTCGATTCAACTGCCCGACGGCTCTGTCCGCGAGGTTCCGGCCGGAACGACCGCTTTGGAGGTGGCGACGAACATCTCCCCGCGGCTTGCGGCGGCCGTCGTGGTAGCGCGGGTGCGGCCGCTGGCACGTTCCGGCGGACGCCGTGACCCCGAAGCGCCCCAGCCCGAGGCGACCGAAGAGGCCATGTACGCCAGCGACCCAACCGAGCTTGACGGTACGCGGCTGATCGACCTGGCAGCTCCGCTGACCGAGCCTGTCGAGCTATGGCTTCTGAAAGAGAGCGATGAGGCTGCCTTGAAGGTGGTTCGCCACTCCGCCGCGCATGTGATGGCGACGGCGATCCTCGAGCTGTATCCCGAGACCAAGCTGGGCCACGGTCCGGCTACCGACGCAGGTTTCTTCTACGACGTGTACCGGGCGACTCCCTTCACCGAGGCAGACCTTGCCGCGATTGAAGCGCGCATGGCCGAGGTGGTCGCGCGGGATGAGCCCTTCGTCCGCGAGGCCGAGCCGCGGCAGCAGGGGCTGGCGGACTATGCTGCCCAGGGCGAGTTCATGAAGGTCCACTTCATTGAGCGGTTTACGAAGCCGGGCGACACGATCTCTCTCTACCGCAATGGCGGTTTCACGGATTTTTGCCGCGGACCGCATGTGCCGTCTACCGGCCGGGTCAAGGCCTTCAAGGTAACCTCTGTCGCGGGGGCGTACTGGCTGGGCGACGAGAAGAACCAGCAGCTGCAGCGCATCTACGGCACGGCCTTCTTCAACGGCAAGGACCTCGACGCACATTTCAAACGGCTGGAAGAGATCAAGGCGCGGGACCACCGCCTGCTGGGCAGACAACTCGATCTCTTTTCGATCCAGGAAACGGCTGGTGCGGGCTTGATCTTTTGGCACCCCAAGGGCGGCCTGATCCGGAAGGCGATGGAAGACTGGATGCGCGAGGAGTGTATCCGGCGCGGTTACCATCTCGTCTTCACGCCGCACATCATGCGCCGCGAACTCTGGAAGATCAGCGGGCACGAGGGTTTTTATGCGGACAATATGTATCCGGCGATGGAGCTTGACGACTCCGAGTATCGCCTGAAGCCGATGAATTGTCCCGGCCACATCCTCATCTACAAGAACTCGCCGCGCAGCTACCGCGACCTGCCTCTGCGCTATGCGGAGCTTGGCAACGTGTACCGGTATGAGCGCTCGGGCACCATGCATGGGCTGCTGCGGGTACGCGGCTTCACCCAGGACGATGCGCACGTCTTTTGCACGCCCGGCCAGATCGAGGATGAAGTGGTTGCATGCATCGACTTCGCCGCATTGGTCCTGAAGACGTTCGGCTTCGACGCGTTCAAGGTGGAGCTCTCGACCTGGGACCCCAAGGACCAGAAGAGCTACACCGGCAGCGTCGAGAACTGGACGGTCGCCGTGAACTCGTTGAAGTCAGCCCTGGGGAGGCGGTCGATCCCGTACCGGGAAATTCCGGGCGAGGCCGCGTTCTACGGACCGAAGATCGACATCAAGCTCGTCGATGTGCTGGGCCGGATGTGGCAGCTCTCGACCGTGCAATTCGACTTCAACCTGCCGGCGCGCTTCGAGCTGGAATATACGGGCGAGGACGGAGAAAAGCATCGCCCGGTGATGGTGCATCGTGCGCTTTTCGGCTCTATCGAGCGCTTCTTCGGAGTTTTGATCGAGCACTACGCCGGGGCGTTTCCCATGTGGTTGGCGCCGGTCCAGATCGGCCTTGTCCCGATCAGCGAGAAGCACCTGGATTACGCCGCGGCCGTGAAGACAAAGCTTGAGGCGGCAGGATTGCGCGTGGAGCTAGACGCACGCAACGAGAAGATGAACGCCAAGATTCGTGAGTTCACCCTGCAGAAAGTCCCCTTTGTTCTTGTGATGGGTGACAAGGAGGCTGCGGCCGATGCGGTGAGCGTGAGGACGCGAGGCAAGGGTGACGAGGGGAGTGCGCCTCTCAATGCCTTTATCGAGCGCTGCGTCCGTCTGGTCACGGAAAAATCGCCTCTTTGTGGGTAACCCGATGCACGCCGCAGCCCGGCGCGACGGTTCCATCTAAAATGGGCGCATGGGCGTTCAGTGTGCTCGATCCTCGGAGCCTGCATGAGTCTGACGATCGCTGCAATTCGATCGGGCACGGAGCCAACGGGACCGCTTCCTCCGGGGGCGTTCCATCGCACGCTTGATGACCCTCTCCACTGCCCCAAATGCGAGGCGACCTATAACCTGGTGGCCGACTTCGACCAGTCGACCAGCCGTTTTTTCGGCGAGAGTTCGCGGCCGCTGATCCTTATGTTGAAGAAGGCGATCTTCCTGAACCATGGCGACGAGCACCGGGTAACCCATTTCGAGACCTCCGGCGTCGTAGTCCGGGCCGTTGGTCCAGCATCCCAGGCGGTAGCTCCCGACCACGTGCGGCGGAGCGACTAGACCGATGGCCGCCCAACCCCACGTCCTGCGGGCAAGCGCCTCCATCGCGGCGCCGATTGATCGTGTCTTCCTGCTCTCGACCCACATCGAGACAGTCCGGACCACGCTGGGCTTGACGCCTGTGGCCGGCCGCACCAGCGGGCATGTGGTGCTTGGCGATCGGGTGGTGTGGCGCGGGTGGAAGTTCTTTCTGCCTCAGGTGCACCATACGCTGATCACCGGCTATCGTTTTCCGACGTTCTTTCAGGATACCCAGGAGCGCGGTCGCTTTGCCTTCTTCCAACATGACCATCGCTTTACCGAGTCGGGCGGCGCAACGCAACTGCAGGACGAAGTTCGCTTCACGCTTCCGTTTGGCGGGGCCGGCCGCCTGGTCGCCCTGCTGATTCTGATCCCGCATGTCAACGGGTTGCTGCGGAGGCGCTTTCTGCTGTTGCAACGACTTGCTGAATCCGACGCCTGGCGACCGATTCTGGAGCCGGTGACCCAGCGCCCGGATGCCGAAAATTAACATCCGTCTCGCGCCGCCTGCCATCTAGATGGGTGCGTTATCCGCGTGACGCTGCGCGAGATCAATCGCCCACAAGGAGATCCATGCCAACACTTCTCAAGATCGATGTCAGCCCTCGCGGTGACTACTCCGTCTCTCGCAAGCTTGGAACCTGGTTTGAAGCTGCATGGAAGGAAGCCCACGCCGACGGCACCATCGTGACGCGTGACCTCGCGCACACGGAGCTTCCGTTTGTGACGCTGCCCTGGATCATGGGGGCCTATTCGGACCCGGCCGGGCACACGCCGGAACAAAAGCAGGCACTGAAGGTTGGCGACGAGCTGATTGCGGAGCTGCAAGCCGCGGATCATTATCTGCTCACAACGCCGATGTACAACTTCGCAGTTCCCGCCATTCTGAAGGCTTGGATCGACCACGTGACACGCGGCGGCAAGACCTTCAACGCGAATCCCGACGGCTCCTACACTGGCCTGCTGAAAGAGAAGAAGGTGACTGTGCTGATTGCGAGCGCGGGTGCCTATGGCGTGGGCGCGCCTGCCGAGGCCTATAACTTTGAGCGGCCCTATCTCCGCCACATCTTCGGCTTCCTGGGCGTGACGGATGTGACGTTTATTGAGGCGGGCGGCACATACGTGCTGAATCGCGGATCGCAGACGGTCGACGAGTTTGCCGCGCCGCTGCGCGAGGAGATTGTGGCGGCGGCCTCCGCCAGCT
>CAXUNW010000054.1:0-14781 GCA_964252505.1 uncultured Acidobacteriaceae bacterium
CCCGGAACCTGATCCCGCCCAGGCCCTCGACTCGGCCGCCGCCACCTGTCCGTCGTTCAAAGCGCCCGTCTCCTTGCATCAGCATTTCGCCTGTCAAGCCCCTGAACGACCTATCTCCCTCATTCTGAAAGAAATAGAGTTGGCGTAGCAGATACCCGGAATCCGCTACAATTTACTTGGAACATCGCCTCCACCCCTCCCCACGGGGGAGCTGGGTGGTACGGCCAGGCTATCTTCATTGTTTTGACGTTTTTAGGCGTAACTCCTTTCGTTTGTGGAACTTGCAGGGGCAGTGTAGGCCTAACACCAACAAACGAAACGACTTACACGTGAACAATAGGGGGGGCACCCCCCTGTTTCAAGCTCCGCAACCAAGCGTCAAGGACGTCCATGCCTCAGCATCACCCATCTCGCTCTCCAGGTCTGCCCGCCCCCCGGCGTGCCCTTGTGCTTGCGCTTCTTCCTGTCCTTGCTCTCACCGGCTGCAAACCCGGCCACAACGCCGACGTCGTGGCTACCGTAAACGGCCACGCCATCCTCCGGCCCGAGCTTGACCGCGCCTACCAGGCCGCCCTCGGCGATGCCTCCCAGGCCCAGGAGACCCCCTCCGGGGAGCAGGCGGATTCCCTCCGCCTCAACGCCCTCCGCCAGCTCATCGACGAAGAGATCGTCGAGCAGCGCGCCGCCAAGATCAACCTCACCGCCTCCAACGAAGAGGTCGACGCCAAGCTCGCCGAGATGAAGGCCCCCTTCACCGAAGAGCAGTTCAACCAGCGGCTCCGCGACTCCAAGCAAACCCTCGACGACCTCCGCCGCAATCTCCGGCGCACCCTCACCATCGAGAAACTCCTCAACAAGGAGATCAACTCCAAAGTCACCGTCACCGACGCCGACATCACCAGCTACTACAACCAGCACAAATCCGAGTTCAACCTCCTCGAAACTCAGTACCACCTCGCCCAGATTCAGGTCACCAACCAGCCCTCCAACCAGCCCGGCAACCTCCAGGGCTCCAAGGCGACCAACGACGACGAGGCCAAAAAGAAGATTCAGGCCCTCAAGAACCGCCTCGACTCCGGCGAAGACTTCGGAACCCTTGCCATGAACTTCTCGGAGCGCCCCGAAACCGCCGCAAGTGGCGGCGACATGGGCTTCGTCCCCGATTCCACCATGCACGCCGACCCCAACGCCTACGCCGCCATCACCCGCCTCAAGGCAGGCCAGATCACGGACATCCTCCCCCTGCTCGCCGACCCAACCACCAAAAAGTCGACCGGATACTCCGTCTACAAGCTCATCAGCCGCGAGCCCGCCGGTCAGCGCGAGCTCAACGACCCACGCGTCCAGCAGGCCATCCGCCAGCAACTCCGCGACGGCCGCTCCCAGCTCCTCAAGAACGCCTACTTCGAAATGCTCCGCGACCAGGCCAGGATCGAGAACTTCTTCGCCGAGCAGATCTTCAAAAACGACGCACACTAACCGGTCGCTACTCCAGCGCCTCGGCCAATGCCGGGGTGAGAGTTCGGTGCGTCGTCGCGATTCTCTGTTGCGGAACCGGCGGCGCGTACCTCTTGTACACGCTCACATGGAAGCAGGCCTGCTTGAACTCCTCTTCCACGTCGATCCGCCCCTCCTCCACCAGGCGCGAAAGATAAAGTCGCATCCACGCCATCTCCGGCTCGGATAATCCCTTCTTGGCAAGGTCGATCGCTTGTCCGGTCAAATGCGGAGACGCTGCATCGCCATCTGCCTGCGCCGCGTTGCCATTCCTGCGGATCAGCTTGATCTGAAACGACACGGTTCGCACCGCCGAGTTCACCTGCAAAGGCCGATGAAACTCCCCATAATGCGCCGCGCCAAGCGCCACCAGGAACTGCGCGACCCAGGGTCGGCAATAGCGCCGATTCCACTCCAAACGCTCATCCACGCGCAATCCGCTGTTCACCGGAAGCGCCACCAGAGCCTTTATCTCCCGCATCCGCGCCAGATCGTCATCGTCCGAGACGCGCGTCAAGCCATCGAGATCGGCCATCTGGTTCTGACGCAGCAGGATCTCATGACTTCCCTTGAGCGCCGGAATCCGGTTCAACCGCCCGCGCTCGTCATACAGGTCGGGCAGAATCTCCGTCCGCAAAGCCGCTTCCTCAACCCCTTCAAGCTGCGGATGCACCGCATCCTGGCGGATCACCGAGACGACCGGAACTGGAGCCGCAACCGCCTCGCGCGGCACAACCGGAGCATCTGCTGTCTGCGTCCTGCGAACCACCTTCCGCGCCGCAGCGTTGCGCGTTCTTCCGAGCGCAATCGTCTGCTTCTGCGCTCTCCGCGATCGTCCTTCACCTCGCACCGCGCGTTCCTTGCGCTCGATCCGCTCTCGCCGCTTTCCGGAGCCTTGCACCCAGCGTGAGCTCTCCGCCGGTCGAACTCGCCCCGAAGCCTGATACCGCAAACGCGGACCAGCAGCAGACACCTTCGCCCGGTGCGCAAACCCGGGAGTCGCAAGCAGACACAGTCCCGCGACAACCGCAAGCACAGTCAGAGCAGCGTTTCGACGCATCGTGATGTGGGAGGCCCGAGAAGGCGCCAGAGCACCTCCGACACTAGCTGCTCCTCCGCGCACCAGCAAGTGGCGGCAAAGGTTCCTGTTACCTGATCAGTTATTACCGCTCTGTGGTCGCATCGTTCGGCCCCCTTGAGGGTTATCCCCTGCAGCCCTCATTCGGGACCACTTAGCTCCGCCAGTGCAACGTCACCGGCTCGCTCAGCGGATGCCCGCCTTGGCCGGTCAACCGAGCCTGCTTCAGGGCGAAGTACCATTTCGCCGGCTTGTCCGCGTCGTCGATCAGCATCAACCCAGGATTGAACCGCAGCCCTTGCGCCTGCTCCACCATGGTCTCCTGGTCCTGCCGCACGAACTTCGCCCCGAAATACCGCGCAACCGCACCCACAAACGGCACCCAGTAGAACAGGTCCCAGCAAGCCACCACATCGATCCGGCACGTCGAGGCCGTAACTGGTGTCACCGTCGTGAGGCTCGAGAACCACCGCTCTCTCCCACTCGCCGAAACCGCCCGAATCGTCTCGTACCGCCGATTCGGCAGCACGAAGTCGATCGTCGTGACTGGCTTGCCCAGCAATCGGTAAGGTGCGCTGTTCGTCGAGGGTCTATGCGCCGACATCCGGAATCCTTCCGGGATCGGCTCAAACCGTTTCTCCTTGGCATGGATGCTTCCCCGGCTTCGCCACCACCAGGCCTGGTGCACAAAGGGTCCATGCGCCGGATCCATCAGCCCGATAATGCCATGATCCACATTGCAAGGCAGCTCAGCCACCAGATGCGCCGTCCGGAACCGCCCCCCGAACTTCGGCACCTCGGGAACCTCAGGCAGCCGCGCCGCATCCACACGTCCTGCGCCCGCGGGAGGCACATATACCCACGCGAATCCATCTCGCTCCACACATGGATAACTCGTCGCGTAGATCCGCCTCGCATCCAGCGTATCGATCTGCGTCAGCGAGGGGATCTCCTGGCACTGACCACTGCATGGCTCGAATCGCCATCCGTGGTACTTGCACGTCACCGTCTCGCCGTCGAACCATCCCGCCGAAAGCGGGATTCCACGATGGGGACAAAGGTCCCGCATGGCGAATATCGTCCCATCGCGCTTCCGTCCTAGGACCAGCGGAATACCCAGCAGCAACGCCGTCGTCATCCGTCCGGACCGCAGCGTCTCCACCCGCAGCGCAGGGTACCAATCGCCGAAGACCATCTCCGCCGCAGGACCAACCCCCGTCAAGCTCCCATCCGTCTCCACCCGCCCCATCCTAAGATCATAGTCGTTCGCACGCACTTGCTCTCCGCATGCCAACTTGCTGCCGGCCGCATCCGCGATCCGCCCGCGTCTCTCCTGTACCCTGAGCAAGCCATGCTCTCCCAGTTCACCCGCAACCGCCTCATCCTCATCCTTGTGTGGCTTGCCCTCTACGCCACCTTCACCCTCTTCCTTCCGCCTCTGCTCGACGACGCAGACTCTGTTCACGCCGAGGTCGCCCGCGAGATGCTCCTTCGCCACGACTGGATCACTCTCTACGCCAATGGCATTCGCTACCTGGAGAAAGCCCCCATCCTCTACTGGTCCATGGCTCTCAGCTTCCGGCTCTTCGGCGTCTCAACCGCTGCCGCTCGCCTGCCCATTGCCTTCGCCGTGCTCGGCCTCTGCCTTCTGCTTGAGTCCTTCGCCCGCCGAGCCTTCCTGAGCGTTCACGCCGGACTGTACGCTGGCCTCATCTTCCTCTCCAGCTTCGGGATCTTCATCTTCACCCGCATCACCATCCCTGACGTTGACGTCTGTCTCTGGCTCACCTTCGCCCTCTACGCCTTCTGGACCACCGAACAACCAAGCTCCCAACGCAATGCCACATCCCGACAAACGCCCGCGCAGTCTGCGGCGCTGCTTCCCTGCCTGCTCTTCGCCGCCGCATGCGCCCTCAACATCCTTACCAAAGGCCTCATCGGGATCGTCTTCCCGGTAGCGATCGTGCTCGGATACCTGCTCCTCACCCGCGGCCCCACGGGAGCCTTGCAACGGCTCCGCCAACTCCATCCCGCACATGGCATCGTCGCGTTCCTCGTCATCGCGGCACCATGGCATCTCCTCATCGGCCTTGCCAACCCCACGCAGGGCCATCCCGCCCCGATCACCTTCTCGTACCATCAGTGGCAAGTCCCCTTGCCCACCGATGGCAATGTCCATGGATGGTTCTGGTTCTACTTCGTCAACGAGCACCTGCTCCGCTACCTGAACCTTCGCGTACCCCGGGACTACGACACCGTCCCCCTCGCCCTCTTCTGGGGCCTCCTCCTTATCTGGCTCATGCCCTGGAGCGCCTTCCTCCTCAATGCTCTCGCGCGAGTTCCCCTCCTCACTGCGCTGCGCCGCGTCCCGTGGCGAAGCCACCAAACCCGCCACTCCATGAACGATGCTAGCCGCCACAAGCAGGCAACGCCGCTTACCTCCCAGCAAAAGACCTGCCTCCTGCTTGGCCTTTGGGCTCTCGCCCCCATGCTCTTCTTCTCCCTTTCCACCCGGCAGGAGTACTACGTCCTTCCGGCCCTCCCAGCCCTCATCCTCCTCATCGCCGCCTTCCTTGCCGAAGCCAGCATCTGGAACAACGACTCCGAAATGAGCACACCTCCTACCGGAGGCTCCATTCCGGTCGTTGAAACCACCATCGAGGCTCCCCAACTCCTACGCGTCTACCGGGCAGGGCTCGCTGCAAGCCGCATCGCGTCGTTTCTCCTTGCCGCCGGCACCGTCCTCGCCGCCGCCATCCTCGTCTTCCTCCTCCACACCGCTCGACCTACGCCAGAGACCAACCTCGCCGCTCTCCTCCACCAGAATCCCGCCGACTACGCGCTCTCCTTCGGCCACTTCTTGGACCTTAACGCCCGGGCCCTCGGCCTCTTCCGCACCCCCCTTGCCATCACCGCCGTCGCCTTCTTCCTCGGCCCGCTCGCCCATTGGCACCTTCGCCGCCGCGCGCGCTCGCACGCCGCCATCATCACCCTCGCTGCCGCCACCTGCCTCTTCCTCCTTGCGGCCCATCTCGGCCTGCAAACCTTCTCCCCTGTCCTTACTTCGAAAGAGCTCGCCGACGCCATCGCACCTCAGCTGCACCCCGAAGACCTTATCGTCCTCCACGGTGAGTACGAGTCCGGCTCGACCCTCGGCTTCTATCTTCACCGCGCCGACCTCCACATCCTCGAAGGCCGCTCCTCCAACCTCTGGTACGGCAGCTTCTTCCCCGACGCCCCCCAGATCTTCGAGACCCGCGCTTCCATCACCCAAAAGTGGCTCGCCCCGCAACGCATTTTCCTCTGGCAGGACCCATCAGACCCCGAGCGCCCGCCCCTCCAGCTTCCCAGGCCAACCTTTCTCATCGCCCGCTCCGGCGGAAAGCAGATCCTCTCCAACCAGCCCAACCGCCCGTAACGCGAAGCCGATACACTAGGCCGCAATCCTTCCGTGAGGCCGCCCATGCCCTGCAAAGCCGAAGAACTCCGCCACATTCCCCTGTTCGCCCTTCTTGACGAGGACGAGCTCGCCGTCCTGGCCTCTCAGGTGGAGTTCCGCTCCTTCGCCCCGCGCCAGCGCATCTACAAAGCCGGTGAGCCCGGCAAAAATGCCTATATCCTTATGGCCGGCGCCGTCCACGTCACCATCGTCGACGAAGACCAGCAAGAGGTTCTCGTCGCCGAACCCGCGCCCCACGACTTCTTCGGCTTTGCCTCCATGCTGGAGGCCACGCCCCACCACACCAGCGCCATGACTCTCACCGAGACCACCCTGCTTGAGATCGACCGCAACGACATCCAGGTCCTCCTCAGCAAAAAACCCATGGCCGGCATGGACATGATGACCGTTCTCGCCCGCCAGTTCCATGCCGCCCAGCAGCTTGTCCGCGACCGCGCCAGCCGAAATCCCAACGACCTGATCGACAACGAGTCTACCTTCGGCGAGCGCCTCGCAGACTCCGTCGCCCGCTTCGGCGGCTCCTGGACCTTCATCGTCACCTTTGGGTTCATCCTCTCCATCTACACCGTCATCAACGTCCTTCTCCGCGGCCGCGCCTGGGATCCTTACCCCTTCATCCTTCTCAACCTCTTCCTCTCGATGCTCGCCAGCATCCAGGCTCCCGTCATCATGATGAGCCAGAACCGCCAGGACATGAAGGATCGCCTCCGCGGCGAGCTCGACTACACCGTAAACCGGCGCGCCGAAGCGGAGATCCAGAACCTCTCCCGTAAGCTCCATCTCCTCACCGATAAGGTCGTCGACGTGGAGGAGATCCTCCGCCGCCGCTGAACCCTCATCGCCGTAATTTCACGCGCAGACACCGGCACGCTCATCTAGAATGCCGGATGCAGTTGTAGCGGGCCGTTCAGACCCATTACGTTCTTAGTCAACTTAGGAGCATCCGCCCCATGGCCCAGGTCACACCTGTCCTCAGCCCCGCCGCTCCGGCCTTTGCAAACCCGGCGCCGCTTGGGCTTGCCGGCTTCGGTCTCACCACCTGTGTCCTCTCCGTCATCAACGCCGGTCTGCTGCCGCGCGAGGCCGTTCCCGTCGTCGTTCCGCTCGCCTTTGCCTATGGTGGCGTTGCCCAGCTCATCGCCGGCGTTCTCGAGTTCAAGACCGGCAACACCTTCGGCATGGTCGCCTTTACCAGCTACGGCCTCTTCTGGTGGTGGTTCGCCTTTCTGCAATGGACGATCGGGGCCGGCTGGCTCAAGGCGCCTCCTGCCACCGCCGTCGCCCTTGTCCTTTTCATGTGGGGCATCTTCACCCTTCTTCTTTGGATCGTTACCTTCCGCACCAGCAAGGCCGTTTGGAGCGTCTTCCTGCTGCTCTGGCTCACCTTCTTCCTGCTCGCCGCCGGAGATGCCGGCATGGGAACCGGCCATCTTGGCGGCTACCTTGGTCTTCTCACCGGCATCGATGCCCTTCTCGTCGCCTTCATCGAGGTCCTCAACGCCACCGCCGGCCGCGTCGTCATTCCCCTGGGAGTCCCCATCCTCAAATCCAGCTAACCCGTTCGATTCGTCCCCCGCGCAGCCGAAACACCTCGCCCCGCCACACCACCGTATCTCCCGCAAAACTCCACACCCAGAACACAAGCCCTGTCACATCCCGCAACGGCACCAACCATAGATCGCGTAGCACCTGCCCATCCTTCAGGATCCCAACCCCCACGGTGAGCGCCACCGCCATGCGGGTCAGCAGCACCATGCATAGCAACGAGAAGCTCCATAGCGCCGCCCCGCTGGCCACCACCGTCGCCAGGGCCCACGGCACCGCATAGGTAATCCCGAGCCCCACATATCCCATTCTGCGAGAGTCACGCGTCGATCGCGCCCACCGCATC
Source organism: uncultured Acidobacteriaceae bacterium (assembly GCA_964252505.1). Lineage (GTDB taxonomy): Bacteria > Acidobacteriota > Terriglobia > Terriglobales > Acidobacteriaceae > Edaphobacter. The sequence goes on from CAXUNW010000054.1 coordinate 7,927, forward strand.
TGGTGGTCCCAGTACCCTCGTAGCCCGTAACCCGGAACCGACGTCTCCACCACCTCCGGGCAAAGCTCCACCCGGTATCCCGCCGCCGCCACCCGCGCTCCCATCTCGTAGTCGTCTGCCAGGTAGTCGACCAGCGCCTCCAACCCGCCCGCCTTCTCCAGCGCCGCCCGCCTCACCGCCAGCGTAGACCCCAAGCCAAACCGCAGCCCGCCCTCCAGCATCCGTGCCGCCAGCACCCCCGGCAGAAAGTCTGTGGCGATACCCAGCGCCTCCAGCCGCGCCCACAACGTCAGCGCCGGCCGCTGCTCCGCCGTTCGCCCCAGATAGGGAGCCGTCACCAGCCCCCCACGGTCGTCCGTAAAGCACTCCATGACCCTCGCCAGGTACCGGGGAGAAACCGCAATATAGCTGTCGTTGATCACACAATGCTCATGAGTCCCCGCCGCCAGCATCTGCACCAGATTGCTGACCTTGCCCGAGGCCCCCAGCCGCTGCGGGCACACCACCAGCCGGATCGCTACCCTCGGAAACTCCGCACACAGCCGCTCAACCTCCGCAACGGCTGCGTCCTCAAGCGAGCTCACCCCGAAGACAATCTCAAACACCCCCGCGTACACCTGCTGGCAATGGCTCACGAACCCCGCATACATCCGTGCGTCCACCCCGCGCACCGGCTTCAGAATCGTCACAGGCGGGGCGTACCCGGACGCCAGCCGCCCACGCCAGCGATAGACAAACGCTCGCGCCCCCCACAGCGCCAGCAGCAGGTAGCCCAATCCGCACAACGTGATCAGTGCGGTCGTCCCTGCAATCCATTCGGCCATCGCTCTAGTCTATCGAGCTTTCCGCCGCCGTCCGTCTACTCATAGCGCAACGCATCGATCGGGTTCAAATTGGCAGCCTTCCACGCTGGATAGATCCCAAAGATCAACCCGATCGCACACGAGCTCCCAAATGCCGCCACAATCCACGCCGGCGAGATCAGCGACGCTAGCGGCGTGAACTTCAGTCCCCACGCGATCATGCTCCCAAGCGTCACCCCCACCAGGCCCCCAACCGCGCATAGCGTCATCGCCTCCAGCGTGAACTGCGTCAAGATCGTCTTCTTCGTAGCCCCGATCGCCTTTCTGATCCCGATCTCGCGTGTGCGCTCCGTCACACTCACCAGCATGATGTTCATCACTCCCACGCCCCCCACCAGCAGCGCCACGCTCGAAAGCGCAAACAACAGCAGAAACAGGCCGCCCGTCACGTTGTTCCAGAGCCGCGTCAACGTGTCGGTGCCGAAGATGGCGAAGTTATCCGGCAGATCGTTCCGGACCTTCCGTCGCCGCCGCAGCAGCTCCTGTAGCTCGTCCTCCACCAGCGGCCGGTACTTTGGATCGTCGTACTTCAACGTGATCCAGTAATCGAGCTGCTCCGGATGCATCTTGTGAAACGTCGTGATCGGAAAGTACGCATAGTTGTCCTGCGGGTTCTTGCCCCCGCCAAACGCCTGCTTCTGCTTGTCCGCCACGCCGATCACCGTAAAGATCATCCCCGACGCCTCCACCTCGCGGCCCAGCGGAGACTGCGTCCCAAACAGCTCCTCCGCCGTGTCGTACCCCAGAACCACCACGTTCGCCGACCGCTCCTCGTCCCCTTCGTTGAAGAAGCGTCCCGCCGCGATATCGATGTCGCGCACGTCCTTCAACGACGCCGTGTCGCCTTCCAGCGTCGTATTCTGCATCGTCTTGCCGTTGCCCTTGATCGCCGTCGAGCCAACCCCGCCGCCCGGAGCGTTGTGGTTCGTATACTGCAGCGTCGGCGACACTGCAACCACATGCGGCAGCGCCTTCATCGCCATCGCATCGTCATAGGTCATCTGCTTGCGCGTCAGCATCTCCGTCGTCGGCCGCGATCCGAACACCGGAAACCGGAACACAAAAAGCACATTCGACCCCAGCGACTCCACCAGCCCGGATACATTCGCATTCAGCCCGTTGATCACGGACGAGATCACGATCACCGTCAGCACACCGATCACAATCCCCAGAATCGTCAGCCCACTCCGCATCTTGTTCGTGCGCAGCGTGTCCATCGATATCCTCAGCGTCTCATTGAAGTCCGCAATCGCCATCGCACACCCTCACTTACCCGATTCCTGACCCGCCAGGCCTTCAGACCCGTACCCTGTATTCAGTCCGCCCGCAACGCCACGATCGGGTCCAGGAGCGCCGCCTTCCGCGCCGGATACACCCCAAAAAACACACCTGTTGCGGTTGCCACCAGCAATCCCATCACGACGCTCCACAACGCCACACTCGACGGAAACCCGATTGCCAGCGTCACCCCCTGCGCCACGATCACGCCGCCCAGCACACCCAGCACCCCGCCCACCAACGCCATCAACCCACTTTCCAGCAAAAACTGCATCAGAATGTCGCGCGCTCGCGCGCCCAGAGCCTTCCGTATGCCGATCTCCCGCGTCCGTTCCGTTACGCTCACCAGCATGATGTTCATGATCACAATCCCGCCCACCACCAGCGAAATCGCCGCGATCCCACCGGCAACGGCACCGAAGCTCGCAGTGATCCCGCTCGCAAATCCGACCAGCGTGTTGTTTGTGTCCAGCTCAAACGAGTTCGGCTCGCCCGGCTTGTCATGCCGTTGCGACCGCATCAGCACCCGTACCTCATCGGCGGCACTCTCCAGCACCGGCCCCGCCGATCCCGCCTTAACATAGATCGTGACCGACTTAGACGTCCCATAGCTCTTCTGGTACGCCGTCAGCGGAATCCCCACCCAGTTGTCCTGGCTTGCCCCGAACGTACTCCCTTGCTTCTCGCTTACGCCCACCACGGTGTACGGCGTCCCATCCACCCGCAACTCCTGCCCGATCGGGTCCACCCCCGCGAACAGATTGTCCTGAATATCTGACCCAATCACGCAGACATGCGACGCATGTTCCTCATCGCTGGGCGTAAAGTCCCGGCCCTCCGTAATGTTCAGGTTTTGCAACGAAGGCATCTGCCACGTGTACCCCCGCACCGTCGAATCCGTCACCGACTGCGTTCCCCGCACCACCTTTGCAACGGTCGCCTGCTGCGCTCCCAGCCCCGCGCACTGCTTGCAGTTTTGTTCGATATATCGATAGTCGTCCAGAAGCACATTCCGGCGCTTCTGGTAGCGGACATAGTCCTCCGCGCTCGTGATGAACTGCGGCATCTTCGAGACCGTAAACACGTCCGCCCCGTAGCTCGAAAACTTCGTCTGGATGAACGTATTCGCTCCGTTCACCAGCGTCACTACCGCAATCACGCTCGCAACGCCGATCACGATCCCAAGCAGCGTCAGCACTGACCGCAGCTTGTTCGCCCATAGCGACTGCATCGCGAGTTTCAAACCTTCCCGAAAATCCATATCCGAAACGTCCAGCTTTCACACATCACAGGGGAGCGTTTCCCAGCTTACCAGCCCGGCGCCCGGGGAGGAGCGTCCATGCGGAGCGCTCCGCCAGCAAATACGTTCCACATCGCCTGGAAGTTCCCGTTCCAAAACGTCGCGGCCACACTTGACAAACACCCTGGCCAAGACGGCCCCTGTTGTTTAGTTGAAGCCGGCGCACGGTGCCAGGTCCATACCTAACCCAAACAAAATGAATACTTTGAGGCCTGGTACCCAGGGTGGGGGGAAATGCCCCTGCTACACTTCGTATGCAGGCGGCTGGATGATCGCTGCCTTCGGCCCCGCAAGTGGTCGAGGGGGGAGGAAAGTCCGAACTCCGCAGGGCAGTGTGCCGGATAACGTCCGGGACGGATGCTTCAAGGCATCTGGACGGCCAGTGCAACAGAAAACAGACCGCCAACTCGGGCTTGCGAAAGCAGGACCGACGGTAAGGGTGAAACGGTGCGGTAAGAGCGCACCGGGCGATGCGTAAGCAGCGCCGCATGGTAAACCCCACACGGAGCAAGACCAAATAGGCAGGGAACGCACCCGCCCCTCTCCAGGCGAGCGTCACGCATCGGCCCGATGCGTTCAGGCGGAGAGACTCAGCAATGAGAGCCGGAACCTGCGGGTAGGTTGCTGGAGCGTCACGGTAACGGGACGCCTAGAGGAATGATCATCTAAAACAGAATTCGGCTTACGGGCCGTCTGCGCCTTACAGGGGGCCCGAACGCCACACGCGCTCGGGCCTTCTCTCTGCCTAGAAGATGATCTTCCCCGCAAGCTGCACATTGAACGGCTCACCCGGACCAATCCCCGGTGCCCCGCCATTGTTGCGCGTCGTCGTACTTCGCCCGAACGTCGAACTGCTTGTGCTCGCCCCCGGGTTCGCCAGATTCGTATGGTTGAACAGGTTGAACATCTCCGCCCGAAGCTGCAGGCTCACCCCTTCATGGATCAACGTGTTCTTCACAAGTGAGGCGTCAACCGTCGCGAAGTTCGGCCCACGCACGGAGTTCCGCGCAATCGTTCCGAAGCTGCCCACCGGCGCAGACGCAAACGCGGTCGGCGAGATCCACTGCACATACGGCGTTCCACCCGTCGTCGGTGTAAACAGTTGCCGCGTCAACCCACCCGATGGGTCGCCAATCTGCACCGCACGATCCTGGTTCTCGCCCGTGCCACTGTTGTCGCTGCCGATCTTGATTGAGAACGGCGTCCCCGTGAAGGCCGTTACAAATGCATTCCCCTGCCAGCCCTTGGTCAGCACCGGCAGCCGATGCCCTAATTGCGGAGCTTCATAAACCACATACCCGTTGAAGGTGTGCCGCACATCGAAGTCCGCGTTCCCGTACTCTGCCGCCAGGTTCGCCGAGTCCTGTGCCGCTACCCCCCGGGTGCCCGAGATCACATCCAGCGCATGCCCCAGCGTGTACGAGCCCTGGGCCGTCAGCCCATGATAGTTGCTCGTTCGTAGCATCACCTGCGCGGAGTGGTAGTTCGACGTCCCCTCACTGTCGATCTCGTTTATCGCCCCAATGATCTTTGCGTTTGGGATCAACGTGTTGTTGTAGTACGGTCGGCGCGTCAACTCGGCGGCCGTGCTGTTCGTCGTTCCCGGCCGCGCCTGGTTGATGTCGTTTAGATCGAACAGCCGCCGGCCCAGCGAGCCCACATAACCCACCTGCAGAATCGTGTTCCGGCTCACCTGGTACTGCGTATTCAGGTTGAAGTTCTGCACATAAGCCGTCCGGAAGTTCGGGCTTACCGTCGCCAACCCGAAGGACGCCGGCGTACCCGCGCCGGTCGTGAACGGGTCAACCCCCGCTTGCCACTGGTAGAAGGTCGGGCTGACGTTCTGCACCGGAGTCGCGCCGGTTGGGTTTGCCTGCACCCCCACCGCCCCGCCGTTCCCCGGACGATTGTCAAAGAACCCGTTGAAGTTGATTGCGTCGAAATACACGCCGTACGTCCCGCGTACAACAAACTTCGAAGCCGCCTGGTACGAGAACCCAAAGCGTGGCGCTAGATTCGTCTTGTTCCCTGGATAGATCTGGCTCAGCTGCTGCCCCGCAATCACCAGACCATATGCATCTGCCCCCGTTGCCCCGGGTCGAAAATCCGAAAGCACCCCGGGAGAGTTGAACGGCGCGTTGTAGTCGTATCGTAGCCCGTAGTTCAGCGTCAGCGTCGGCGTGACCTGGTACTGGTCCTGAGCAAAAAGCGAGTACGTGTTCTCGTAAATGCTGCGCCGCAGCAGCCCCTGGGTGAAGCTTGAGGACGATACATAGCCGGCCAGATAATCCGCCATCGCCCGCACATCCGAGCCCACCGTCGTGTCGCCCGAGTACGCCGTCGCTCCCGCCGGAAGCAGCTTTACGATTGCCGCGTTTGCCGTTGCAAGGCCGTTGAACGTGAACGTGCCCCGCGTGTTCCTTTGGTACTGCAGGTCCATGTAGTTCCGCCGAAACTCACCGCCAAACCGGATCGTATGCTTGCCAATCAGGTAGTTCGCCGTGTCCGTCACGTGCCCCGTGTAATCTTTGCGCCCTAGTGGCTGCGTCACGCCGATTGAGTCAATCCCGCTGATGTTGATTGAAGGCGCGCCGAACAACGATGGCGACGTGACCCCCGTGTTCAATCCGAGCGCAGGAATATTCTGCGTGTGGTTCTCATCGTTGAATGTCTGGTTGAACACTCCCACCGCAGCGAGCAGTTGATTCGACACATGCTCTGTGATTGCCCAGTTGTGCACAGCCGTAAAGTTCTGCGTGATATCTGGCGCCACCTGGTAGTAGTCGAAGATGTTCGTCCCCGCCGCCGCGAACTGGCGTCCTGTGCCTACGAATGCCCGTACTGAAATCGTCTGCTTCTGCGTCAGCGTGTAGTCGAGCTTGCCGATCGCGTTGTCGCTGTAGCCGCTCTGCGGCCGCCCATCAAAGAAATTTCCTGAAGCCGCAGCCCCGGAGTTCTTGTTTCCTTGCGGCCACAGCGAAATCACACTCAACGAGAGCGGGTTCACGCTGAGCCCATGCTTCGCCAGCAGCGCGGTCCCCGCCGCAACATACGCCGCCGTCGGTTCGGTCGCCGCAGCCGAGTTCTGGATCAAATACTTCTGCCGCTCATAGTTCACAAAATAAAACAGCCGATCCTTGATGATCGGCCCGCCGATCGACCCGCCAAACTGCTGGTTCCGAAGCTCCGGCTTCCGCGTCGTCGACAGCAGAAATGGACTACGCGCCGCAAAATACTCGTTCCGGTTGAAGTAGTATCCCGAACCATGAATGTGGTTCGTCCCTGACTTGATTGCCAGCGAGATCAGCCCTCCCCCGTTACGCCCGGCTTCCGCGTTCCCCTGCGATTGCACCGTGAACTGATCGATCGCGTCGATCGGGATCGTCACCCCCGCAATCGACCCAACCCCCCCCC
>CAXUNW010000055.1:0-14478 GCA_964252505.1 uncultured Acidobacteriaceae bacterium
GCTCGAAGTCCGCCGTCGCCTATAGCCCCGATTCGTCCATGCCGCGAGACGGCCTCGGCCAGGCGGCCTCAGCAGGGCACAAAGCGCGAAGACACTCACAGCCTCGGCGCAATGACCCGGCAGCCCGCGTTTACTTGGCGCTGAACAAAAGACGCATGGTCAAGGTCGAATCGGTCAGACGCGGCGGAAGTACCGGAAAATGAACCGCTTGAACAGCACCCCAGGCAGCCTTCGTAAAGCTTGCATCCTGTGTCGGCTGTTCCAATCGCATCGTGGAGAGACGCCCGTCCGGCGCAATGCTTATGATGATCGCAGCTTTCTGTGCTTCAGAATCGGCCTTATCGTCACGGGCCGCCACGACGGACCAGTGTCTCTTTAAGTCGATGAGTACAGTCCTGATGTAAACGTTTAAGTCTGCCCCTTTGGTATCCGTCAGGATCTGTACCTGGACCCTTGGCGGATCTGTCTGCGGCGTCACCGTCTCCTGCCCGTGCAGCGAGATGGCGGCAAACAGCACGAGAAGGGCGACAGCAAAAAAACGCCGCAAGGTCGTCATGCTTCGACAGTACAGCAGATTCACGCGCATGCAAACCGCCTTTCCCAAGTCCTGCCGGGCCGACCTGTCAAGCCCTGACCGCCGGGCCATCTAACGTGCAGGCACGGCCTCCAGCAGCCGAGGCATGTAGAAACGGAAGAACTGATCCGTATCGGAGCGCAGGCACACCTGGCTGTTCGGCGTACCCGGCCGCTCGCGCGTAAAGCCCTTCGCGTCGACCTCAAGGTAGAGCGGGGTCGTCGGACAGAGGCTTGGATCGATCGTAAACGCAGCGGCCATCGCATCGAAGACAGTCGGGGTCACCTGCTTCGTAGCACCCGACCACTGGTAGTAAAGCAGCGTCAGCGCATCCGTCAGCGGAGAGCCGTGCGTAAAAAGCAGTTGTCGCTCCATCTCACCCAGCTTGATCTGGGTCGAGTCCAAAGGCATCACAAACAGCGGCACGCCGGAGCGAAAGACCTTGGCGGCCGCCCCAGGGTCCATCGCGATGTTGTATTCGGCGTCCACGTGGTGGCTGCCGGTATATCCGAAGTCGTCATATCCCGCGCGGACGGAGCCGCCCATCAGCACGATCCGCTTGAACTTGCGAAATCCACCAGGGTCACGGTCGATAGCGGCGCCAAGATTCGACATTGGCCCGATGCTGATGAGGGTCACCTGGCCGGGAGAAAGCGCAGCCTGCGCAAGCAGGAACGTGACCGCGTCCCCGTGGGGCAGGGTAGGGCCCCGGCGAGCCCACGCAGCTTGGGAAAACCCCGCCCCGCCCGCACGTCCCGGTGTCGCTACCCCCTCAAGCACAGGCACATCGTGGACGCCGCACTCCGCAAACAGCCGGTCCACGAGGCGTGCACGCAGCGCCGTATCGCCCCACGCCGTGGTCACCCCCAGCAGATGCAGCTCCGGACTCCTCAGAATCAGACCCAGCGCCAGAACATCATCGATGTCGTCACCGATGTCCGTGTCCAGGATCACCGGCTGAGCAGCGGCCACAGGAACCTGCGCGCGGGCCGCGATAAAGGTGAGAAGCACGAGAAGAAGCCAGGCTGGAGTTTTCATGTGGCCACGTGAAGGCAGCCAGTGTAGCAGCATGCCCTCGCATCCTCCTCCGGGAGGGGGGCATACCCGTCGCCGGGGAACAGGCGACTGCCTTCAATCAACTGTGTTGCACCATTCGTCTGCGTCCAAAACTCGGAATTTGGGCACATCGACGATGTCAAGCCCCCAAGGAGCGTAACTCGTTCATAAGAAATGAAATAGAGTTGGCGTAGCAGTTATGCGTCCCGCGATAGAATAGAGCTAGGAATCAAAAACTGGTCCGCGCAACTCGAACCCGCTCGGCACTTACAATCTGTGAGAACGCATAACCCGTTTCATTGCACAACTTTAGCCGTAAACCCTGTCATTTCAAGAACATGCCGGGGTGTAGAGATGTAAATATCACATTCCGCAGGACTTACGCACGGGGAGTAGGGGGGGCACCCCCCCGCAAAGCGGCAGACAATGATGGCCGGGACACAAGTCCCGGCCATCATTGTCTGCACTAACTGAAACCGGCCTAAGCGTTGACCGGAGCAGGCGCCGCCGCGGCCGCCAGAGCTGCCGCCGCCGCCTCCCGGTCCTTCTCCGCCTTCTCGGCCTTCTTCTGCACCAGCGTGTTCTGTCCCAGCTCGTCCGCCATCTTCTCCGTCGTAAACGTCTCGATGACGTCGCCAACCCGGATGTCCTTGTAGCCGGCCAGATCGATACCGCACTCCACGCCCTCGCGAACCTCGGACGCATCGTCCTTGAAGCGCTTGAGCGAGCCGATCTTGCCCTTCCAGACCTCGACGCCGTCGCGCAGCAACCGTGCCTGCGCCGCCCGCTTGATCAGGCCATCGGTCACGCGGCAACCCGCAATCTGACCGACCTTGGTGATCTTGAAGACGTTGAGAACCTCCGCCCGGCCCGCATAGTTTTCCTTGAAAACCGGGTCCAGCAGCCCATACATCGCCTTCTCCATCTCGTCCCGAAGCTCGTAGATGATCGAGTGCAGCCGAACCTGAACCTTCTCCTGGTCGGCAAGCTCCTGCGCCTTCCGCTCCGGACGAACGTTGAAGCCGATAACCACCGCGTTTGAAGCCGAAGCCAGCAGGATGTCCGATTCCGTAATCGCGCCGACTCCGGAATGCAGCACGCGAATCCGAACCTTCTCGGTCGACATGTGCTCCAGATCCTCCGCAATCACCTCGACTGAACCCTGCACATCGCCCTTGACGATGATGTTGAGGTCCTTGACGCCTGCCTGCTTGATCTGCTCCGCAAGCCCTTCCAGCGACACCCGCGAGCTCTTGGCAAGCTGCGCCTCGCGCTCCTTCATCTTGCGGTACTGCGCGATTCCCTTCGCCTTGTCGCGATCCGCCATCACCAGGAACGTGTCGCCTGCATCCGGCATTCCCTCAAGACCTAGGATCTCGACCGGAGTCGATGGACCAGCTTCCGTGATCGACCGTCCACGATCGTCGAACATCGCCCGGATCTTGCCGAACGTGTTGCCGACAATGTAGCTATCTCCCGTCTTGAGCGTACCGTTCTGCACCAGGATCGACGCAACTGCACCGCGACCGCGATCCAGCTTGGCTTCGATCACCGTCCCAACCGCGGGACGCTCTGGAACCGCCTTCGGCGCCGCAACATCCGCCACCAGGCAGATCATCTCCTCCAGCAGGTCGAGATTGGTCCGCTGCTTGGCCGAAACCTCGACGTATTCCACGTCTCCGCCCCAACCCTGCAGCTGCAGCCCGCGTTCGGCCAACTGCTGCTTCACCTTGCTTGAGTCTGCACCTGGCTTGTCGATCTTGTTGATGGCCACGATGATCGGCACATTCGCCGCCTTCGCGTGGTCGATCGCCTCAAGCGTCTGCGGCATCACGCCATCATCCGCGGCCACAACGACCACGACGATATCCGTAACCTTCGCGCCGCGGGCGCGCATCCGCGTAAACGCCTCGTGACCTGGAGTATCCAGGAACACGATCTCTCGCCCGAACGCCGGAGAGTCCGGCTTCGATACATGCACCTTGTACGCGCCGATATGCTGCGTGATTCCGCCCGCCTCGCCTGCCGCAACGTCCGTCATGCGGATCGCATCCAGCAGGCTCGTCTTGCCGTGATCGACGTGACCCATGATCGTGACCACAGGAGCGCGCGTGATCTCGACCATTCCGGTCGTATCCTCAAGGAACCCTTCGATCGCCTCGTTCTCAAGCTGCTCCTCGACCGAGATGACCGTCGCATCCGCGCCGAACTGCCGGGCAACGTCCTTGACGAGTTCGCCTTCCAGCGACTGGTTCACGGTCACGAACACACCACGCATCAGCAGCGTCGCGATCAGGTCCTTACCGCGCACATCCAGCTTGTCCGCCAGATCCTTCACCGAGATGCCTTCCGTGACGGTAATCGTCTTGGTGATCGGCAGCGGCTCGCGCGACATCGGCGCGCCGCCATAGCGCGGTGGCGGCTGGAAGCCCTTCATCGGGCCTTCCTTCACCTTCTCGTACCGCTGACCTCCGCGCCGCTGTCCCGGCCTTGCCGCGGGACGCATCCCTTCGCCTGGTCCGGGAGCGACTCCTGGAGCGCCCGCAGGCCTCGCGCCCATTCCTGGCCGCGGCGGAAACCCTGGTCTCGCAGCGCCCGGAGTGAATCCTGGACGTCCCGGAGCTCCACCCGGACCGCTTGGACCTGTCCCTGCCGGAAAGCTCCGCGTCGGATGCATCGGCCTCCGCGCGCCTGGCGCCATCGGCGCACGATTCCCCATGCTGCTCGGCGCGCTCGGTCCGCCAGGACCAGTCGGCCGAGGACGGTCGAAGATCGGTCTTCCCCGCTGCGGAGGAGCCTGCACGTTCGCCGGAGCCGCGTAGATCGGTCGTGGACCGGTCTGTGGCATGATCACCCGCCGCGCCGGAGGAGCAGCCGCAGGTGCCGCCTCGGGAACGCTTGCCTCGACCGCCGGAGGAGCCTCCTCCACGACGGGAGCCTCAACCACCGGCTCCGGTGCTGGAGGCTGCGGAACCGCGGCAGCCGCAAACGCCGCCGAGGCCTCGACTGCAGTGACCGTGGGCTTGGTTCCCGCCACACGCGCTCCGGGCTGCGAGGGTGCCGTGGGAGCCTTCGCCTGCACCACCACTGCTCCCGGTATGACCACTGGAGGACGCCCAACGCTCACACCGCTCGGCGGCCGGCTCGCGATAGCCGGTCCTGGAGGAGGAGCCACGATCCTAGCCCCTTGACTCGGCAGCGGTACCACACGCCGCGGCCCCGACGCATTCGCCGCAACCGTGGGTGCGACAGACGTAGAGGATGGAGCCGAGGCTGGTTCAGCCGCGGGCGCAACCGTAGTCTCCTCGACCACCGAAGCCGCCGCCGGAGCAACCACAACAGGCGGAGCCGCTACAACCGCGGCCCCCCCCCCCCCCGCCGCCGCCCGCCCCCCCCCCGCCCGCCCCGCCCCCGCCACTACAGGCGCGGCGGGGCGAGTCACAACCGGTTGGCTGGTCGCCGGCTTCCACCCGCTGTATGCTGGCGGACCCGGGGGGGTGACCACCGGCCGAGCAGGAGCAGCCGACGCCGCAATCGCCTGCGGTCTCACAGGCGGTGCATTTCGTGCCGCTTCGGCCGCCTGCTTCCGCTCTAGGATCGCTTTCAAAGCATCACCCGGCTTCGACACATGCGAGAGGTCGAACTTGGGCTTCGCCTCTACCGCAGGACGATTGCTGCCGCTACCCATGCGAATAGCTCCGCTAAAATATCCGCGAACCTTCTCCGCTTGATCCTCGTCGATTGAACTCGAGTGGGTTTTCCCCGAGACTCCGAGCGCCTCCAAAGCATCCAGAATTGGCCTGCTCTTTACTTCCAGTTCCCGTGCCAGATCGTTGATGCGAACTTTGTTCATCCGTCCCTTTTCACTCCCCCTGCGGCGTTAGCTGCTCATATCAGCCTCATCGTTACAGGATTGTGTTCCGTAATCGTTATTATCACTGAAGTCGCGCCATCCGTGACTCAATTCGTCCCTGTCGCGGTCACTAGCCACGATCGTGTCCGTCGGTGTCGATGCCCTCGTCGGAGATCTCCTGTGTCTCGGCCACCAGCGTGTCCATCGTGTCATTGTCCATTTCTATGCCAGACTCGCGATTGTCCGCATCGCTGAAGCCGTCGGCGTTCGCTCGCGACTCTTCAAGCGCCGCCAGATCTTCAACGGACAGCGCCTCGTCTTCTTGCACGCTGCCCGACTCCGCTGCTTGTGCAGCCAAAATCTCCTCCGGTGTCTTCGCCACGGAATGCTCCTCCTCGGCCTGCTCCACAGGCTTCGCCGTCTTCTCTGCGTCACCAGCCGGCGCTGGCTCATCCGGGCTGTAATGCCCGAAGTAATGCCGGACCGCAACTGAAATCTTCTCAACCGTCTTCTCGCCGATTCCTGGCACCTCTTCCAGCTGCTCCGGCGTCATGTCGGCCAGAGCTTCTACCGTGGTGATTCCAGCAGCGATTAGCTTCTCGAGAATTTGCTCGCCAAGCTCAGATACCTGCTCGATCGGCGTAGTCGGACCGCCGCTCATTGCCTGCATCTGTTGCTCGACCTCTTGCCGCTTCTCTTCCTCACTCTTGATGTCGATCTTCCACTGCAGCAGCTTCGCCGCGAGCCGTACGTTCTGGCCCTTCTTGCCGATCGCTAGCGACAATTGGGTGTCGTCGACGATCACCTCAATCTGCTTGTCCGCGAGATCGACGATCGACACTCGGCTTACCTTCGCCGGCTGCAGAGCCTTTTCTGCAAACGTTGTGATCTCTTCTGAGTACTCGATAATATCGATCTTCTCGCCACGCAGCTCACGGATAATCGACTGCACCCGCATGCCCTTCATGCCCACGCAGGCGCCCACGGGGTCGACGTCTTTGTCCCGGCTCATCACCGCAATCTTCGTCCGCTCGCCAGCCTCGCGTGCAATCGCCCGGATCGACACCGTACCATCGTAGATCTCCGGAACTTCGCTTTGGAACAGACTCTGGACCAGCGCAGGCGCCGCGCGACTGACGATGACCTGTGGGCCCTTAGCTGCGCGATCCACCCGTAAAAGCACGACCCGCACGCGTTCGCCGACGGAGAACTGCTCCAGCCGGGACTGCTCCCGCTTTGGCATCCGCGCTTCAGCCTTGCCCAGATCAAAAATCACGTCCATCGGTTCCAAACGCTTCACCGTAGCGTTCAGGACCTCTCCAGCGCGGTGGTTGTACTCATTGAACACCGTGTCTCGTTCGGCTTCGCGCACCTTCTGAAAGATCACCTGCTTCGCCATCTGCGCCGCGATACGACCCAGCGGCGTCGTGTCCTTGTAAAAACGGAGCTCCCCGCCCGCCTCGACCTCAGGCGCCAGCTCCCGGGCATGGTCGAGAGATATCTGATTCACCTCGTCTTCAACCTCTTCCGGCGTCTCAACAACGGTCTTGTACACATACGCACGGATCTCGCCAGTATCCTTATCCATCTCCGCACGCATTGTCTCCTGCGTTTTGTAGTACTTACGGGTCGCTAGCGCAATCGCATCTTCAACCGCGCCCACTACGACAGCGGGATCAATCCCCTTATCGCGGCTCAACATCTCGATCGACTGGTACAGAACACTTGCCATGCGTCACACATCCTTCATAGATACAGTTGAATCTCAACTCGTCCCGGCCCGACGCTTCGGGCCCTCAGCCCGGTAGCTAAATCTCGGCGACCAGATGGGCCTTCTCCACGTTTGCCAGCTCAATCTCGACCGCCTGCGCCGCCGCACTTTTTTTACCCTTCTGCTTGCCCGCCGTTGCTTCCAGCGTAAGAACCCCATCGCTGAAACGCACAAGCCGGCCCGTCCAATGGCGGTTTGCACTCACCGGTGTAAACGTCTGCAGCTTCACCAGGTTGCCGCAGAAGCGGGCGTAGTCCTCGGCGCGATGAAGGCGGCGCTCTAGTCCCGGAGAGGAGACCTCCAGGGTATATTCAGCCCCTGGGATCAAGTCCTCCACGTCCAGCACGGTGCCAAAATCCTGCGCAAACTGCACACAATCCTCGTGTGTCACGCCGGAGAGTTGCTCTACCGGCACCCCGCGTGGCAACTCGTCCACCCCGCCGTTTTCCGCCATCGCCTTCAGCTGGGCCCGACCCTCTGTATCCTTCTCCACAAACACGCGCAGCGCCCGGAACTTCGCGCCGCCTGAGAACTCCACATCAACCACATCCAGGTGGTGTGACCCCGCCACCCTCTGCGCCAATGCCCGAATTTCATCCAACGAGATCGCCATAGATAACGAACAGCACCCAAACCGCGAGGCTGGGCAGACAAACGCCCTTTGGAGCAAAGAAAAAGTGGGCATCAGCCCACTCCTCCTTCCGTCACATGCGGTGCGGTCACGCATAATGAGTTCAACGGAACAATTCGTCTGCAACCCAGATCATAGCGCACTCGCCTTACACTTTCAACAAGCAGATGGCCTCGCCCTGTAAGCTTCAACAGAGCTGCCGAACGCACGCATCGTCGCGTTGGTATGCGCTCAAAGGGTCGGATTCCTCTCAGCCCAGCTTAATGATTGTGCGGTTCGGTAAAGTACACTCCCTGCACTATGCCAAACGCAAAGCCTCATCTCGCCTCGCTCAAAGCCGGTCATGCTCATCGTCGGAGCTGCCCACGCGCCACCCTCGGGCATTGGGACGTCTCCAGGCGCAAGCAGGAGCCCTCGGAGCTTCTCCGCCATGCCATGGCCGGTCGTCTGAAGTCTCTAGCCGGCTTGAAGCTGCAGCGCATGTCCGCAACGGCCTTCGGCTTTTTTCGCGGCGCCGCCCCCGTTATGGCCTATGACCTCTCCCTGATGCCCAACACCGGCATCGTTACCCAAATCTGCGGCGACGCGCATGCGCAGAACCTAGGAGCCTACGCCGGACCGGACGGCCGTCTTATCTTCGACATCAACGACTTCGATGAGAGCATCCGTGGCCCCTTTGAGTGGGATGTCAAACGCATGGCCACAAGCCTCCTGCTTGCTGCTCGCGACGCACGCCTGCGCCGGACAGCCGCTGCCGCTGCCGCTTATACCTTCCTTGACGCCTACACCGCACTCCTCCGTCAACTCGCCCGCATGCCGATCCTTGAAGCCGCCCGCTACCAGGTTCACCGGATTGAACAGGTCGCTCCTATCTCCGCCATCCTCCGCAACGCCGAACGCTCCACCCCGCTCCATTCCCTTGACCGCCTTACTGAGCCAACCGTCAAGGGGCGTCGCTTCAAGTCAGACCCGCCTTGCCTGCGCCGCATTACGGGCGCGGATGCTGAGGCTGTTCTCGCCTCGCTCGTCCCGTTCGCCCAGACCATCCTTCCCGCGCGCCGACACTTCCTCGCACAATACAGGCCACTTGACGTTGCTTTTAAAGTAGTCGGAACCGGCTCCGTCGGGCTGCGCGACTACTGCGTCTATATGGAAGGCAACGGCCCGAAAGATCCGCTCTTTCTGCAGATCAAGGAAGAAGCTGCGTCCTGCTACGCCCCGTACCTTGCCCCGCCTGCCGAAACCACACGGGAAAACCAGGGGCAGCGCGTCGTAGACGGACAGATTGCCATGCAGCTTCAATCCGATCCGTTCCTGGGTTGGACTACCTTGGATGGCCGCGACTTTCTCATCCGTCAACTCAACGACCACAAAGCTTCGATTGATATCACCGCCCTCAAGCCGGCCGATCTCTGTGCCTATGCCCATGTTTGCGGCGAAATCCTAGCGCGCGGCCACGCGCGTTCCGGCGATGCGCGCCTCATCGCCGGCTACATCGGCGCCGGCAAGCGCTTTACGGAGGCGGTTCTCAGGTTTGCCCAAAGCTACGCCGTCCAAACCGTCGCCGATTGGAAGCACCTTCTAAAACAAAATGAAAGCACAGCCAAGCCAGTTTAAAGCCCACCTTCGCGTCTGCAACATCAATTCTCAAGGCTCAAAGTTGCTCCCGGCCCGCTGCCCTCCTACAATCGAACAAATCCAAACCGGCCAAACCAGACAATTCGAAACAGCCCGGCCGGGGCAGAAGCGGACCCGTACCTCCATGATTCTCACCACTATCCCTGAAGCTCTTACCTTCGACGATGTTCTTCTCGTCCCCGCCTACTCGGACGTCATTCCCACCCAGGTTTCGACTCAGACCCAGCTCACCCGGAGCATAACCCTCAACACACCGCTCATGTCGGCCGCCATGGACACGGTTACCGAGTCCCGCCTCGCCATCGCCATGGCCCAACAGGGCGGCCTTGGCATCGTCCATCGCAATCTCACCATCGACCAGCAGGCCGGCGAAATCGACAAGGTCAAGCGGTCGGAATCCGGAATGATCGTTGACCCCGTCACCATCTCCCCCGACCGCCCCATCGCGGACGCCCTGGACGTCATGCGGCGCTACAAGATCTCCGGCGTCCCAGTCACCCAGAACAAGCGCCTGGTCGGCATCCTCACGAACCGCGATCTTCGCTTCGTCTCCGACATCACCGTCTCCATTGACTCCGTGATGACCAAGCAGAACCTCATCACCGTCCCGGTAGGTACGACCCTGGAGGAGGCCGAGGCCATCCTCCATGAGCATCGTGTTGAAAAACTCCTTGTCGTCAACGATGCGTACGAGCTTAAAGGCCTCATCACCGTTAAGGACATTCAAAAGAAGCTCAAGTACCCCCATGCCTCAAAAGACGACCAGGGTCGTCTTCGTGTCGGCGGCGCCATCGGGGCCACCGGCGACTTCCTCAATCGCGCCGCCGCTCTCATCGCCGCCCGTGTCGACTGCCTCGCCATCGACTCCGCCCACGGCCATTCCAGCCGCGTCCTCGAAGCCGTTCGCGAGTGCAAGCACGCCTTCCCCCACATCGATCTGCTCGCCGGCAACATTGCTACCTACGAGGGAGCCATCGCCCTCATGGATGCTGGGGCCGATGCCGTCAAGGTCGGCATCGGGCCCGGCTCAATCTGCACCACGCGCATGGTCACCGGCGCGGGCATGCCCCAGATCACCGCCATCGCCGAGGCCTCCCGCGCCGGCCGCGAGCGCCAGATCCCCATCGTCGCCGACGGGGGCATCAAGTACTCCGGAGACGTCACCAAGGCCATCGCCGCTGGAGCCTCCGTCGTCATGATGGGCTCCCTCTTCGCCGGAGTAGACGAAAGTCCCGGCGAGACGATCCTTTACCAGGGCCGCTCGTTTAAGGCCTATCGCGGTATGGGCTCACTCTCCGCGATGGCTCAAGGCTCGGGGGAACGCTACTTCCAGGGCCGCGATGACATGAATGAGATCAGTTCCGGCGAGCGGCCCGATCTCACGGCCCGCGAGTCCAACCCCGGCTCTAATCGCCTTGCCAAGTTCGTCCCCGAGGGCATTGAGGGCCGTGTTCCCCACCGCGGACCGCTCGAAGCGATGGTCTACCAGCTTGTCGGCGGTCTTCGCTCTGGCATGGGCTACCTCGGCTGCGCCAGCATCACTGACCTTCAGCAGAACGCCCGCTTCATCCGGATTTCCAATGCCGGCTTGCGGGAGTCCCACGTCCATGACGTTGTCATCACCCGTGAAGCGCCAAACTATCATGCCGAGTAGGCCTTCGTTGACAGTATCAACGCACCATACACAGCCTTAAGGGAGCCTTAAGGCGTTGCTCGCAAACATGGGTCTATGCCAGTGAAGAGACAGAGAGATTCCAAGGCGCATTCCGCAAACCGGGCACCCATCCCCGTCCTCCTTTGCGTTGCCTGCGCGCTCCTTTTACTGTCTATGCTCGGTCCGATGCCCGCCGCCCACGCGCAGGATAACTACGAGATCCAGGTGTACGGAGCCGACACGGTCGCTCCGAAGACCACCATGGTTGAGCTTCACAGCAACTTCACCGTGAACGGCTCCAAGCCTCTCCCCAACTCACCATACGCCGCGGACGGAACCTTCCCGACCAACCACGCCGAGCACGAGACCATCGAGATCACACAGGGCATCAACAACTGGGCCGAGGTTGGCTTCTACATCTTCACGAGCGTTACCCGCGACCAGGGTTGGCAATGGGTCGGCGACCACATCCGCCCGCGAGTCCGTGCCCCATCCAGTTGGCATCTTCCCGTCGGTCTCAGCATCTCCAATGAAATCGGCTACCAGCGCGCACGCTTCTCGCCCGACACCTGGACCTGGGAGATCCGTCCCATCATCGACAAGCAGGCCGGCCGCTGGTATCTCGCTTTCAATCCCACCATAGACCGCTCCTGGCACGGCCCAGGCATCTCGCAAGGCGTCACCTTCTCACCCAACGTCAAAGCCGGCTACGACTTCACCAAGAAGATCAATGCCGGCGTCGAGTACTACGGAGCCTACGGAGACCTCGCCGGGTTTGATGCCCTTCGCAATCAGCAGCAGCAGTTTTTCCTCGCTACCGACCTCAACGTCTCTCCCAAATGGGAGTTCAACTTCGGCGTCGGCGTGGGAGCCACCTCGTCTACCGATCACCTTATCGTCAAAGCCATCGTTGGTCGCCGCTTCAGCTGGGGCCACCAGCCGGAAGAAGGCACCTCACGTGGTGATGTCAAACAAGACGATCAGCCTAAAACCGCCGCCCCCGGTCATCGGCCCTAACAAGAGCGCCTAGGGTACGGAAGGTTCCGGTGCACCAGTGCCCGGGATCGCGGTGGGCAGCTTCCAGAGGTTGAACAGCACTCGCTCTCGATAGTGACGAGGGTTGAGATACCACCCCGTATTTGGCTGCTCAATCGAGTAAACAAGCGTCGATCCCGGCATAGGCGAGCTCTCGGTCAAGGAGTATGCCGCACCCTCCCTGTAAGCCCACCGCTGGACGGCGTCAGGATCGCTCAGGAAAGGGATCACGCTTGGACGTGTGATGCCGCCTACATCGATGATGGGGTGCTCGGAGACGTAGGCAAGCTGGCCGATATTAAACATGGCCACTGGAGCCTGGGGCGGCAGATTGTCCCGCATCCAGAGAGCAATAACATCGTTGATGCGGTCGGCCTCGACCTTATTCCGTATAAAGAGCCACGTTGAGCCCAAGCTTAACGTAAAGCTAATACTGGCGGTCAAGACAATCGCTGGCCGAAGCAGACGAGGAAACCAGAGATACAACGCGGCAAGAACCGTAATCAGGAGTCCCGACGCGCTGACAAATACATATCGGGTCTGTACGTAGGTGTGATTGGCGACGTAAAAGATCGAGGTGATTGCCGTCCAGACGATGAAGACCCATCCGCCGACCGGAAGATGCTTGTAGGAGCGAAGGCCATTTGGCTGCTTCCGCATCAAGCGAAGAATTAGGTATCCGACGCCGGTAAGCGCACAGCAAAGAAGAACTGGATAGCCCAGAGCGTAGACACTGACCAGCCTCACCGGAATCGAATCCTTGGGAAGCGCGCGCTTCGCCGCGTTGGTATTCGGCACAAGCATGCCGAAGTGATGCAGAGCGTATAGGCTCCAGGCAAGCGTGGGTCCGACCGCAAGCATCAGGCCCGCAACGAACGCCGGCAGCTTCGTGGTAAAGGAAACAGGCTGCTGAACCCACCGGACCAGCAAAACCACGGCGAGAATGGCCGAGAGAAAGGCCATCTCCGGCCGCGTCACCGGACCAATCCCGACAATGAGGCAGCCGACAAGGAAGCGGGGCCAAGTGATAATGCGATTCGAAACGATCACGGCTCCCCAGAACGCAACCCCAGCGGCGGTGATGGTCTCCATGCCCGAATAAGCCCAAAAGACAAAGTAGGGGTTGAAGACGAAAAGGAGCACCATCGCGGCTGCAAACAGGATGTCGCCTGTAAGCTTTCGGCCCAGAAAAAAGGACCCCGCCGCCGAAAGTACCACGCCGCATAGAGCAAGAACCTTGCCGGCGACAATCCAGCTCGGAACAAGGCCATGAAAAGCAATAAGTAGGTAAACCCACAGCGGAGAGGTGTCGCCGTAAACGATATGGCCGTTGAAAGAAAATCCCTGCCCACGAGTGAGCGACCGCGCAAACTCCAGATGGATGTAGGCGTCATCCTCCCAGTAGTGGAACGCATGGAAAAACCACACGAGAGCCCAGAGAAGGCTTAATCCAAGAAGCGTCCACGCAACAGTTGACAGGCGGTGGGCCGGGAGGGCGGAACTGCTCGACATGCGTGTTGGGTCCTCGATCCTTGCTGAATGCGACCTAGATCCAGTTTAGGGTCGCATGGTTTTGCCGGGCTGCCAAGAAGAACGACGTGACCGCCTCTGCCCCGCTAATCCCTCATGTATGAAAAGCGGCCCCGCAGAGCCGCCTTTACAGCTTTCTTACTCGCTTTCCCCCTAAACTTCTCCAGAGCCCGCATGCCGGCCCCTGGAGCCTCAGTGTCCCTCGTAGATCTTCTTGTCGGCAAGCCCCTCGCCACCTCCGAAGAACGCGCCGAACACATCGGTCCCGTCGCCGGCATACCTGTCTTCGGCCTCGACGCCCTCAGCTCTGCCGCGTACGGCCCTGAGGCCGCCCTCACCCTTCTTATCCCTCTTGGCGTCGCCGGCATCGCCCACATCGTCCCCATCAGCTTCGCCATCATTGGCCTGCTGCTCATCGTCTTCTTCTCCTACTGCCAGACCATCGACGCCTATCCCCACGGCGGCGGCTCCTACACCGTCGCCAGCGAGAACCTTGGCGTCACCGCCGGCCTGCTCGCCGCCGCCGCCCTCATGATCGACTACATCCTCAATGCTGCCGTCGGCATCTCCGCCGGCGTCGGAGCTCTCGTCTCCGCCTTTCCCGCCCTGCAGCCCCATACCCTTGCCCTCTGCCTCGCCATCCTCGCCGTCCTCACCCTCATCAACATGCGCGGCACCAAAGACACCGGCGTGGCCTTCCTCATTCCTACCTACCTCTTCATTGGCTCGCTTCTCC
>CAXUNW010000056.1:0-14254 GCA_964252505.1 uncultured Acidobacteriaceae bacterium
CCATAGAGCATCTCCAACATGGCATGGTCCCGCAACGCCAGTCCGTCCGCGTCCGCCATTCGCGCCGCGGCCCCGCTCCGCTCCAGCATCGCCGCCACATCGCCTTCTGCCAGCGCCTTTGGCAGAACCTTCCACACCCCACCCGTCTCCACGTTCAGCGTTGGGTCCTTTGTAATCCGGCCATCCAGCAGCAGCCATCGGTAAAAACCCTTCAGGCAGCTCAGCTTCCGCGCCACCGACCGGCCATCCACCCCATTGCCCCGCAGCCGCTCCAGAAACCGGCTCACATCCTCGCGCTCCGCGCCCGCCAGCACCCCGTGCCGCTCTTCCATATGCTCCGCGAACTGCTCCAGGTCTGTCCGGTAAGCCTCACAGGTCGATGGCCGCAGCCCCTTCTCCACCCGCAGGTAGCCGCTATACTCGCCCACCACCTGACACTCTCCACGCACGGCCTTGGGCATCCCTCGATTATCCCGCCGCAACCCGCCTTTTCGTTCACCCCCCAAGCGCCCCGCATCAGCCTCGCTACCGTCCCCGTATATATAGACATGCCGAAAACCCCGGCATTTCGCATGTCAAGCCCCCAACCCACCTATCTCATTCATTTAAAACGAAATAGACTTGGCCGACAAGTTCTCGTAAACGCGTACACTTAAATCAGCCAAGGAGAAGTCCACCGCCCAGGCGGCCCATCTGCCCTCCTCGTACAGGATCTCTTTTGTTTTGACAATCTTAGCCGTAAGCCTTTCGCTTTGTGCAGTTTACCGCGACACGGGAGGCGTAAGTTGTACAAAAGAATAGCCTTGTACGACAAGAAGGGGGGCACCCCCTGCAGGTAACCGGATCGGTTACACATCGGCCCGCTGTGTCCTTCGTTCCAGCGAAACTCTCCGCTACGCCCTCGGCAGCACGGACTCAGCGGCCAGCCCAGCCGACGGCCGCGCCTCCTTGAAGCGGCGATCGCGCAGTCGAAGCATCGGTTGCTCCACCAGATAGTAGGAGATCGCCGGAACCACCGCGATGCATAGAATCATGCCCGGCATCCGCCCTGTCCAGCTCGTGTTCTCCTCCGTGGTAAACAGTTGCTGCCACAGGTAGATGCTGTAGGAGAGCACCCCGACAAAGGCCATTGGTCGCCAGTTCAGCAAGCGCCCCAGCCACGTCTCCGGCGTCCGCGTCACGTAGACGATGAACGCCGCCATCGTCAGCCCGTTCAGCGACAGGCCCTCCAGCAGCCGGTAATCCAGGCCAAACCGGCGCGTTGCCAGGTTGCCCAGCACAAAGAACCAGGCCGGAAAGATCCACCACACACGCGCGCCCACCCGGTACGCCGCCTCAAAGGCCCGCGTGCCCGACAGCAGCGCAAACAGGCACCCGAACATCAGGTGATCCACCCGCGTGTGCAGCATCATGAAGTCCCGCTCCATGAACCGGTGAATCGCAAAGTAGTAGTCATACAGCCGAAAGGCAGGCGCGGCCCCAATCAACACAAGCGCACACAGCACCGCGGCCCGTCGGCCCCAGCGACTCAGGCAGAATCCCAGAAGCAGCGGCCAAAAGATGTAAAACTGCTCCTCAACCGCCAGCGACCAGGTATGCGCCACCAGCCACGGATGCGGCAGCGCGCTGTAGTCGTACAGAAACAAGCCCGCACGCAGAATCGCGGAAAACGGAAGATGCCAGTTCGTTCCCTGGTTCAGTAGCAGGATCACCGCCAGGTAAACATAAAACGGCGGCAGAATGCGAAACGCCCGCCGCAGGTAAAAGCCCCTCAGGCTAATCCGGCCACTCCGGGCGTACTCTCGCATCAGCAGGGTCGTAATCAAAAACCCGCTCAAAACGAAAAACAGATCCACTCCATTGCCGCCTGAGCCAAGCGCACGCGCAAACACCCCGAATCGCGCCAGATTATCCTTGTAGCGAACCGACAGATGTCCAACAATAACGATCAAAATGGCGATCGCGCGGATTCCGTCCAGACCAGGAATTCGGCCTGAGCTCAACGTCGTCGGACGCTCGCTCATGCAGTCTGCGCGGCCTCGAGGCAGGACTCAAAGTACGCTAAAGACCGCGTCAAACCTTCCCGAAGCTTCACCTTCGGCTCCCAGCCCAGAAGCGCTCGAGCCTTGCTGATGTCGGGTCGTCGTCGCGTCGGGTCATCCTGCGGCAAAGGCTTGAACAGGATCTCCGAGCGAGCTCCAGTCACCGACAGAATCTCCCGCGCACACTCCAGAATCGTCCATTCCTCCGAATTCCCGATGTTCACCGGCGTGTGCTCAGCGCTCCGCGACAGAAGCACAATGCCTTCGATCAAGTCCGTGCAGAAGCAGAAGCTGCGCGTCTGCGATCCATCGCCGTAGATCGTCAAGGGCTGGTTCCGCAACGCCTGCAGCATCAGGTTCGAGATCACACGTCCATCGTTTGGTTGCAGCCTTGGGCCATAGGTGTTGAAGATCCTCACCAGATGCGTATTGACGTTGTGGTAGCGATGGTAAGCCGTAACCGCCGCCTCGGCAAACCGCTTCGCCTCGTCATACACTGAGCGCGGGCCAACTGGATTCACGTTGCCCCAATAGGTCTCAACCTGCGGATGAACCTCTGGATCGCCATAGCACTCCGAAGTCGAGGCATGGAGATACGCCGCGTTATACCTCTTCGCCACCTCAAGTGTGTTGATCGTGCCTGCCGAACCAACGAGCAACGTCTCGATCCCTAGACGGTGATAATCGTCCGGACTCGCCGGCGAAGCCAGGTTGAATACCGAATCAACTCGCCCAACGTCGAACGGCTGGCAAATGTCTTGCTCGACTAGCGAGAACCGCGGCTCCGAAGCCAGATGAGCCAGGTTCGCGACCCTTCCTGTCGACAGATTATCAACCCCTAGAACAGTGTGTCCTTGGGCCAGCAGGTGATCACAGAGATGAGAGCCAAGAAAGCCCGCAGCTCCGGTGACCAGAATGGTTTCCGCTCTCCCAGCAGTCAACATCGTATCCTCGAAGATGGTGCAGTGAAATGACGTCTAGGCCGGAGTTCAGTCATGAACGCGTGGCGCGTTCGCTGCAGGTCGGCCAACACTTATATAGGTAAGTCCATGCCGCAGCATCTCGCTCGGCTCGTACAGGTTTCGCCCGTCGATGACGATGGGATAACGCATCGCCTTGTTCAAGCGTGTCAGGTCCAGCGCACCGAACTCAGCCCAATCCGTAAGGATCAGCAAGGCGTCGCTATCTTCCGCCGCCGCATACGCGGACTCGACATACCGCAGCCCGACTCCCGCCGAGAGACGTTCTGCGGTTCGGTCCATCGCGGCGGGATCGAATGCCGAAATCGTACATCCTTCCGCCATGAACATTTCCACGAGGTCAATCGCCGGCGACTCTCGGATGTCATCCGTTTCACCCTTGAAGGCAAGCCCAAGAACTCCAAGCTTCTTCCCTCGCAGGGTCCAGAGGGCCGATCTGACCTTGTTGAGGAAACGCCTCTTCTGTTGTTCATTGATCCTCTCGACCTCAGTAAGGAGAGAGAAGTCGATACCAAGTTGTTCTGCAACCGAGCGAAACGCCGCAACGTCCTTCGGAAAGCAAGAGCCTCCGTAACCAATGCCCGGGCGAAGGAATTTAGGGCCGATACGTGAATCCAAACCCATACCAAGGGCGACCTGCTCGACGTTGGCATCGGCCGCTTCACAGAGATTGGCAACAGCGTTGATGAAGGAGATTTTGACCGCGAGGAAAGCATTTGAAGCGTGCTTGATGATCTCGGCACTCTTCGTAGACGTTTGCAGCAGGGGAGGAGTCGCTCCTGCGGAGCAAACCCCAGGGATCGCATCAGGTTGTTTGTAGTATGTTCCTTGAGTAAGCGGCGCGTAGATGCCGCTAAGAACCTCTGCTGCCCGTTCGCTATCCGCTCCAACGACAATTCGATCCGGATGCAGAAAGTCAGAGACTGCGGTGCCTTCGCGCAGAAACTCCGGGTTCGAGACAACATCGAACAGCTCCCGTGCAACTCCGTTTCGCTCGATAGCACGCCGGATCCACTCGTTCGTATAAACCGGAACCGTGCTTTTCTCGACAATGACCTTGTACGACTTGATGGAACGGGCGATCTCGCAGGCCACTGCCTCAACATAAGAGAGGTCAGCATCCCCCGTCTCAGACTGCGGTGTTCCGACAGCTATAAAGATGGCCTGGCATTCGCGCGTCGCCTCAGCCAAATCGGTCATGAAGCGAACTTTAGTGTTGCGGTAGCGCTGAAGAAGCTCAGGCAGGTACTTTTCATGGATGAGCGTATCGCCACCCTGAAGTGCTGCAACCTTTCGCTGATCATTGTCGACGCAAATTACGTCATGCCCCATCTCAGCGAAGCAAACGGCGGCTACGAGACCGACATACCCTGATCCAACTACGGCGATTTGTATGTTTTCAGACATGGCTTGGTTTATGTGGCGTCATCCCCGCTGGCTTTGCCTCAGTCTAACGGATGTTTGAGGGAAAGCCGCACTGAAAGGTCTCACTGCCGGAGTGGTAGTGCAAGTTACGAACGTTTGATGGATTTGTGTACCCTACCCCATTCGTCGAGTAGAATGAGGTCAATGGCTGCCCGAACGACAGCAACTCCGTCAACCCCAGGTTTTACGAATGCCCCGGCGGGCACGACAGGCGCCGGATCCGAGACCACTCTCTCTGAGGCTCTACTGACGCTGCGAAAGCGCAAGTGGGTTCTGATTGTCGCCGTCATCCTTGGACTTGCTTACGGCCTTTACCAGGCTCTCACACAGCCACGGCTCTATGAGGCCTATGCACGGGTGCAGGTACGCAGCGGCTCGTCGAATGAATACCGGGTCGACACAGCTACGGCAGGCCTAGGTGGGAGTGATCCACAGCTCAAGATGCTGACCGAGATCGCGATTCTGCAGAGCGACTCACTGATGTTGACCGTGGCGCGCGAGATGAACCTCGCCAACAATCCTGATTTCTGGGGGGCAAAGAATATTCCACAAGCGTCGCTCGATTCGCCGTCAGTGCGGCAGGCCGTGGTCTATCGGCTACTTGGAAACCTGAAAGTCGTGCTGGTGCCCAAGACCGAAGTGATGCGGATCAGCTATAGCAGTGTTAATGCCAAACTGTCCGCCGACATCGTGAACAAGGTCGTAGCAGCGTACATCCAACGAAGCTTCGAGACGCGATTCGCTTCCCAGCAAAGGGTTTCGGTTTGGCTGGGAAGCCAGCTAGACGATCTGAAGCAACAGGTCGAGACCTCGCAGGAGCAGGTGATGGACCTGCAAAAGCGTATCGGGGTGCTAGGCTTCGATCCAAAAGACAACCAGATCTCATCCTCTCTCGAGGACCTGTCTCGGGCCTCAGGGGCTTCACGGATCGCCCGCATAGTCGCTGAAAGCCGCTACCGGATGTTGAGCGGTCCGGAGTCTGGTTCAGTCGACGGCTCGATTGAGACGACTCCCGGGACGGCCCCTGGAGAGTTCTCCGCCCTTCGGAATCAAATCGCCCTTGCGAAAGTCAACTACGCCCAGCTGATGTCCACCTACGGGCCCAATCATCCTCTTGCGAAGGCACAGGCAGACCAGATAGCGGAGCTGCAAAAGCAGCTCACCCTGGAACAGCAAAGACTGCTGACTCAGGCCAGACAGAACTACCTCGCTGCCAAAGCGAATGAAGATCAGACAACCAGGGCGCTTGACAGCCAGAAGAACGAGGCTTACAAGCTGCGGGATGACCTCGTCGAATACACGGTGAAGAATCGTGAACTAGAGGCAAACCGTACGTTGTACGAGGGTCTCCTGAGCCGCCTCCGAACCGCCGGCGTTCAGGCGGGACTTGAGTCCACCGAGATAGATGTGGTTGATCAGGCTCTGATCCCGGCGAGTCCAAAGATGGAGCCGGGTACGACGATTCTTCTTACCTCGACTCTGTTTGCCCTTCTTATCGGCGTAGCCATCGCATTTGTCCTTGAAAGCCTGGATACAGGTCTCAGGAGCATCGCCGAAATAGAGGGCGTCATTGAGCTCCCTTCGCTTGCCATCGTTCCGAAGGTGCGCCGCACCGCCGCCGAACAGACCAGCGGTCTTACGACCGCGCAGAGAAATATCAATGTTTTATCTCAGCCAAAGTCGCAGTTTACTGAAGCGTTTCGTTCCCTTCGCACCTCGTTGCTGCTTTCAACGGCCGGTCATCCGCCTAAGTTTATCTTGCTTACGAGTGCAACTCCATCTGAAGGCAAAACGATGACGGCATGTAACCTTGCATGCGTTATGGCGCAACGCGACTCAAAGGTCCTTTTGATCGATGCAGACCTTCGCCGCCCGAATGTGCATCATCGCTTTGGCCTCTCCGGTAAGGCGGGTTTGTCAACTGTACTTGCGGGTAGTACCCGTTTCGAAGACTCGCTGCAGAGAGTTCCTGAGCTGCCAAACCTGGACATCTTGGCAAGCGGTCCGGTGCCACCATTTCCCACAGAAGTTCTCAGCTCGGCAGCAATGACGGCCATGCTCGCGCACTGCGGTGAAACGTACACCCACATAGTCATCGATTCGCCACCTATCCTGTCGGTGACGGATGGCGTTGTTCTCGCGAGACAAATGGATGCAGTGGTTCTTGTGGTACGGCATGGCAAGTCAAGCAAGCATGTGGTACGCCGTGCTCGCGACCTGCTGCTCCGTGCCGGAGCGCCCATGACGGGACTGGTCTTGAACGCAGTCGATCTGAACTCCCCCGATTACTACGGCTACTACGGTTACTCAGGTTATTCATACACCAGTATCGACAACGAAAGCTGGGAGTCGCAGGAAAAAGGCGGCGCCAAGGGCGAAGGGAGAGTGGGGAAATGAAGGCATTTCGATCGGTGAGATCACGTTTGGCTCGATTGATGCTTTCGCTCTCGCGGGCCTCTATTGTGGTCGTCTCTGTGGCAGCCGCTTCTTCTGGCTCGATGACCTACATGCAAGCCCAGAATGGCTCGGCATCGCCCTCCATCTCTAACCCGTATGGTGTCGCAGCCCCGGGCGTAGTCCAACAACCGCAGCAAACAGGCGCTGCTGGGACCCTCTACGGCGGTATGCCCGGTGGTGGAACTCAAGCCGGTGTGATTCAGCCAAGTCAGCAGATGCAGATGGGCATCATGCCTCCGACCATCCTCTACCCTGATCCAAAGCAGTATGTTCTCGGATCGGGTGACCTGATTAACATCCGGCTTTATGGTATCGCCGACTACTACTCGACAGATCGCATCAGTTCCGATGGCACAATCCAGCTTCCACTCATTGGTTCCGTTACGCTTCTCAACCTATCGATCAGACAAGCCGAGGACCTGATTGCCGGCCGGCTTCGCACGGCCGGGATGTATAAGAATCCTGACGTCATCATAACTGTGGCCGAGTCCGTATCTCCTCAGTCGATCACGCTGGCCGGTGAGCTGCATGGCGTCTACCCCATTCAAGGTAAGCGTAATTTGCTCGATGTGATCGCAGCTTCCGGTGGAATCCCACCTTCAGCCGGACGCACTATATCTATTATCCGTCCCGGCGTCGATGAGCCGATTCTGGTGGATCTCGGAACGACACCGCAAGAGCTCGCAAAGGCAAATGTGCCTGTGTATCCACGAGACACTATCTTCCTTTCACGTGCTGGCTTCGTCTACGTTGTAGGCGCATTCAAGAACTCGGGTGCATTCCCACTTCAGCCTGGTCACACCACACTCATGCAGCTTGCGGCGCTTGCAGGCGGGCCACTCTTCCAAGCGAAGTATCAAGATATGCGGATTGTTCGCACGGTGGGCACCCAACGGTCGGAGGTAAAGATCGACATCAACAAGGTTCTGTATGGTAAGGTCCCCGACCCTGAGATGATGTCGGGTGACATTATCTTCCTTCCCACGAGTCAGTTCAAAGCAGCATTGAGTAATGGCGGCCTCAGCACCTTGCTTTCAGCGATCTCCGTCATCGTATACTCCACGGTGCGCAATTAGCCGAGAAGCGAGAGTGACTGGTGCAAAGCGAGCTGGAGCGGTTCGTCTCGCCTACTTGGTGAGTCACCCCATCCAGTATCAGGCGCCGCTTCTGCGACGCATTGCTCAAGAGCCAGATATCGATCTCACCGTCTTCTTCGGGTCGGACTTCTCAGTTCGTGGCTACCAGGATGCGGGGTTCGGCGTTGACGTAAAGTGGGATGTACCTCTGTTGGGCGGATACAAGCACGAGTTCCTGCCAGTTATTCGCGATAAGAGGTCCTACAGTCCAATCAGTCCAATCAGCCGAGGGATATTCGGCCGTCTGAGGGGAAGCATCGGTCAACGCCCCTTTGACGTGCTTTGGGTTCATGGATATGCCACTGTCAACGCCATCCAAGGGATGCTTGCGGCGAAAGCTCTGGGGATCCCGGTCCTCTTACGTGCGGAGTCGTGGCTCGGTGACCGCGAACGAACTGGCATGAGACTTGCCATGAAGTCGGCGTTCTTCTCCGCCTTAAGGCAGATGGTCGACGTAGTGATGCCTATCGGGACCCTGAATGAGGGCTATTGGAGACGCTATCTCGGTGAGAATGTCCCTCGATCATGTATGCCTTACGCGGTGGACAACCAGTACTTCCGGGAGCAAACCCGAGCCGCAACACTCGGGCGAGAAGCACTCCGAGCAGAGCTTGGGCTCGATGCTTCCCGGCCTGTGATCCTCTTCGCCTCGAAGTTGCAGGAGCGTAAGCGGTGCACCGACCTTCTAGCTGCCTACGCTCAACTCTCGTCTGGACCGAGCATTGATCCTCATCCTTACCTGCTCATCGTGGGGGACGGCGGGCAGCGCGCCGCACTCGAACGCCAAGCCGGAGAGTTGGGGTTCGAAAGCATACGTTTCTGTGGCTTCAAGAACCAGTCCGAGTTGCCTCGCTTCTTCGACCTTGCCACTGTATTTGTGC
Source organism: uncultured Acidobacteriaceae bacterium (assembly GCA_964252505.1). Classification (GTDB taxonomy): domain Bacteria; phylum Acidobacteriota; class Terriglobia; order Terriglobales; family Acidobacteriaceae; genus Edaphobacter. Next base: position 8,922 of record CAXUNW010000056.1, read on the forward strand.
TGCCCTCCCGCCATGAACCATGGGGCTTGATCGTCAACGAGGTGATGAACGCGGGCAAAGCGACCATCGTTTCCGACGACGTCGGATGTCAGCGAGACCTCATCCAGGATGGTGTTCAGGGCTGCGTCTTTCCTGTAGGCAATGTTCAGGCACTGGCAGACGCGTTGCGCCGGGTGCTCGCGACGCCGGAGACGGCGTCTGAGATGGGTCGCAGAGCGCTGGAGCGGATCGACCAGTGGAGCTTTGAGGAGGATGTGCTGGGTCTCCGGCGTGCGATCCATATGGTCACTCGCCGTCTTCCCGGCTGATTGCGTCTCATTATGGGTCACGCTGCGCGTGCAAAGCAGCAACAGCCTTCGCTGAGTGGACATGACGCTCTTAGACTGATGAGTGCATATGCGCATCCTGCACATCATCGGCACGTTGGATCCGAGATTTGGCGGTCCGACGGAATCGGTTCGCATGCTGCTCAGCTATGGACCAGTTGGTTACACCGGTGAGGTTGTGACTCTGGATGCTCCGGATGCTCCGTTCCTTCGGCATCTAGGCTTTCCGGTGCATGGTCTTGGCCCGCAGTCGAACAAGTATGGGTTGAACAGTAAGCTCATACAGTGGCTTCGAGAGAACCGGGATCGGTTTGACGGCATCGTCGTCAATGGTCTTTGGCAGTACTGCGGATTCGCGGCGCTGCACGCGATCAAGGGTCACAAACCGTATGTAGTCTTCAGCCACGGGATGTTGGATCCTTACTTCCGTCGCGCCTTCCCGATGAAGCACATGAAGAAGTGGATCTACTGGCTCTTGGTCGAGTATTGGGTGCTTCGCGGAGCTTTCCGGGTGCTCTTTACGTGTACGGCAGAGAAAGAGTTGGCTGAACAGAGCTTCTGGCTCTACCAGTGGAAGCCGATGGTTGTTCCCTACGGAACGAGCGGACCTGCGGGAGAACCAGAGGCTCTGAAGCAGGCCTTTTACCATGCTTGTCCTTCAGTGTGCGGCAAACGGTACCTGCTGTTCCTTGGGCGCATTCACCACAAGAAGGGATGCGACCTGATCCTTGATGCGTTTGCCCGTCAAGCGGCGGTCGATCCGGAGCTGCATCTGGTGATCGCTGGCCCTGATCCGCAGAACTGGCGCGCGAAGCTTGAGCCTGCGCTGATGCGAGCTGGATGCGCGGATCGGGTTCATTGGCCGGGACTTCTGCAAGGAGAGCAGAAGTGGGGAGCGTTCTTCGGATGTGAGGCGTTTGTGCTTCCCTCTCACCAGGAGAACTTCGGGATTGCTGTGGCTGAGGCGCTGGCCTGCGGAAAGCCGGTTCTGCTCTCTGACAAGGTGAACATCGCGGCGGAGATTGAGCTTGATGGTGCAGGTTATATGGAGTCAGATACAGCGCGCGGAACAGATCGTCTGCTGGAGAGATGGTTCGCCACGCCTGCGGAGGCGCGTGCGCGCATGGGCAGTATCGCTGCGGAGACGTTCCGCAAGCGGTACGATATGAGGGAGAACGCAAAGACAATCATCCGACTCTTCGAGGCTGCGCAGGCTGAGGCAGAAGGACGGTTGCAGCCTGCGGCGCTCGAGGCGAGATAGCTCATGGCGAGGCAAGCGCAGTATCACGCGGCAGAGCATATCGACGGAGCGACTTCCTCCGATCCGTATATGCGGCCTTCGTTTCGGACCGAAGAGAAGCTCAAGCGGCTGGTCTGGAACGTCTGCTGGCTTTTGCTCTACAGGCCTTCTCCGCGACCGTTCCATGCGTGGCGATCGATATTGCTGCGCGTGTTCGGCGCGACGATGGGTCCGAACTGTCACTTCTATCCAGGTTCGAAGGTTTGGGCTCCGTGGAATCTAGTCTGCGCGGATCAGGTGACCGCAGCGGATGGCGCGGAGATCTACAATCCTGTGCTGATGAGCTTCGGGTCTCATTTCATTGTTTCGCAGCAGGCTTTTTTGTGTGGGGCCACCCATGACTACGACGATCCGGGCTTTCCGCTGATGGCCTACGAGATGACATTCGGTGCGTACGCGTGGGTGTGCGCGCGGGCTTCGGTAGCGCCGGGCGTCTCAGTGGGCGAGGGCGCGGTGCTGGGGCTGGGCTCGGTGGCTACGCGGAGCCTGGAGCCGTGGACGGTATACGCCGGTCTACCGGCTGTGCGGGTGAAAGACCGCATCCGCCCTATGCGCTGAGGCGATCTTCTTGCCGGCGTGGGCGGTTCGCCATGAAAGACGGGGGTGCCCCCCCTATTCTCTGCCTGTAAGCGCTTTGAAATCATGGGCTTACGTGCCACCTAAGACTCTAAGATCTTCAAAATAAAGGGCTTGCGCGTAAAGTCGTCAAAACAATGGGCTTTAGCGAAGCCAGCAAAGCGGCGGCCAGCCTCGGACCAGAAGACCCTCGCGGTACGCTGCGACATGCCTCCTTTCGGTCTAGCTTCTATTATAAGCTTTTTGGCAGGTCTTCTACGCCAATGCAAGTGTATAGAAATAGGATGGTTACACGATTTAGCTCTTGACAAGCCAGGAAGGTGGCGCGGGATAGCGACTGCAGGCGATCTGGAAACAAGAGAACAGGCTCCGCCGAGTCGGGGACAGGCGAGCTAGGACCGCAGTTTCAGCAACAGATCGGTGGGATGGACGGGTTTGGCGAGGATCTCGAACTCGTGGCCTTGAGCGCGGGCTTTTTCCAGGAGATCCGCGGTGGCGGCCTGACCGGAGAACAGGAGAATTTTACATTTGGGCATCTTGGCGCGGGTGGCGATGGCGGCTTCGATGCCGGTCATCCCGGTCATGATGACGTCGCTGATGAGCATATTTGGCTGGAAGGTATCGAGGCACTCGATGGCTTTTTCGCCGCTGTAGACGGCACGTGCTTCAAAGCCTGCCTGGTTGAGGATGATGGCGAGCGTGTTGGCGATAACTTGCTCGTCATCGGCGACAAGGACACGCGGCTTTGACGGTGCAGCGGCGGTTAGTTCAGACATGCTCATATTCCCCGGTGTCGGACTGTGCGTTGGATGCGGCTGCGGCGTCGATGATGCGCAGCGCGTGAGATATGTTTGCGAAAGGCAGGCGGAGCAGGGGCGATCAAGTGATTTTGCATCCAGGGCCGGGCGAGGTTTTGCTTTCCGCTCGACCGGGGTTGGGCGGTCGCGTTCCGGTCATCTGGTAATGATACGCTGAGCGAAGAGCCGGAGTGTTTGAGGAGCGCGAAAAAGCGCGTACCCGGTAATCGTCCGGAACGAGAGTCCATGCCGCCACAGATCATACGCGCCGAAGGCGTTGAAAAGTACTATGCCCAGCCGAACGAGAACCGAATCCAGGTTATAGCGCCGACCGATCTCTCGATTGAGGCAGGTGAGGTGGTCGCATTGCTTGGCCCTTCGGGGTCGGGCAAGTCGACGCTGCTGCGGATGTTGACGGGTCTTTCCACGCCGTCCGCGGGGCAGGTGTTCTGGCACGATCGTCCGGTTGCGACGGCGGATGTGAACGTATCAATCGTCTTTCAGAGCTTTGCGCTCTTTCCCTGGCTGACGGTGCTGGAGAACGTGGAAGCTCCCCTGGCGGCGCGGGGGATGGAGGCGGGGGAACGACGGCGACGGGGCTTGAAGATCCTGGATACGGTTGGCCTGGATGGGTTTCAGGCGGCCTACCCGAAGGGGCTATCGGGCGGGATGCGGCAGCGGGTGGGGTTTGCGCGGGCGCTGGTGGTCGAGCCGGAGGTTTTGTTCATGGACGAACCGTTCTCCGCGCTTGATGTGCTGACGGCAGAGAACCTGCGCAGCGAGTTGCTGGAGCTTTGGCAGAAGAAGACGATACCGACGCAGGCAATCTTCATTGTGACCCACAACATCGAGGAGGCGGTTCTGCTGGCGGACCGGATCATTGTGCTTGGGCGCAATCCGGGCCATGTGCGGACGGACTTCAAGGTGACGCTGGCGCATCCGCGGGACCGGAAGACGGCGGGGTTTACCCAGCTTGTGGACTATATCTACAAGATCTTGACGCAGCCGGACCAGACGCTTCCGGCGCTGCCGAATGTGAGCGCGGGCGGACGCAGGCCGCACTACCAGATGCTGCCCCATGCCCGACCTGGGGGCATCGCCGGATTGCTGGAGTTGCTGATCGACCTGCAGGGCAAGGCCGACATCTACCGGCTGGCGGATGAGCTTGCGTTCGAGATCGACGACCTGCTGCCGATTGTGGATGCGGCGCAGTTGCTTGGCTTTCTGACGGTGACGGAGGGGGACGCGGCGATGACCCCGACCGGGTATGAGTACGCGAATGGCGAGATTCTGCAGCAGAAGGAGCTATTCCGTACGGCCGCCGTGGAAAATGTTCTGCTGCTGCGGCAGATTGTGCGCGCCATCGAAGCGAAGAGCGACAAGACGGTGGCGGAGGAGTTCTTCCAGGACATGCTGGATGAGCAGTTCAGCCAGGAGGAGACGCTGCGGCAGCTGGAGACGGCGGTGACGTGGGGGCGCTATGCGGAGTTGTTCGACTTCGATGCGTCGCGGCGCAGGTTTATCCAGCCGGCGAAGCGGGTTGAGGAAGAGGAAGCCCTGGAAGAAGCGGGAGGGGCGGAGTGATCGGGCTGCCGGGCAGCTTCAGCATGACGCGGGGTCGGGAGACGCTGGCGCGGGCGCAGGTATTGAAGCGAAGCTGGCCCTTCTTTCTGGATCTCTGCGTTGCGGGAATCGGGCTGGCGGCTTTTTATGGTGTGGTACGGATTGCGACGTACTGGTTTAGTCATGCGCAGCCTGAGATCACGATCTCGCAGTCTCCGCGGGCGTTGCCGCTGTATGCGTTCTACTCGGTGGTGCGGATTGGGCTGGCGTATGTGATGAGCCTGGTGTTCGCGATCGGCTACGGGTACCTGGCGGCGTACAACAAGCGGCTGGAGGCGCTGATGCTGGCGGCTTTGGACATTCTGCAGTCGATTCCGGTGCTGAGCTTTCTGCCGGGGGTGATGCTGGCGATGGTGGCATTGTTCCCGACGCGGCAGATTGGCGTGGAGATGGGGGCGATCCTGTTGATTTTTACGGGACAGGTGTGGAATATGGCGTTCAGCTTCTACTCGTCGATTAAAAGCATTCCGCGGGAGTTGAGCGAGGCGGCGGGGATCTACCGGTTTTCGCGGTGGCAGCGGCTGGTGCAACTGGAGCTGCCATATGCGGCGATCGGGCTGGTTTGGAACAGCATGGTTTCGGTGGCGGGAGGATGGTTCTTCCTGATGGCGTGCGAGATGTTTGTGCTGGGCACGCGGGACTTTCGGCTGCCTGGGCTGGGGTCGTACCTGCAGACGGCGGCGAGCACGGGGAATGGGGTCGCCATTGGGT
>CAXUNW010000057.1:0-13788 GCA_964252505.1 uncultured Acidobacteriaceae bacterium
GGCTTCGGGTATGCTGGCTGCAGGACCCGTGCGGCACCTTCTCCCGAACTCCTTCGGCATCTTCCGAATGCCTCACCCGGTAGCCGCCGCGTCGGCGCTTGGGGCGTTCATTGTGGCGTTGGTGGTGTGGCGGGTGGCGCGGCCGCAGAGGCCGGACCCGGATGCAGTCGAGCAGGCACGGCGCGCACGGCTGGCGCGCGAGGGCAGGCTCACCGATGGCAACCTGGTGGATACAGCCACGCTGGACGGACGCTACCTGGCTGCCGAGACGCAGAGTCCGGGCGCAACGCCGCGCTTGCTGCTGTACCGCTATCGCGTAGCCGGCGTGGGGTATGAGGCCGTGCAGGATGTGTCAGCCGTTTCGAGCCTGGTGCATGGGCTTCGAGTCGACCTGCCGATTCAGGTGCGGTACGACCAGGAGAATCCGGCGGACTCGATTGTGGTGGCGGAAGGCTGGAGCGGGCTGCGCTACGGGCCGGGGGAGAGCTAGCCGCTACTGCGAGGCCGCGCCCGTTGAGGCCCCGGCCGTTAAGGTGTTCAGGACGCGCTGGACGAAGACGACACGGATGTTGACGCGCTTGGCCACGTCGGGAAGAAACTCCGTGATGAGGTTGTTGACCGGGTCGGTGGCGAGCCCGGTGGCGATGCGCTCGACGGTCGAGGGACCATTTCCATGGATGCCGGGCACGTAAAGGTTGCTGAGCTCAGCACTGATCGGATAGGTCAGCAGGACAGCGTAGTTGGGCATCAACGAGCCGTCATCATGTTGTGCGATCGCTGTCCGCGCGATCGCGTGGACGATCCGGTGCGGGATGGTAGCGCTGGGAATGCGGTGGTAGTGAGGATCTTCGTGCGCCAGCGAGGGGATCAGGAAGGTTCCGAAGAACTCCCCCGTAGCATCCTGTGAGAAGCTGTACGCGGAGTTGAGCAGGAAGCCGTGGAAGCCCGGACCATAGGCCGTGTGGGCGTTTGTGCCGACCGTAAACGCGGCCGTGCCGACGATCGTGATCAGGTTTCCGGGATCGCGGAAGTTATGCAGCGCCAGATACGCCTTCTGGCCGGGTTTGAGCGGGATGGGCGTCGTCGCATCCAGAAAGCGCTTGTACGGATTGATCTGGATACACGGCTGAACAAAGGCCGAGGCCACCGGTGACTCGGCCACGGCTTGTCCCGATGCCGCCGCATGGGCCGGGGTGGCAGCCGGGCAGGCCGGCAGCGGCGGCGGTGGTGGTGGAAGCGTCCAGCCGGGCTCATCGGGCAGGTTGGCTCGGGAGGTCAGGAGGGGGGTCTCGCCGGCGGGCATCCGCCCATGTTTGTCTTCATCGCGGGCTGCCGCAACATCGAGCGTCGACCCGATCATCGCAGCCGCCACCAGGGCGGGCGGTACGGCCTGCGGGGTCTGGAGCTGCCCGCGCACCGCGACCGGCAGCGCCGCCACAAGAACCAGACGCGGGATCAGGTAACCGGCTCGCACTGTACCTGCCCTCCTCATCCGCGAACCTCTACAGGCAATCGGGAGTGGTGCGATGCGAGTCAACCCACCTTTAGCATCCACCGCGTCACACCCCTACACCTAAATCATCGGCACTATACCAAGCTGGAAGAGCATCAAGATGTGCAAAAACGCCTTGTCGACACACGCGTACAACGGCGCAGGCGAGCGGCAGCGATGGTCAGTATGACGTACGCCAGCGCCAAAACGATGACTTCAACCCGCAATAATAGCTTTTTTTGTGAGATGGCGAGAGACTGCGGCCGCCTAGTCGGTCCAACGCTTGAAGACCAGGGAGCCGTTCGTTCCCCCGAACCCAAAGGAATTTGAGAGCGCATAGTCGATCCGAGCCTGCTTTGGCGTGCTCGGCACATAGTTCAGCCGGCATTGCGGGTCCAGTTCCACGATGTTCATGGTGGGTGGGGCTGTCTGGTGCAGCATGGCCAGAATAGTGATGCCCGCCTCCAGGCCGCCAGCGCCGCCGAGCAGATGACCTGTCATGGACTTGGTGGAGCTGACAAGCAGTTCATGGTTCAACGCCCGCTCGCCGAATACGTTTTCGATCGCCTTGGACTCGAGCGCGTCGCCCAGCGGGGTCGAGGTCGCATGTGCGTTGACATAGTCGATTTGATCCGGCGAGATTCCGGCCACCTTGATGGCCGCGGTCATTGCGCGGCGGCAGCCCTCACCCTCGGGCGCCATCCCGGTCATGTGGAAGGCGTCCGCGGACATACCATAGCCGAGGACCTCCGCGAGAATCGTAGCTCCGCGTGCCCGGGCAAACTCGAGCTCCTCCATGATGAGGATGCCAGCGCCCTCGCCGACCACAAAGCCGTCGCGATCCTTGTCCCAGGGCCGGCACGCATGCTCCGGGTCGTCGTTGCGGGTGGAGAGGGCCTTCATGGCGGCGAAGCCTCCCACTCCCATGGGCGTGATCGCGGCCTCGGTGCCCCCTGCGATCATCGCGTCGGCGTCGCCCCGCTGGATGATGCGGAAGGCGTCTCCAATTGAATGCGCGGACGAGGTGCAGGCCGTCGCGGTCGCCTCGTTCGGACCCTTGGCGTTATACCGGATGCTCACATGGCCAGCCGCCAGGTTGACGATGGTCGCCGGGATAAAGAATGGTGAGATCTTGCGCGGCCCCCCGGCGATCATCGCGGAGTGCTCCCGCTCGATTACGTCGAAGCCGCCGATGCCGGAGCCGATGTGGACGCCAAACCGATCCGCAATCTCGGGCGTCACTTTCAGTCCGGCGTGCTTCATCGCCTCGTCCGCCGCCGCCATGGCGAAGTGGATGAAACGCCCCATCTTGCGGGCTTCCTTCTTTTCAATGAAGAGGTGCGGATCGAAGTCCTTGACCTGTGCGGCGAACCGGACCGAGTGGCCTGTCAGATCGAACGCCTTGATCTCGGACATGCCGCTGCGACCCGCGAGCAGCCCCTCCCAGACCTCAGGCACGGTCTTGCCCACGGCGCATAGCAGCCCAAGGCCGGTTACGACGACTCGACGCGACTCCAACACTGCTTACTTCCCTTTCTGGTTCTTTTCAATGTAGTCGACGGCATCCTTGACGGTCTTGATCTTCTCGGCGTCTTCGTCCGGGATCTGGATATCGAAGGCTTCTTCAAACTGCATGACGAGTTCGACCACGTCGAGGGAATCGGCGCCCAGGTCTTCCTGAAAGCTCGCGCCGGGTGTAACCTCCGCTTCATCCACCTGAAGCTGCTCCACGATGATCTGCTTGACCTTCTCGTCCACTGCTGCCATAACCTGTCTCCTGTTCGATATTGAAGAAATTCGGTGTTCCGGAATGTTGCCGCACGCATGCGGGGGCAAACCTCAAGGATACTGAGCGCCTCAGTGAGTGTAAAGCAAGGGGAGCAGCCCTGCGCCGCGTTTGGCGATCTTTCACGCAGGGACTACCGGCCTGTTTCGCGTGGAAATGCAAGGAATCGTCCCTCGCAACTTGCCCGGGCGGCTACCGGGGCGGCCCCTGTTTTCGTCACATCCTCACCCGCGATGGGCAGGTTGACGGGGCCCGGGCCAAGGTGGAAGTCCGCGTGACGGATCGAATACATGTACTGCGCGGCGTCGCCGACAACCACGCCGTCGAGCAGGACCCCGACCCGATGGTCCTTACCGAAGCCGTTGAACGAGATCCTGCCTCCGCCGAGCATCGTCACGTTGCGGAAGGTGATGTCGGTGAACGTGGGATAGAGGGTGCCTTCCATGCTGCCGTTCGCCGAGTAGGCTGTGTCGAGGTAGATCGGGTTTGGCGAGTTGCGGATGCAGACATCCTCGTAGACGACATCGTGCACCAGCCCGCCGCGTGCGGCGTTCGACTTGATCCGCAGGCCGTTGTCGGGGCCGTCGAGGGTGAGGTCGGTGACGCGGATGCGGCTGACGCCACCGTTCGTCTCGCTACCGATGGACATACCGTGGCCGCGGTAGAAGTGGTTGTGGCTGACCGTCATATTCGTCACGCCGCCTGGCCCGCCCTTGATTGCGACGTCGTCGTCTCCTGTGCTGATAAAGCTGCGCGTGATGGTGATGTCGCGAGCTCCCGCGCCCGGATCGATGCCGTCGGTGTTGCGCGCGCCTTTGCCCGGCGTGTCGATCTTGACTCCCCAGACGGTAAAGCCGCCTCCCCCGTTGTAGACGACATGGAAGTTGGGCGAGTTGCGCAGCGTAATGCGGTACAGGATGAAGTTGTCGGCGTGATTGGCTACCAGGAGGCGGCTTACCTTCTGGCCGCCGCCCGGCCGCGCCTGTTCGGCGAGATCCCACGCGCTGGCGTCCTTGCCGAGCAGCTTCACGCCGCCACGCCCGTCGATCACGCCGTCGCCCATCACCGCGGCGCCCGCAATGTTGTCCGCCGCCAGCAGCGGCCTGCATCCTCGGCCGGGCGCGTCGGACACCAAGCCGCAGCTTCCGGGCGAGACCTCCAGAACCCTGGGGTCGACCGACTCAAAGAGCGTGACGCCGCCCTCCACCAACAGCGTGACGCCCGCACGCAGGGTAAGCGGACCGCTCAGAAATGCGTTGGCCGGAGGCCGAGCGTGGAGAGTCACGGCCTGGCCTGCGGGACAGGTGTCCAGCGCCTGCTGGATCCGCACGGTATCGAGCCGGGACTCATCCGAGGCGGCAAGCGCCCCGCCGTGCGAGGTAAGGAGAGCGTCCAGCGTGGTGCAGGCAGGCGGAATCACCGGCTCGCTTACGATGCGGCGATCTTGCGCGCACGCAGCGGAGGCGCAAAGCACCGGGGCAAGCAGCAGAAGCGCGACCGAACGGATCCATGTGGACTGACCACTCATTGCATGCGTGATGCCCAGACGAGGGTGCCGGTTGTCCCGGCATGGTTGTCGCTGCCTTCGCGTGCCCTATCGGTGCCTCTTGGCGCGCCCCTTGGCAGGCGGATCGCGAAGGGACGCGGGGCGGCTTTAGTGAGCCGGCGCGGTTCGAACCGGCTTCTTCTTGCTGAAGCGAGTCAGCAGCGTCTTCAGCAGCACATAGAGCACCGGGATGAAGAACAGGTTCAGGATGGTCGAGAGAAGCATGCCGCCCACGACGGCGGTACCGACCGAGTGGCGACCAAGAGCCCCGGCACCCGACGCAAAGTAGAGCGGCAAGACGCCCAGGATGAAGGCGAAGCTGGTCATCAGGATAGGCCGCAGCCGCAGCTCCGAGGCTGTGATGGCGGCATCCACGATGGATTTGCCCTCTGCAAGCTGCTGCTCCGCAAATTCGACGATCAAAATCGAGTTTTTGGCCGAGAGCCCGATCAGCATCACCAGCCCGATCTGCACATACACATCATCGTCCAGGCCACGCAGCGCGACCAGCGACAGCGCCCCGAGGATGGCCGTGGGCACCGCGAGCAGGATGATGAACGGGAGCGCGAAGCTCTCATACTGCGCGGAGAGCGTCAGGTAGACCACCAGCAGGCCGAGGCCGAAGATGATGATCGCCTTGCCGGAAGACTCGATCTCCTCAAGCGAGAGCCCCGTCCAGGAGAAGGTCATGCCCGGCATTGCGTTCTTGTGGAACAGCTTCTCCATGTTGGCAAGACCCTGCCCCGAGGAGAGCCCCTGCGCGGGCGAGCCGTCGATCTCGGCCGAGCGGAACAGGTTGTAGTGGTTGATGACCTGCGGCCCGGAGGTCTCGTTGACCAGCAGCAGGTTGTCGAGCGGGATCATCTGACCCGCATCCGAACGCACGTAATATTGCCGCAGATCCTGCGCGTTGCGGCGGAACTGCTGGTCGGCCTGGACATAGACGCGGTAGGACCGGTTGTTGAAGTCGAAGTCGTTCACATAGCTCGACCCCATGAAAGTTCCCATGGCCGCCGTGATCTGCGAGAGCGGAACGCCGACGGCGAGCGCTTTCTGGCGATCGATGGTGACGTAGAGCTGGGGGTCGTTCGCCGTGAAGGTCGTGTTGAGGTTCATCAAGCCGGTGCCCGGTGCGCGCGTCTGGCCGACGATGGTGTGGGCGACGCGGTCGATGTCGGCAAAGGTGTTGCGCCCGGCATCCTGGAGGATGAACTGGAAGCCGCCGACGGTTCCGATGCCGGCGATGGCGGGCGGCTCCGCGGCAAAGGCGATCCCGCCCGGAACCTGGAAGAGCCCGGGGGCCACCCGGCCGACGATAGTATGCGCATCGTGGCCTTTGCCGAGCTTGGTGCGGTCGTCGATCGGCTTTAGCGGCGCGAAGATCAGGCCGGAGTTCGGGCTTGATCCGCCGGCAAGCGAAAAGCCCATCACGGAGAAGGTTCCGAAGACGTCGTTATCCTGCCGGACCTTGGCCGCCACCCGGTCGGCGAACTCCGACGTGTAGGTGAGGGACGCGCCGGGAGGCGTCTGGATGATGATCAGGAAGTAAGACTGGTCCTCCACCGGCACGAACGCCGTCGGCACATGCGTATACATGAAGACCGTGGCAGCCAGCGAGCAGAGGAAGACGATGAGCACGGCGTAGCGGAGGCGAACCACGAACGTGACCGCAACGGCGTACCAGGAGATGACCCTCTTGATGCCGCGGTCGATGGGATCCAGGAAGAAGCGCTGCAGCACGCTGCGCCGCCTCTCGTGCGCCTCCCGCCGCAAGAGGATCGCCGCCAGCGCGGGTGAAAGCGTCAGCGCATTGAAGGCCGAGATGGCGATCGAGAACGCGATGGTGAGCGAAAACTGCTTGTAGAGGATGCCTGTCGTACCCGGAAAGAAGCTGACGGGCACGAACACCGAGATCAGAACCAGCGACGTGGCGATGACCGCGCTGGTCACCTCGCGCATGGCGATCGAGGTTGCCTCCATGGCGTTTTCGGCGCCTTCTTCCAGGTGGCGCTGCACGTTCTCGATCACCACGATGGCGTCGTCGACCACCAGCCCCGTCGCCAGCGTGATGCCGAACAGCGTCAGCGAATTGACCGAAAAGCCGAAGATCTTGATGAACGCGAAGGTCCCAACCAGCGAGACCGGGATCGTCACCGCGGGGATGATGGTCGCGCGCCAGTCCTGCAGGAACAGGAAGATGACGACGATGACGATGATGATCGCCTCGGCCAGCGTGTGCTCGACCTCGACGATCGAGTCGGAAATGACCGTGGTGGTATCGACCGCGATGATGCCCTGGAGGCTGGGCGGAAACGACTTCTGCAGCTCCGCCAGCACCGCCCGGCACTTGCGGTCGACATCCAGCGCGTTCGCGTTGGAGAGCTGTTGCACGCCGACGCCCACCGCGTCCCCGCCGGAAAACTTGAGGTTCGTGTTGTAGTTCTCCGCGCCTACCTCCGCGCGGCCCACATCCTTCAGCAGCACCAGCCCGGAGGTACCGTTGACGGTGGAGGCCGTCGTCACCGCGGAGGCCGGCGCGCTCGACTTGAGGATGATGTTTTCAAACTGTCGCGGGTCTGAGAGCCGCCCCACTACGCGCACCGCCATCTGGTAGGCCTGCCTTGGGTCCGAGGGCGGAATGCCAAGCTGGCCTGCCGCAATCTCGATATTCTGCGACGTCAATGAGTTGGTGACATCGAGCGGAGTCAGCCCGCGTGCCGCCAGCTTGCTGGGGTCCAGCCACAGCCGCATCGCATATTTGCGCTCGCCGAAGATGACCACCGCGCCTACGCCCGGCACCCGCTTCAACGCATCCGAGACATACACGTCCAGGTAGTTTGAGATAAACGAGGGCGAAAGCGACTTGTCCGTCGACAGAAAGCCTGCCGCGAAGACAAAGTTCGAGTTCGCTTTGGTGATCGAGATGCCGGTGTTGTTCACCGCCGCCGGCAGACGCCCCTGCGCGGTCGCCACGCGGTTCTGCACGTCAACCGCCGCGATATCCAGATCGTAGCCGGTGTTGAACGTCACGGTGATCGAGCTGGTCCCGTCATTCGAGCTGGTGGAGGAGATGTACCGCATCCCCTCCACACCGTTGATCGCCTGCTCCAGAATGATCGTGACCGCCGACTCCACATCCTGCGAGTTAGCGCCTACATAGTTGCAGCTCACCAGCACCTGCGGCGGCGCAAGCTGCGGATAGAGAGAGATCGGAATCGTCGGCAGCGAAACCGCCCCGGCCAACACGATCAAAAGCGCGCAGACCGTCGCGAAGATTGGGCGGCGGATGAAAAATTCGACCACAGGTGTATCCCTCGTTCCCTTGCGAGTGCGGCGGCCGCCTACGTGCCCTTCGGAGCCTTATTGCCCGCCTTCCCGCTCAAAATGCTCTTGCTACTGATTGACACGCCCAGCCTAGTGCCGGTTACACGCCCTGGTAGACGAGGCGGGTATACGCCTCAGGGTTCATGAAGCCCTTGCCCCACTGCTCGTCATAGGCTGCGGTCGGCTTCGCGGCAATCGTCTCCTCGACCGACTTGCCCTGCTGTTTGGCAGCCGCGACCGCGTCGCGCGTGCCCGCAAGCATCTGGGAGAAGCTGGTGAACTGCGCCTTGTCCCCCACCGGACCATGCCCGGGGATGATGATGGTGGTCGCCGAAACCGTCGCCAGCGTCCGCTTCGATGCCGCAATCATTCCATCGATCGAGCCTCCCGTCGAGTAGTCGATGAACGGGTAGAAGCCGTTGAACCATGTGTCGCCCGCGTGGAAGACGTCCGCCTCCTGGAAGTGGATGGAGATGTCGGAGTCGGTATGAGCCGGGTCGAAGTGCTGCAGATGAAGCGTCTCACCGTTCAGCTTCATGGTGTGTCTGTCCGCGAAGGTCTCGGTGGGGATGGCTCCGGCAGGCGCGGCTGGAAAATGTGCATGGAAGGCCGCCATGTCCTGCGGCGTGCTGAGCCGCTTCCGGGTGTTTTCGTGCGCCAGAATGGTCGCCCCAGACGCATGGATCCACTCATTGCCGTCCGTATGGTCGAAGTGCCAGTGGGTGTCGATCAGGTGTGTGAGCGGGTCGGCGCTAAGCGTGTTGAGCGCCTCCAGGATCTGTGGCCGCGACGTGGAGTAGCCCGCATCCACCAGCAGCTTGCCCTGCGCGCCCGGCAGTACGGCGATGTTGCCTCCCGATCCCATCAGCACGCTGACGTTGCGGCGGAGCGTCTTTGTTACGATCTTTGCCGTAGCCCCAGTCGCGCGGCCCTGCACCACGACAGCGGGAAGCTCCGCGGTCGCCTGCCCCTGCAGCCAGCGAGGCGATACCGACACAGCCGCAGCCGCCAGTGAGGCGCGAAGAAAACGACGGCGGGAAAGCACATCGAGCGAGTACGAATTCATAGTCTTCCCTCTTTATCAAAAGCTATTTAGCTGCGGGCCGCCGGCGGGCCACCCGGCAAAGGCTGCACCGGGACACCCTCCTGAAGAAACTGGATCCCCGACAGAATGACCTTGTCTCCCGGCTTCAGGCCCGAGAGCACTGGATATGCATTGCCGACCGCCTCGCCCAGGTTGACTGACACCTGGTGCGCCATAAAGCCTGAGCCCTGGGGCGCAGCAACATACACAAAGGTCTGGCCGCCGACGCGGGTGACCGCCAGAACCGGAACCGTGGCCGCCTGGTTGGTCGACCAGGTCACGCGTGCGTTCACGATCTGCTGGTTGCGCAGCTTGCTTGAGGCAGGCACCGGCGCCTTCGCAAGAATGCTTTGCAGGTTATTGTCCACCTGGGGCGAGACAAAGTTGACCAAAGAATGAGCCAGAACAGTGCCCGTCGTATCCAGCAGATCGACCGGAAGGCCCATATGCACCTGGGTGGCCCGCTCCGTTGGCAGGTAGATGTAGGCTTCAAGATCCCGGTCTTCATCCACGGTCGTCAGCATCGTGCTGGCAGACACATAGTCCCCCACATGAACCGGAATATCGCCTACGATCCCCGCGAACGGTGCGCGAATCTGGTAGTAAGCAAGCTGCTGGCGCTGCGTGTTCGTGCCCGCCGCTGAAGAATCGAACGCGCCTTTGGAGTTCTGAAAAGACTGCACCGCCTGGTCATACACCTGGCGCGAGGTGATTCCGGCCTCATACAGCTTCTTCTGCCGTTCCACCTCGGCCTCGTTGTATTGATACAGCGCTTTCTGCTGTTGCTCCAGCCCCTGCTGGCTCTGCACGGCGGCCACCTGCTTGAGCGGGTCGATCTGCATAAGAACCTGCCCCGCCTTCACCGCCTGCCCGGAGGTGACAAAGATGCGCGTCAGGTTTCCATCCACCTGTGGCTGCATGGTAGAGGAGCGCCGGCTCTTGATGGTCGCCACATAGGTGTCACCGATCGGGACCGGCGAAAGCGAGACGGGCTGCACTTGAACCGGCATGGCCTGGGGCGCCTGGGCCGGAGGCGCCGCCGGCGGATGGCATCCGGCAAGCGTGAGGCAGGCAGCAGCGCCAAGCAGGGTAGCGCGAAACATCGGGACGGACATCTTCGTCAACAAAGCGATCTCCTCAAACAGACAACACGCTGGACCGGGACGCGGGTCGGGAGCTACACTCCGTCCTCTGCGCGACACATGGAAGTGTAGCCGCATAGCGCGACTCGTCTCCGCCAGCAGAGTGGGTTCTGCATCTTAGATGAGCGAGGGCATTCGAGGATGCGATGAAAAAGCTGGCATTGTTCTTCCGGCGCGGTATCGGCCAGACCGATCTGGAATCGGACTTCCGCGGCACATCTCTGTTCGGGCCTCCCCAACACCAAAAACGAGGTAACATGCCCCATCCAACCCTCCACCGCACTTTCTCTAGTCACATCCGCCTTCTGCCGTTACAATCAAACGGCAGCAGGAAACCCTAAACCCTTGCTTTGATCCTTGGTGTGCGGCCGCCCGCGTAAGCACCCGGAATCTCAGCGATTTGCGCCTCTTCAAGGAGATGAAACGCCCAATGAAACTGACTTCACGGATTCCTGTCACAGCTGTCCTGCTGGCGTTGACCCTCGGAAGCGCGACCGGCTGTAACAAGCTCAAGGCCCGCGATCAACTGACGAAAGGCGTTCAGGCGTTCAAGGCCGCGAACTTTGAAGAAGCCGTAAATCACTTCCAGAACGCAATCGCGCTCGATCCCAACTATGAGGATGCCAAGCTGTACCTGGCGACCGCCTACGCCTCCCAGGTGGTGCCGAACCTGGATACACCGGAAAACCTAAAGATCGCCCAGAACGCCATCGACGGGTTTCAGCAGGTGCTGGCCAAGGACCCCAATGATCTGACTGCGCTCAGACAGGTCGCCTCGATCGACCGCAACATCAAGAAACTCGATGAGGCCAAGGAGTACGAGAAGCGCGTCATCGGCGTCAAGGCAGACGATTCCGAAGCCCACTACACCATCGGCGTCGTCGACTGGATGCAGGCCTATAAGAACTCCGTCGCCGTTCTGGCGGCCGACGGGCTCACCGATGATGGCAACGGCAATCCCAAGAAGAGCAAGGGAGCGTGCGCGAAGGTGCAGCAGCAGAACACCGCTACCGTCAACGAAGGGCTTCAGTATCTGCAGAAAGCCGTCGATATTAATCCCACCTATGACGACGCCATGCAGTACCTGAATCTTACCTACCGGCGCAAGGCCGATCTCGACTGCCCCGATGACGCCGCTCGCAAGGCCGACCTCGCCAAGGCTGATGAGTGGAGCAACAAGGCCATGGGAGCCCGCAAACAGAACGAGCTTGAGAAGGAAAAGAAGACACAGGGCGGCGTCACCATGCAGTAAACGTCTTGCGCGTCAGGCACAGGCCTCCCTCCGGGGAGGCCTTCCTGTTGCGCTAATCTTTCCGCTTCAACAAAAGCCTCCGCCGGGCTACAATCCGGCAGACCGCCGCACCCGCGGCGAGGAGATGTGGATGAACGACGAGGTACTCCCCGCAAACGGGCTAAGCGAGGTAGAGCGTGTGGTGGATACCTTCATCGCCCCGTCCAAGACCTTCACCGACATCCTTCGCAGCACCTCCTGGTGGCTGCCGTTCCTGCTTCTGCTGCTCGTAACCTCAGGCGTCACCTTCACGATAGATCGCCAGGTAGGATTCGAGCGGGTCGCCGAGAACCAGGTTCATCTTAGTCCCAAGACCGAAGAAGCAATGAGCCAGCTGCCACCCGAGCAGCGTACCGCCCGCATGGCCCTCTCTGCCAAGATCACCCGGTACGTCTCCTACGCATCGCCTCTGCTTATCCTGCTCTTCTCCGCTCTGGGCGCGCTGGTCCTTTGGGGGAGCTTCAACTTCGGCCTCGGCGCTAGAACCACCTTCAGCCAGATGTTTGCCGTCTGGATCTACGCCTCGCTGCCGCGTCTGCTCGCCGGTCTGCTCACCGCACTGACCCTTATCTTCGGCAGCAACGCAGAGAGCTTCAACATTAAGGAGCCGGTCGGCACCAACATCGGCTACTACCTGCCGGATGCGGCTCCGACGCTCAAGGCGGCGCTTGGCTTCATCGATGCCATCGGCCTTTGGAACCTCGCGCTGCTCATCCTCGGAACCGCTATCGTCGCCCGGGTAAAGCTCGGTTCAGCCGCCGTTGTGGTTGCGGGATGGTGGCTGCTTGGTCTGCTCCTGAGTGTCGGCGCGGCCGCCGCGTTCAACTAGATCACAGATGCTTCAGTTCGCTGCCGGTTTGGCGCTGTGGAAGACGTTCAGCGCACCCGAAAGGAACTCACTGACAAAGAAGCCCAGAGCCGAGCCGCCCACAGACCCGCCAAACGTCTTCAACACCTCCGTGTTGCTGGTGTTTAGCGGCGGATAGTACGCCTTCGTCAGGTACGATCCCGCCAGGTTGCCCCCTAACAACGCAAAGTTCGGCGTCACCCGGCCTCCGTCGGTGCGGGTGATCAGCGTGCGCGTCCCCGCATAGATCGTGCGCTTGAAGAAGTTGTTGCCCGGGCCCATGCGGTAGTATCGCGGGTCCTCACGCAGGACGCTGGCCAGCACCGAATCGCTAAACACGCCCTCCGAGGACGCTCGTGCCGCCGCCGCTCCCAGCCGCTGCGCGAAGCCTTTGCCCGTCTGCCCATAGTTCGGGCTTTCGTTGGTGCCTTGCTCATACCCTGCCGTCACCACCCACCCGATTGCCGAGAGGGGCGAGATCGCATCCTTGATGCCCAGCGCGAACTTGTTCCCCACCGTCAGGCTCGGCACCGGCTGCCCCGGTGCAATGTATTTGTCTGAGGTCGAAGCCATCGGCTGGCCGCCCCGGCCGCCCATCCCACCCGGCTGCCCGCTCTCCCGCACAGCCGGCAGCACTGAGGATGACGTCACCGCCGCGTCCGGAGCGTCCGGAAGCGCCCCTGCGCCTACCGCTTCCGCACGCGCCATCAGCACAGGTGAGGCCGCCACCCATTGAACTTCCTGCGCTTCAGCCGCCGAACCCAGCCCCACAAGGATGCCCGCGCCCACGCAGGCCGCCATCCGCAGCGCACGTCGCCGCCGCGCACATACCCTCACTTCGCTTTTCTCTGCCTTGGTCAACGGCCTGCCCTCGTTCCAGTTGGTTGTTTCCGGTTCTTCCGTCGTACGTCTGATGCGCTGGAACGTCCGACGGTTCGGTCTTACGCCAACGATATCCCATGTAGCGCCCCCGCCTGCGCTCGCCATTGACAGAGAGGGTGCGGCCCGTAACTTCTCTGCGCCCCGCACCCGCGTCGGGGTCATCGTATCTTAGGACGAGGTTTGCATATGGCAGAAGGAAGCAGTTCCTGGGAGCAAACGCTGCACGAGGCGGGCCAGCGGGTCGAAGAAGATCTGAAGCGCCTCATCACCTATCTCAACGACGAGGTCGTCCCCGACGTGCGCCGCCACGGATCCGTCGCCTTGCGCGCCGCCGCCACGGAGCTCGACCGTCTCGCCGCCCGCATGGACGACCGCCCAGCCCCGGCCCCGGGGC
>CAXUNW010000058.1:0-13620 GCA_964252505.1 uncultured Acidobacteriaceae bacterium
GGCGTCGAGCAGTATCTCGACGCCCATCTCGGTGGCAATGCGAGCCATTGCGCGCGTGACGGCGCCACAGCCGCCAGTTGGATGGAACACACCGTGCTCATACTCAAGGAACGAAAGGATGGAAAAGAGGCTCGGACAACGGAACGGCGACATCCCGAGGTACTTGGACTGGAAACTGAACCCAAGCCTTATCCGCTCGTCCTTGAAGTGAACCTGCAGGTCAGAGTCGAGCGAGCGCCACGGTGCCAGAAGAGGCAGCAGCTTCATCATGCCCGGCTTCATCAGGTCCTTCCAGGATTCGAAAGGGGACTGGAGGAACGGAAGAAACTTCTCTAGTTTGTTGCGGTTGTGAGTAATAAAGTGCCGGAAGCGTTGTGCGTCTTCAGGGGAGATCGCTCCGATCGCCCTCACCATCTGCTCCACGTTCGGGGTTGCCAGCAACTCGCCGCCGGCCCCGAACACCAGGCGATACTGCGGGTCCAGCCTCGTCATTGGGACTTCGCGGTCCAGGTCGTATCCTGCAACGCTGAAGATCTCCTTCAACACACGCGGATAGAGGAAAAATGTAGGCCCTATATCAAATCGAAAACCATCCTGCACAAGGGTTGCGGTGCGTCCCCCAACCTCGGCGCGCTTCTCCACTACCGTTACCTTGACTCCGGACTTTGCCAGCAGCAATGCTGCGGCAAGCCCCCCAGGCCCAGCTCCGACGATCACTGCATGACGCTTCTGCTTCATCCGATCTCGTCTTCCTTGCCTGCCCAATCCGCCGCGGCGGCATGCCGTGGGCTCCGGGCTTGGTATCACTCGATTATAGGGAGCGCCACCGCGCCCCCTTGGAACTATGCCCGCCCTGCTTGAGCCACGTGAAGATTCAGCCGCCTCAGTTTCATGGGCGTGTAATCGAAACTTATGACCGGCAGAACCGCCCAATTCCTGCCGGCTCGCGCACCCAGCGCAACCGAGCTTTGGTCATCGCGCCTCCGCTAACATCGTGGCGCTCCCCGCCGGGATAGGGTAAGCAGCTTCCTGCATGCGCTTGAAAAGCTGCAAGGCTTGGGCAACAACCTGATCCATGTTGTAGTACTTGTAAGAGGCCAGCCTGCCGACAAACTCCACGTCTTCAGTGCAGTCCGCAAGCTCCTTGTACTTTTGATAGATAGCTGCGTTCTCAGGGCGTGGGATCGGATAGTACGGGTCCCCTTCCGACTTTGGATACTCGAAAACTATGCTCGTCTTCGGTGCGGTCTGCCCCGTCAGGTACTTGAACTCGGTCACCCGCGTGTAGGCATGGTCATTTGGGTAATTCACCACCGCGGCACGCTGGTACGTCTCTACACTGTGCGTCTCATGCTTAAACTCAAGCGACCGGTATGGCAGAGGGCCAAAGCGATAATCGAAATACTCATCCACCGGCCCGGTAAAGACTGTTTTCACACCCGGGTAAGCCTTCGCAACCTCTGCGTAGTTCACTCCGGTGCGAATGCGGATCTTCGGATGATCCAGCATCCGCTCAAACATTCGGGTGTATCCCTCAAGCGGCATAGCCTGGAAGGTATCCGTGAAATACCGATCATCCTGATCGAATCGAACCGGAATCCTTCCCGTTACAGATGCGTCCAGCTCTGAAGGATCCAGCCCCCACTGCTTCCGGGTGTAGTTGCGGAAGAACTTCTCGTACAACTCCCGGCCAACCCGGCTTATACAGATATCTTCCGAAGTCCGGATGACGGATGGTGCCACCGTCCGCTCCGCCAGAAAGCGCTGCATCCCGGCTGCGTCCAGCTTCAGCCCGTACAACCCGTTGATGGTGTCAAGGTTGATCGGGATTGGAAGCAGGGTCCCGTCGACGCTTGCCAGCACCCGGTGTTCATAGGGCCGCCACTGCGTAAACCCCGACAAATACCGTACGACCGCGTCACTGTTTGTATGGAAGATATGCGGACCATACTTGTGGACCAGGATACCTGCCGCGTCATAATAGTCGTACGTGTTGCCAGCTACATGGTCCCGCTTATCGATGATGAGCACACGCTTTCCCATCACACTGGCCAGGCGCTCAGCCAGAACGGCTCCGGCGAACCCTGCACCCACTACCAGGTAATCGAACTGCTCCCGTCGGCGTGCCGAAGGAGGGCTCACAGTGAGGTCTGCCAGACGAAAGGCGGCGTTCGCCCCGACGCTCACCTTTGCGGGCGCAGTCCGCGCTTTATCGATCTCCAGCTTCATGCCTTCCCACGTCTTGTCCCAGGAGCCCTTAGCCAACTTAGCCGCAACACGTGCTCTCCAGTCTTCAGTGCGCGATTCCTGAGCCCGATCCAACGCCTGCGCAAACTCCGTAGCAGTCGCTGCAATTGCAACTAAACCCTCCTCGCCATATCCCCGGACCACATCGTGAATCGGGGTGGAGACCACGGGCTTACCGGCGGCAAGATATTCAGGGGTTTTCGTCGGGCTGATATACCGTGTCGACTCGTTCAACGCAAACGGTAGCAACGCCACGTCCCATCCTGCGACATAGCAGGGAAGCTCTTGATAGCTTTTACTCCCGAGATAGTGGACATTCGGCCCCTGCGGCAGCGATGCGGGATCAATCTTGACGATCGGGCCAAGGAAGATGAATTGTGTGTCAGGCCGCATTCGCGCGACCTCATTCATCAAAGAAACGTCGAATCGCTCATCCAGCACCCCGAAGAATCCGGCCCGCGGATGATGAATGCCGCGCTGGTCGTCGGGCTCACCATGCATCGCCGTAGTCGCCGCAAAGTGAGATACATCAATCGAGCTCGGAAATGCATGGACATTCCCGTGCTGCCCTTTTTTCGCCTCATACAGGCTGATGCCCCCGGTAAAGACGACATCCGCTACCGTAAAGAGCTCTTTCTCTCTCGCGCGCAGGTCGGGTGGCGCGCCCAAAAATCCAGTGAGTTCATCCATGCAGTCATAGACTGTCGCCTGTGCCGACAGGTGGCGGGTAAAGCCGAGTGCCATCGGCGTGTAGTACCAACGAACATAGTGGCTGATGCGGCGCTCCGCCAAGAATGTATCCAGAAGTCGGCATTGCATCGCGTCGCTATCGCCTGTGGGCGGTAGGTGGGGCCGTACCACCCAGAGTTGGGGTCCCTCGGTAATAATCTCGAGGTGTCCGTCGCCTTCACCGTCCCGCTCAGGCTCTTCCCAGAAGAATGTCCGCCGCTCCTCCGCTGAGCGAGTCATCAGGTGCTGGGGCCGCTGCGTCACAAAACGCCAGCGCAAATGGCTGAAGCACAGCAGGTCGTACGGGGCAAGTCCTGCGGGCCGGGCGTCCTTTGGGCCAGCTACTTCATCACCATCAGCAGATATGGTCGGCAAGTGAATCCTCAGGAAGCTGTCAGATTACGTTCAGAAGAGAATCATCTTCTTGAATATCAGATGTACATTCCTATCACGGCGTTGGGCCAGCGCCTAATAATGTCGACGTGAGTGCACTGACTAACCGATGCCGCGCAAGTTGCATCCAAATGCCAATGCGATCGCGAGCACGTGTTGACTATGCCGCCGGCCTGGCTGGGGTCCATTGTGACTGATCAGTCAGGGAACGCAATCGCCTCTGGTGTTCATCTCACGCACCGCGTCCGCATTGTTATTCTATCTCCACACAGAGATGATGCGTGCTTCTCGCTTGCTCTCTCTATCGGAGCTTGGTTGCGGGACGGCCACGACGTGACCATTATGAATGTGTTCACGCGCAGCCTGTACGCGCCGTATTCGGACGCAGATTCGGTGCACGACAACGATCGTCTGTCTTATGTCTCAGCAATGCGTCGCAAAGAGGATGAGGCATTTCTCCGCCACATACCTGGAGCCCGCATGGTCGACCTTAACATCAAGGACGCACCTCTTCGCCTCCATTGCTCTTCAGATACTGTGTGCGACATGCCAGTCAACCCCGCCGATGGGGCCTTCGCCAAGATTCATAAAGCCGTCTCCCGGCATGCCGGCTCCGGCGGCGCCGCTCTGGTCCTGCCTCTGGCGCTTGGGCATCACGTTGACCATCGAGTTGCCCGCGATGCCAGCTTAGCCCTGTCTGCTGCGTTGCCGTGCGCCTTCTACGAAGATCTGCCCTACGCTACACGGCCGGGCGTCTCCATCGATCTCCAACGCTTCCGCGCAGATGTAGATGCCAAGTACCATGAGCATTTGCATCCCGTCGTTTGCTATCACAGCAAAAGCATCGCCTGGAAGCGCTCTCTCGCCCTCGGCTATACCTCCCAGATACGCGAGGACGTCGCTGACCTCGTCAGCGGCTTCGCGCAGCGTTATCATGGAAACGAGCGCATCTGGGCCAACGATGCTTTCATCGCCCTTGCCAAGGCAGAGCATCTCGGGCGTCTCGACAAACACGCCGACCCGCTACCTGCCTGACTCCCATGACCGCCTGCGACCCGTTTAATCCCATACCCTCTGTCCTCTCCTCGCATGCGCATCCTGGTTGCCGGGCCTCCGTTATCATCCCGGCGCGTAACGAAGAACATAGCCTGCCCGCAACACTCGACGCCCTGCGCCTGCAGGTTGACATCTTCGGCCTTCCGCTCGATCCCACCCTCTACGAAGTCATCGTCCTGCTCAACAACTGCACCGACCAATCAGTCGAGGCAGTCGGCCGCTACCAACGCGAACACCCGACCTTTCGCCTCCAGTACGCCGAGCGGTTTTTTCCCTCCGAAGCCGCCCACGTCGGCACGGCGCGCCGGCACCTCATGGATACGGCCTTTCACCGCCTCAACTCTCCCGCTCGTCCCAAGGTCGCGATTCTCTCTACTGACGCGGATACGACCGTAGCCCCCAACTGGATCCTGCGTAACCTGGCCGCCATCGAACAGGGGGCGGAGGTGGTCGGCGGCGTCATCAACCTGAAACCCGAAGATCTCGTCTCCCTCGATCCAGGAACCCTCCACGCCTACCGTGCCGACCGCCTCTATCAGCGTGAAGTCGCCTGCTTGGAGAGCATCCTCGACCCCGACCCTGTCGATCCCTGGCCGCGCCACCTGGACCACTTCGGCGCCTCGCTTGCATGCACGCCTGACATCTACCGCCGCGCGGGTGGTCTTCCTCCCGTCAGGCAGCTGGAGGATGTGGCCTTCATTGATGCGCTTCGCCGGGTTGACGCACGCATCCGGCACGCACCGGATGTCTCCGTCTTCACTTCGGCCCGCCTCAAGGGCCGTACGGAAGTAGGCCTCTCGGGCCAGCTTCGCCTTTGGCACGTGGCGGCTGTTCAGGGACATCCGCACATGGTGGAAAGCGCAGCCTACCTTGCCCACCGCTTCGCAAACCTGTCCAGACTGCGCCGCATTGGCGCCCGCAGGCGTCTACCTTCGCTCGCCCTTTATCCGGAATGCTGGCGCCAACCCCTCCGCGATATGCATCCGCTGCGCTTGGGGCCCTCGGCGTTTTTATGCGCGGTCGATTGCAACCGTCTCATCGACGAGACCTTTGACGGTCCCCGCGAAGAACG
Organism: uncultured Acidobacteriaceae bacterium; assembly: GCA_964252505.1. GTDB lineage: Bacteria > Acidobacteriota > Terriglobia > Terriglobales > Acidobacteriaceae > Edaphobacter. The sequence goes on from CAXUNW010000058.1 coordinate 5,498, forward strand.
AATCGATGATGCCATCGCAAATCTGAACCTCAGCATCACGCAGGCGCGAGCCGCTAAACTCGCTCGAGCACGTCCAGTCGAAATCGTTCCTGCCGCATCGACCGCACAGTTCGCCACTCCGGCCGGCTGATCCAGTAGTCGTGGACCGTATCTCCGGTCAGCGGGTAGTCGCTCACGCGGGGCGTCCAATGCACCAGCACCAGGTGTCCACCCGCGTCCTGCAACTCGGCAATCTTCCTTGCCGCAACCTTTAGATCCGTCATCTGCCAGTAGTACGCCACCTCTGAGATCACGACAAGATCAAAGGTGCCCTCCGGCAGTTGCTTTGGGAACTCCATCTGCTGGAACGCCACTCCGCCTCGCCCAGCCAGCCTGCGTCTCGCCTGGCCTAAGGCCGCCTCGGACACGTCAAGACCCACAAGCTCGTCGCACCGGCCCGCAAGCTGCTCGGTCAGTACTCCGATCGAGCAGCCCACCTCAACCCCGCGTCCGTAGCGCGCCCGCGGCAGACTTTCGAGCGTGGTCCGGTACTTACCTGCTTCGTAGCTGCTGGTCTGAAATCCCCAGGGATCCGCATTCTGCTCATAGATCCGCCGGAAGTACTCCGGCGGCAACGAACTCTCGCGCCACGCATCGCTCCAGAAGCCGTCAGTAGCACCGGAACGTGCCTTCTCTGCCTTCCGCAGCGCAGACCGACCCACCTCCGCCACGGCGTGGTCCGGCGCCGGCTGCCGCAAATACATCGTCAGGTCTCGGATCGACCGCTCAAACCGCTCCGGCTGCAGCAGGCCGTGCGCCCCGACACCCGCCGTTACGAACTCCATCATCTTCGTGCAGATACGCTCTGCCGCGAGCCGCGTCATGTTCGCGCACTCCACCATCCGTTCCGCTCGGGGCGCATCCTCGCTGAATAGGCACTCCTCGGCGACCATCGCGGCCTTTTCCACCCACAGCGCCGCCTGCTGCGCCAGCATCGCCACCTCTCCAAGCCGCGCTACCTGGTAAGGGTCTTCTCCGCGCCGTGTCCGATGCAGCCAATCGGTGAACAGAACGTACAGCCGCATCGCCGCGCCCGCCTGTACCGCTGCAAATCGCACCGCGCCCCCACGAAACAGAGGATCACGGTAGAAATCCTCAGGCGCCCCGATCAGGTCCTCTGCCTTCACCCGCGCACCTGTGAAATCTACTCCGAAGCTCTCCGAAGATTCCATTCCCATCGGGTGCCAGAAGCTTCGGTCAATCTCTACGTCGAGCTCCTCCATCCGCGGCAGGGTCATCTGCCAACCTCGTCCCGGTATCTCCCCGGTCACGATCGGTCGGCGGACAAACACCGCTCCGGTCGCAAAAGTCTTTACTCCCTCAAACCGGAAGCCCCCATCCTGCTCCGGCCACAGACGCATCTTCTCCTGCGCTCCCGTATTCCATACGCCCGAGAGCATCCCCGCCCGGCACGCCTCCCCCAACGTGTCGAGTTGCTCCTCCGTGCCGTACCGAGCAACCAGGAGCAGCCCATTCACATGCCCTTCGTACAACCGGCCAAGCGCCAGATCGCCTCCGCCCACAGCCGCCAGGATTCTCAGCAGCATGCGCTGGCTCCCGGCCTCGGTCCCCAGCCCCACGCCCCCCGCACGGCGCGGAAGCGGCGCTGTCAGCAGCCCAATCTCTCCTAGCCGTTCGATTTCCCGCAACGGCGCAGCCTGCAAACCCAGGTTCGGCCTCTTTGCAATCTCGTCCGCCAGTTCCTGCGCGCGCTCCAGCAGCCGTACTGCATCGATTTCGTTCTGTTTCGCCGTCTCCGCCTCCGCGAACGTACCGACCGCCACCTCTCCATCCCAGATCACCTGCTCCGCCATTCCCGACCTCTCCTGGCCCATCGAAACCTCGTGCGTCACTCTTCCCGCGTGGTGCAGCTAACGGACTTCCTGCAACTCACCCATCTCCGCTTCAAGCAACTTGGCCTCCTGTTGGCGGCCGGCAGCCTCCTGAGCCTTGATCTCCTCGGCCAGATCCATCCTCAGGGACCGTTCCCCCCAATCCTCACTGACCGCGATTAACCCGCAGTGGCAATGTCGCTCGTCATCCCACCCGGGGTAGTCCATCACCGGGTACAGACATACCCCTTCGACCGGAACTCCCTCACGCATAGCCTGCCGCACCTCCGCCGCAATGTACCCGAGCCACCCGACTCCTGCCTGGGCCTCGGCTCCAGTCTCTGTAATCACGATGGGCCGCCCGTACCGCTCCCACAAACCCCGCAGCATCACGTGCAACGGTTTGTGATAGTGGTTGCCGAGCGTCGCTTTCTCGCCTCCATGCACCCACTGGTTGTTCCAGTAGAAGTTCACCCCGATGATATCGAGCATCGCCGGACTTCCGCCGAGCTCCGCCGCCCGGTCGCCTCGCAGCATGTCCCATGCTTCAAACTGTGAGGCCGTATGCCGTGCTGCGTCGGCACTCTCCTCAGGGGAGTTCTCGTGCGCCACGATATTGATGATCGGCTCTGGCTGCACAAACCTTGCCCTGGGGTCGACCGCGCGCACCGCATGGATCGCCGCCACAGTCGCCGCCACCAACTGCCGCTTCAGCACGTCCCCACTCCCCGTCCGATGCGGATGGAAGGTCTCTACATCGCCTCCAACCCAGGACCAGAACGAGATCTCGTTCACCGCACAGTAGATCGGGACCGCATCACTGTACTCGCGCACGACCCGAGCCGTCGCTCCGGCAAAGGCAGCAAAGCGGGTTACAAACTCCGGTGCAAAGATGTCAAGACCCGCAGGAACTCCCCAGTGGCATAGGTCCCAGATCACCTGGGTCTCCGTTGCTACACTCGCCCCCAGCATCGGCAGAAAGCTCGACCAGTCGTAAACTCCCGCGACTTGTTCAATCGTGTGCCAACGCAAACCGTCCCGAACCGTCTGCACCCCGGCACGTCGCAGCATCCGGTAATCATCCGCAGCGTGCGCATCGTGCTGTGTGACCGCGATCACGTCGATCTGCTTCCGGTCTCGCCGCTGGTGGGTCGCACACTCAAAGCCGCCCATATAAAAGCTCTTGAACAATCCGCTCATCGTCTCCATGCCTTTATGCGCTGGCCGGCAATCACTTTTCTTGTACGGTTCTCCTGTCCGATGCAGCCACCGCGCTCGAGGTTGGCGTCTTCACCGCGGCGCTACGCCCCGCACCCGCCCCCCGGAAGGCAAGGGGCGCTGAAACAATGCAGTAATCTAGTCTCAGAAGCTCGGGCGGAACGCATCATGGTCAAGACGGAACTCGAGATACTTGACGTGCGCCACTTCACCGCGCGCCAACTTCGCCCGCTGCTGGAGCAAGAGGCAGCCCTGTGGCAGCAGCGGCTCCGTTGGGAGTACCAGGGAGCCACCGAGCTTCTTCTGCAATATCTCGACTCCCGCATTCTCCCCGGCTTCGTGGCTCTCGACCGGGGCCGCATCTGCGGCTACACCTTCTGCGTCTACGAGGGCGCGAAGGCTGTAATTGGCGATGCCTTCGCCGTGCATAACTCAGCTCACTCCGCCGTTGAGACCACGCACGAACTGCTGCGCCAACTCCTCCAGGTCCTCCGTCACGCTCCGGACGTCGACCGCATTGAGTCCCAGCTTCTCCTCTACGACACCGGCGTCATCGCGCCGCCATTCGCCGGCCTGGCCTTCGAGACGTATCGCCGTCTCTTCATGGAGGCCGATCTCCGTCCCTCGCGTAACCGCCACTTCACCCTTCGCCCTGCAATCCCGACCTTCCTCGACCTGCAACGCTGGATCCCGACCGACTACAACCCCGCCGCCGATATCATTCACGCCGCCTACGCGGGCCACATTGATGCGGCCATCAACGACCAGTACCGCACCCTCCAGGGCTCCCTTCGCTTCCTCCACAACATCGTCCGGTTCCCCGGCTGCGGCGCCTTCGACCCGCGATCCTCATGGACCCTCCGCGATCGCCGCAACGGCGCCCTCGCCGCCCTTGTCCTTTGTTCCCGCGTCCGGTCGGATACCGCTCACATTACCCAGCTTTGCGTCGCGCCATCGTACCGCGGCCTTCGCCTCGGCGCCTTCCTGCTCCATCAGGCCCTGGAAGATCTGGCAGCCGGCACCCTCGAAGCCGTCACGCTCACCGTAACCGAGGCCAACCAGCCCGCCGTCGATCTCTACAGAAAAGCCGGGTTCCTCACCCGCCACATCTTCGACGCCCACGTCCTCGAAAAATCCTGAGTCTAGCCGTAGCCCCGAGCCCAGCCTTAGTACTTTGCCATCGTCGGATCCACCTGGTCCGCCCAGGCCAGGATTCCCCCCGTCAAGTTCGTCACGTTCGTAAACCCAGCCTTCTTCAGGGCAATAGCCGCCTTTTGGCTGCGCGCCCCGGACCGGCAATGCACAATCACCTGACGATCTTTCTGGGCTGCCAATTCGTCAATCCGCCGCTCCACGTCGCCAACAGGAATCAACGGTGCTCCCAGGTTGGCGATCGGGTATTCGTGCGGCTCCCGCACATCCAGGATGAACAAATCTTCCCCGGCATCCATCTTCCGCTTTAACTCCTTAACCCCAATCTGCGGAATTCCGTCCACAACCGGTAGATCACCCACAGCCTGGTCGTGCGCAACCTCGAGCGGACCCGCGCCTGCAGACTTCGGCACTCCGCAGAACTGGTCGTAATCGATAAGCTCTGTCACCGTCGGATGCGTCCCGCACACCGGGCAATCTGTGTTCTTGCGCAGCTTGAGCGTTCGGAAGTTCATGCCTAATGCATCCACCAGCAGCAGCCGCCCGACCAGCGAATCCCCAATCCCCAGGATCAGCTTGATCACCTCGGTCGCCTGGATTACCCCAACCAGCCCCGGCAGAATACCGAGCACCCCACCTTCCGCGCACGAGGGAACCAGTCCGGGTGGCGGCGGTTCCGGGTAGAGGCACCGATAGCACGGCCCTTCCTTCGTCGCGAACACGCTCGCCTGCCCCTCAAACCGGAAGATCGATCCATACGCATTTGGTTTGTTCAACAGCACGCACGCATCGTTCACCAGGTACCGCGTCTGGAAGTTATCAGTCCCATCCGCGATCACGTCATAGTCTTTAAAGATCTCAAGCGCATTCGCGCTCGTCAGCATCGTGTTGTACTTCACCACCTTCAGGTATGGATTCAACCCGTTCAGCATGATCTCCGCTGAATCCACCTTCAGCTTGCCCACCGTCGCCGTCGAATGGATGATCTGTCGCTGCAGATTGCTTGCATCGACCGTGTCGAAGTCCACCAGCCCGATCGTCCCGACCCCTGCCGCGGCGAGGTAAAGCGTCAGCGGTGCCCCGAGCCCGCCCGTCCCGACACAAAGCACCTTGGCGGCCTTCAGCTTCTGCTGCCCCTCCATCCCCACCTCGGGCAGAATCAGGTGCCGCGAGTACCGCGCAATCTCGTCATTGGAAAGCTTCGGAAGTTCCATCGTTATTTGTCCTATCCACGCACGGTGCAGCTCCCGGGCGCCATCCACCGGGTAAAAGTCAGGTCTGTAGGGAAGGGAAGTTAGCGGGACGAGACTAGAAATAGAAACAACAACATCCGCCGGCGATCGAGGGAATAATCGTCAGCTCATCCGCATCGACAACTGCCGCCTCTTCCTTGCCCGGAAGATACCGTACATCGTCGTCGTTCAGGTAGATGTTCACAAACGACCGAGTCTTGCCTTCGGCCGTAAACAGGTGTTGCCGCAACTCGGGGTACTGTGTCGTCAGCGCGTCCAGCCCGCCGCCCACCGTCGTCCCTGCCACACTCACCGTCTCATGCCCGCCCGTATAGGCGCGCAGCGGAGTCGGAATATGAATCTTCATGCCGTCTCCTCTTCCCGGACGTCGATCTCGATAGCCTCGTCCACAAACGCTTTATCGTCTTCGCCTGCCCCGCCCAGGAAAAACGAGTTCGTCGTCTCCGCCGTTCCCTGGGCAACGCTCGTTATCATATAGGAGCACCCCAGCCAGTGAGCCTCCGCAAAGTCCGTCGCCGACCACCGTGCCGGATGATCCGGGTGCGAATGGTAGAACCCCACTATATCCAGCCCAAGGCCTCGCGCCTGTCGTTGAATCTTCACCAACTCCTCGGGCGCAATCTGGTAGCGGTTATGCGCCGAGTCCGTCCTGGTGTTCCCGGCGCGTGCAATCGCCCGCACCTGGTTCCCGCCTCCATCCGCCTTGCCGAGCAGCACACCGCAGCACTCATGCGGGTAGGTCTCTTCACCATGCGCGCGGAGCGCCTGGTAGTGCGTCAAATCGATCCGTAGCATGGTCATCCTTCCTGCCAGAAGCGTTCCGTCAGGTACTTCTCCGCAGAGTCGCACAGGATCGTCACAATCACCGCCTCGCGTCCAGCCTTGGCCTCGCGTTCCGCCACCCGGACCGAAGCCGCCACCGCCGCTGCCGCCGATACCCCTACCAGCAGACCCGCCTCCCGAGCCAGCCGCTTCGCCATCCGGTACGCATCCTCGGTCGCCATCTCGACGTTCTCGTCGGCAAGCCCCGCATCATAAATCCGCGGAACAATCGCCGTAGCCATGTGCTTCAGACCTTCCAGCCCGTTGAACGGCGAATCAGGCTGCATCGAGATGCACTGAATCCGAGGATTCAACTCCCGAAGACGCCGCGTTGTACCCATAAACGTCCCACTCGTTCCCAGCCCCGAGACGAAGTGCGTCACGTGCCCTTCCGTCTGCTCCCAGATCTCGTTCGCTGTGGTCCGGTAGTGCGCCTTCCAGTTCTCGTCATTGGAGTACTGGTCTGCGTAAAAGTACCGCCCCGGCTCTGCCGCCGCCATCGCTCGCGCTTTACGGATCGCCCCGTCGGACCCATCCGCCGGATCGGTCCAGACCACCTTAGCCCCATACGCTGCCAGTATCAGCTTCCGCTCCGGAGACACATTTGATGGCATGCACAGCGTCACCGGAAAGCCCAGCGCCGACCCCAGCATCGCGTACGCAATCCCCGTATTTCCACTCGTCGCATCCAACAGCCCGCCGCCATCGCGCAGAAAACCCCGCTCGCGTGCATCCATAACAATCGCGGACGCCGCCCGGTCCTTGACCGATCCGCCAGGATTCGCCCACTCCGCCTTGCCCAGCACCTGCACTCCGTCCAGGCCCGCCGTCACGGTCTCCAGCCGCACCAGCGGCGTACTTCCAATCCGCTCCAGCAGGCTGGTGCCCAGCATCACCTTGCTCGCACTCATCATCGTTGTCATGCACTCTATCGGATGCGGCCCGTTGCCCTTCGGTCGCGCCCAAACCCTTTCTGGCCGGCCACCGTTCTCGCGCGGCCCCTTTCGGATGCTGCGTTGCCGCCTTTCGCGAAACGTGCGAAGGTTAAGCCGAGTCTAACTTATGGCCAAGAAGACCCAGCAGCGCACCTTTCAGGATGTCCTGTCCACCCTAGGCACTCAGCACTTCGACGTCGCCGCCGGCTCCCGCGCCACCCCCGGCAGCTTCCAGGTCCGTAAGTACGGCTGTGCCGCCGAGATCTCCAGCGCTAAAGATGGCAGTGTTGAACTCCTCACCCGCGCCGGATGGCTCCTCAACGGCGAAATCGCCCGCCTCGTCGACCGGGGCTATCAAAAGTTCCTCAAGACCTCCCATCTCGAGATCCCCGCGACCGCCGAGCAACTCCGCGCCATCCACCGCTTCTCAGAAGAGCTGAAGGAGGCCTCCGGAGCCATGAGCCTCTATAACGAGTCGCTCGGCACCACCAGCGATCGCTACCTTTACGACCGTGTCCTCGGACGCGAGTAGCTCCCTCGCTGCAGCTCCCGATACGCCTCGCTCTTCCCCATCCCACGCGCCCGTGCCACCCGCTTCAGTGCGTCCATCTCGCTAAGCCCTTCTGCCGCCCGCAGCGCCGCCACCTCCTCCGCGATGGTCCCGCCTGCGGCAGCCTCACCAACGGCTGAAGGCGCCAGCAGCAAGACCATCTCCCCCCGCACCTGGGGCCGTCCCGCCAGCGCCGCGCGCACCTCCCCGGCCGTCCCTCGCAAAAACTCCTCGTGCAGCTTCGTCAGCTCCCGCGCCCCCCCCCCCCCCGCCCCCCCCCCCCAGACCCCCCCCCCCCATGGCCCCGCCCCCCCAAAACCCC
>CAXUNW010000059.1:0-13588 GCA_964252505.1 uncultured Acidobacteriaceae bacterium
CCGGTCGGCCACTCCGCTGGGGAGCGGTAAAGGACCGATGAACCTGTTGTGGCCATTGATGGAGCAATTTCCGAAGAAGTGATTGCGGCGTGCGCGCCAATCCCACGAAGGTTGCGTGCGTACCGACCGGTGGTGTTGTTCTCATGCTGGGACAGGCCTCACGTGTTGCGATGGGGCGCCGATACTCGTGCAAGACGGAGATCCTTCGATGCCTCTCGCCCTGACCAACGCGCCTGTTTCGCACTCTGCCGTGATGGATGTCCTGGAACCCTTCGCTGTGCCGGCACCGGCACCAAAGGCTCGCCCGAGGAGCGTGCAGGCGGTCTCGCGCCGGCCAAGCCGCGAGCAGGGCCGTGCGCTGGAGCAACTGGGCCATGCGGTGGAGTACTTGATTGACTCACGGATGTTCTTAACGGGCATTGCGTATACGCGAGCCGAGGAACAGGCGCTGCAGGTCCTAATGGCGGCGAGCCGGGAGGTCTTCGAATCCTGCCCAGCGATGGTTTCGTGGAGCGGCTCGGTGAAAAGGTGGATCGGGCGAGAGTGGCGAGCGCTGCTTGGGCAACCCGCTGCGACGAGGCGTTAGGAGCGGCCGGGCGGACCTGCTAGGCTGGAAGCCGCATGGCTCTCAATATCGTGTTGAATGGGCAGACGCGGGTCTTTGAAGGGCTCGATACCGGGGCAAGTATGCCGGACGTGGTTGCGGCGCTCGGCCTAAAGGCGGACCGGATTGCCCTTGAGCTGAACGGCGAAATCGTATCGCGGGGGCGGTGGGCCGAAACAACGCTTACGTCTGGGGACAAGCTGGAGTTGGTGCACTTTGTTGGCGGAGGGAGTGACCCACTCTGTTAAGCTGTAGCTCTATGCCTGTGACCCGTGGCGAACACGCGCTGAACAACGCTGGCTCACTTGGCGGCCTTTTCCACGATCCGCAGAGGGTGCTGCGTTGAGTGGAGTTCGCGGGATCGCGAAGAACTTGTCTGCGCTGCTCTCCGCGCGTGTCATCACGATGGTGCAGCAGGTAAGCCTGGTGCCCCTGTTTATCCATGCCTATGGCAAAGCGGGATACGGGCAGTGGCTGGCCATCTCGGCGGCGGTTTCATATCTTGGGACGCTTGACTTCGGGGTGCAGACGTTTGTGAACCAGGACCTGACGGTTCGCTACCACCGCGGCGATATGGACGAGTTTCACCTCAATCAGTCGACCGCGCTGCGGCTGCTGCTGGGCATCGTATCGGCGGCGGCATGCCTGTCACTGCTCGTCTTTCTGCTTCCGCTGCAACATTTGCTGAATATGGATGGAGCGAAGGGCGACCCCATAGTGGGGGCGCATGTGGTGCAAATCGCCGTGTTTGTCATGGCCATGCAGGCGCTAGTCAGCATTATTTTTGGTTATTTTAACGGCACCTTCATGGTGGTAGATCGCTCCTACCTGGGAGCTTACTGGAACAACGCAAGGATGCTGGTGCAGTTTTTGACTGTGCTTGGCGCGGTGCTGGTCCACGCCTCGTTTGCGAGCATCGCGCTGACGCAACTGGTAGGTCTGAGCCTTTGCCTGGCGATCCAGCTCTATCACCTGCACCGGATGGCCCCGCAGATCTTTCCGACGTTGCGCTACTGGGACGCGGCGCTGGTTCCAAAGATTTTGAAGCCGTCCGGGTATTTTGCGCTGATCTTTTCGAGTGGATTCCTGGTGTACCAGCTTCCTGTGCTGATCCTGCAGCGGACGGCCGGCGGTACGGCGGTGACCCTGTTTTCCGTGATGCGGACGATCTTTTCGATGACACGGACGCTGCTCAACGGACCCACGCAAGCGATCGGACCCGAGATTACCGGGTTGTTTGCCCGCGACGACTGGAAGGGTCTTGCGCGGCTTTATGACTATTCCGAGCGAATGATCTTTTCGCTGATCCCGTGCGTGAACATGGGGACGTTGTATCTGTGCCCTTTCCTGCTGACGGTGTGGATCAAGCAGCCGCAACTCTTTCTTCCGGGCGTTTACCTGACAAGTGCGGCGCTTTCGATCGTCATGTCGACCAAAGAGCACAAATTCCAGTTTCAGTTCTCGACCAATACCCACCAGGAGCTGGCACGGTTCATGTTTGTGACGTACCTGATGCTTGGCGGACTCTGGGTGGTGATCATTCCGCGGTACGGAGTGGCGGGACTGGTGGGATGCTGGCTTGCGGTGGAATCGGTGCAACTGGGTTATCTGATCTGGCTGAACGCACGGTTCTTTAAAGCGCATGAAGTGATTGAGCGGCGCTATCTGACACGGCTGGGCCTGCTTTCGGTTGGGGGGCTCGCGGTGGCGTGGATGACGGTCGGGTCGACGAAGATGCTGCCGCTCCCGACGCAGATTGCCATCGCGGTGTCGGCTGGGGTGGTGTTGCTGGGGGCGGCGGTGCCGCTGTTCCACTTGATTCCGGTTTGGGCTGGAGTTCGGGAGCGGCTACGCTCACGGTTTGCACAGCCCTCGGCGGGGTGAGATCGGCTAGACCTTGCCAGTGCGCTCGAGCAGGAACGTCTCCCATAGATCGCCGTAGGTGGACCAACCCCCAAAGCTTTTCACGCGCTCGATGCCGGCGGCGCGCATTTGGCGTTGCAGGCCGGGGTCATCGGCGAGGCGCTGCATTCGATCTGTAATGGAGGCACTGTCGCGAATGGGCACGATATAACCCTCGACGCTATCGGTAAAGAGGTCGTCGGCTCCGGTGTTGTAGGTGGCGATGACGGGACATCCAGAGGCGAGAGCCTGGCCCTGAACCAACGCCAGACCTTCCTCAATGCTGGGCAGAACGAGGACGTGGCTGGAGGACATGATGGCGGGCAGGCGCGCCTGGGGGACCGAGCCGACGTATTCGACTCCGTTGGACGGAAAGCGACGAAGGAAGGACTCCATACCGCGTGCGGTGCCGCCGATGATGCGCAGGCGTTTTTTGGGAACCTTCAGCTTGGAGAATGCTTCGAGCAGATAGGGCAGGCCCTTGCGCATCTCCAGGACGCCGACGTAGATGACCTCAAAGCAGTCGGTGGGAGGATCGCCGGAGGGTTTGAAGTTTTCGAGGCGGACGCCGTAGGGGATGACCTTCAATTTGGCAGGATTGATGCCCATGGCCGCGAAGGAGCGGGCAGAGGCATGGGACGGGACGACGATGCCGTCGGCCAGGCTGTAGATGGCTTCTTCGCGGGCGAGGTCACGGGGATCGCTTTTGGGCGGAGCGAGCCCCCAGTGCCGGAACTCCTCGGCGACGATCTGCTCCTGGAATCGATGGTGGGAGGAACCGCGGTCACAGAAGAAGAGGCCTCCCCGCTGCTGGACGAGGGCTCCGGTCTTGAGGCTGGATCCGGAGAGAGCGATCAGGGCGTCGCAGGGTGGAATCTTGCGGAGCGTGTACTCGTCGAACAGGAGGGCGTTGGCGTAGCCGAGTTGGTCTTCCAGCCAAGCGGGGAGCATGTGGCGGCGGCGGAGCATGTACTCGGCGACGTGGACCCAAGGGAAGGTTTCGAGGTGGCGACGCTCAAGACCTTCGCGGTTCAGTCGAGCCCTGGGCCATGAGGAAAAGACGCATTCGAGATGATTACGTGCCTCCAGCTCGCGGGCGAGATCGAAGTGATGGAAGGCGCCGAAGACCGTTTGAACGATACGCATGAAGTGCTAAAAAGATCGTAACATCCCTAGATATCTAGGGTTGCGGGATGTGCCCTGGAGAACAGTTCATTTTGGGCGTAGAGTTTGGGGCAAGGAGCAATGCCGTGCGGGTGCTGATCGTGGAGGATGAGCGGCGTCTCGCGGAGAACATTGCGAGCGCTTTGAGGGAGGGTCCGGGCTATGCGGTGGATGTGACGCATGACGGGGCGGAAGCGCTGTTGTTCTGCGAAGCCGGGAGTTACGACCTGATTGTGCTGGACCTAATGATTCCAAAGCTGAACGGGCGGGCCGTGCTGAAGAGGCTTCGCTCTGTGAAAGACGCGACACCCGTGATGGTGCTGACGGCGGCAGGGGAGACGGAGACGACGATCGAGCTTTTGAACCTGGGAGCGGACGACTACATGACGAAGCCGTTTGACCTGGGGGAGCTGATTGCGCGAGCCGGGGCTCTGATCCGACGAGGCAAGGGGGCTACGCAAGCTGTGCTGACGTTTGCCCGGCTGCGGCTGAATACGGCAGAGCAGACGGTCATGAGCGGAGAGGAGCAGGTGGATCTTTCGCCGACCGAATACCGCATTCTGGAGTACCTTATGCACCGTCCGCGGGTGATCGTTTCCAAGCGTGAGCTGTTGGAGCACCTTTATGACTTTACCTGGGAGCATCACTCAAACGTGATTGAGGCGCATATCTCAAACCTCAGGAAGAAGCTGCGGTTGACGACTCCGGCGAGCCTGCTGGAGACGCTTCGCGGGCGGGGGTATCGGCTGGCGACGGGAGAGCAGGGGACGGCGTGAGGTCGAACTCCCTGGTGCGGCGTGCGGTAGCGGTGGTTCTGCTGGCGGAGTTGATCTGCGCGCTGGCGCTGTCGGGCATGGCGCTGCTGCATGAGCGGCGGATGCGGCTCCGGGCGTTCGACGTCATGCTGCAGGGCCGGTCGGACTCGGTGCTGGGCGCGATCCAGGATGCGGAGGACGCGGAGGACAACGTGGCGCTGGATCCGTTGGAGCTGCGGCTGCCGGAGCATGATGTGTACGCGGTATACAACCGGGGCGGGCGGCTGCTTGGCGGCTCTGCGCCTGCACCGGCAGAGCTGACGGAGCGGCGGGGAGACGGATACACAAACCGAGTGGTGAATGGGCGTCCGTTCCGGGTGCTGGAGCGGAGCGCAATGCGGGTGATTGATCGTGCGGAGAACCAAGGCGTGGGTTTAAAACGTCCGGTGACGATTGTCTATGCCGCGAGTACCGGAAGGATGTGGCACGAGATTCGCGAGGCGGCGCGGTACTACATGCTGGCGAGCGCGACCCTGTTAGCCCTGACAGCGGCATTGATGATCTGGCTTCTGCGCCGGGTGCTGCGGCCGATCGAAGAGCTTGCGGAGGAAGCTCGGCAGGTATCGCCGAGGTCTCTGAGCTTCCGGGCGCCGGAGAGGGCGCTCCGGGTCCGTGAGTTGCAACCGCTGGCGGAAGGGCTGACGACGGCCATCGGAGGGTTGCGGCAGGCTCTGCACAACGAGCATCGCTTTGTGAGCGATGCGGCTCACGAGCTGAAGACAGCTGTGGCGGTCGTCCGCTCGACCATCCAGGTGATGATGATGCGTTCCCGCACGCCCAGAGACTATGCAGACGGGCTTGGGCTTCTGCTTGAGGATAACCGGCGTGTGGAGGAGCTGATTGCGCGCATGTTGACGCTTGGGCGGATGGAGGAGAGTACAAGTACGGAGGCGGCGGTGGCCGATCTGAGCCAGGGCGTTCGAGCCGTTGAGGGCAAGTTGCGGACCTTTGCCGCAGCGCATGCGGTGGAGCTGACGACGGAGGTGGAGCCCTCGGTGCTGGTCCGATCCACGCCGGAGAAGATGGATGTACTGCTGTCGAATCTGGTCGTGAATGCGATTCAACATAGTGGACCGGGTAGCCGCGTGGGGATTAGTCTGCGGGTCCGCGCGGGCGAAGGGGTGCTGCAGGTTCAGGACAGAGGGTCGGGTATCTCGGAGGATGCGTTGCCGCACGTATTCGAGCGGTTCTTCAGGGAGGATCAATCACGCAGCCGAGAGACGGGCGGCGTTGGGCTGGGTCTGGCAATCTGCAAGTCGATCGTAGACTCCGCGGGGGGTACGCTGAAGATCGATAGCGTGCTCGATGTCGGCACGACTGTTTCGGCGTTCTTCAGGCTCGCTTAAGCTAGGCCGATTAGCTTGAATCGGGGCGGCGAAGAGTGCGTACCCAAGGAGAGCTTCCTATGCGATTTGCCACATTCTGCGCCACTTCGCTCTGCGCCACCGCTTTGCTTGTTCTGGGCAGTCGACATGTAGACGCCCAGGCCTCCTATCACGTGGTCGATCATTGGAAGCTTGGCGGCGTGGGGGGATGGGACTATCTGCTGGCCGATTCGGGATCGCACCTGCTGTATGTGACGCATGGAACCCGGGTGGAGGTTGTGGACACACAGACGGGCAAGGCCGTGGGGGCGATAACAGGCTTGAAGGGTACCCATGGGGTTGCGCTCGACGCGGACGGGCAGTTCGGCTACGTGAGCGATGGGGGCGGTAACGCGGTGGTTGTGTTCGATCGAAAGACGTTTGCCACGCTTGCGACCATTCCAACCGGGACCAATCCGGATGGAATCGCCTTTGAGCCGACGACCAAGACCGTTTGGGCTTTTAACGGGCGCAGCAAGAACGCTACGGTGATCGACGCGGCTAGCCGGACAGCCGTGGCGACGATCGATTTGCCGGGCAAGCCGGAGTTCCCGCAGGTTGACGGCAAGGGGCATGTCTTCGTCAACATTGAGGACAAGAACAGCATTGTGCAGCTAGACGCTGCGACGAAGAAGGCAACGGCGACCTGGCCGCTGGCAGGGTGTGAGTCACCCTCGGGTCTGGCGATCGACACACAGCAACATCGCTTGTTCGCGGTGTGCGATGGAAAGAAAATGGCAGTGGTGGATGCGGAGAGCGGCAAGGTGCTGGCTACGCCTGCAATTGGCGATGGACCGGATGCGGCGGGGTATGACACGAAAGATCAGCTGGCATTCAGCTCTAACGGGGCGGGTACGCTGAGCGTGGTGGACGCGGCGCATGGTTACAAGACGGTGGCGACCGTGCCGACAGTCGCCGGTGCGCGCACGATGGCCTATGACGAGAGCGCCGATCGTATTTACCTGGCTACGGCTCAGTACGGGGCAAGGCCCGAGCCGACGGCGGCAGCACCGCGGCCCCGGCCTGCAGTACTGCCGGACAGCTTCAGCATCCTGGTGGTTGGACGCAGATAGCGCCAGCTGACTACCGGGAGTAGCTTAGGACCCACTCGACCAGCGACCTGACGCCGATGCCGCTCGGGCCCTTGGCGAGCCAAGGAAGAGCCTCATCGACCCAGGCACAGGCGGCGATGTCCAGATGGATCCAGGGAGTTGAGCCGACGAACTCCTTAAGGAACATGGCTGCCGTAATAGACCCGCCATAGCGTGTGGCTCCAGTGTTCATGATGTCGGCGATGGCGCTTTTGATCTGGTCTTTGTAGTCGTCGGTGCATGGCAGCCGCCAGTACTTCTCGCCGCTGGTTGGGAGACCTGCTTGAAATCTGCTCCAGGTGTCCTCATCGTTGGCGAAAAGGCCGACGTTGAGCCTACCGAGGGCGATTGCGACGGCGCCGGTGAGCGTGGCGGCGTCGATCAGGTGGGTGCAACCGAGGGTCTTGGCGTAGTGGAGGCCGTCGGCCAGAACCAGACGGCCTTCGGCGTCGGTGTTGATGATCTCGATGGTCTTGCCGGACATTGCCGTGACAACGTCGCCGGGCTTAAAGGCCATCCCATCGGGCATGTTCTCCGCCGAGCAGACGACACTGATCACTTTGATCTTGGGTTTCAGCTGGCCAATGGCGCGCATGGCTCCGATCATGGCGGCAGCTCCGGCCATGTCGTACTTCATCTTCTCCATGCCCTCGGCGGGTTTGATGGAGATACCGCCGGTGTCGAAGGTGATCCCCTTGCCGACGAGGCCAAGCACGGGTGACCCTTCCGGGGGGCGGGCTTCGGGCTCGTAGGTAATTACGATAAGGGCAGGCGGCTGGGCTGATCCCTGCGAGACGGCCCGGAAGGCCCCCATGCCGAGTTCGTGCAGCTTCTCGGTGGAATAGACCTCACAACTCAGACCGGTCTCCTGACACATGGCGGCGGTCCGCCGGCCGAGCTCTGTGGGCGTTAGAACATTGCCCGGCTCATTGACGAGACTACGGGCGAAGTTTTGCGCCTGCGCGACGATCAACCCTTGATCGAAGCCCGCCTGGCTTTCGGCTCTGGTGGTTCGTTCACCATCCTTCGTGACGATGGTCGTTCGCTGGACAGAGCGGTCTTTGCGATCGCTTTTGTAGATGTCCCAATCGGGATCTGCCAGCTCGGCACCTTCGGCGAGAGCGCGGGCCACAAGCTCACAGGGCAGAGTGTCCAGGTGCTCGTCGGATAGCGCATGGTCCTCGGGAAAGGCGATGGCAACGTCCCGGATACCCCGCGGCTTGGCGAAACGGACCGCCGTCCCGGCGGCCTTCCGTATCTCCGCGATGGATAGCCTGGCGACTTTGCCAAGCCCGACGACGAGGAGTCGCTCGGCCTTGATGCCTCCAGGCTCGTGCAGGAGGACCGTTTCGCCGAGAGTGGCTTTGAACTCCTCCGAATGCATGACCCGCGTTGCTGCGCCGGCGATTGCATCTGACGTGGTCAGCAGGGCCAGGAGCGGATCGGCATCGGTTCCGGTGGCTACGTCGACAGCGAAGACGGCCAGCAGCGGCGTCTGCAGAGTGGCCGCATCTTGAAAGACAAGTCTTGTATCCATGATCCCTATCCTAGCGTTTGGTGCGGTCCGTTATTGCCGCTGACTGCGCGCGACCGCTGCTTTGGCTTCGTTATCGGCCTCACGTTTGCGCTCTGTGGCTCGCTTGTCCCACTCCTGCTTGCCCTTGGCTAGGGCAAGTTCACACTTGACGCGCCCGTTTCGGAAAAAAAGGCGGACCGGAATGAGCGTAAAACCCTTCTGTTTCGTCATACCTTCAAGTTGGCGCACCTCCTGCTTGTGCAGCAGAAGCTTCCTGGTTCGCAGGGCGTCATGATTCATCGCGTTTCCGTGGGAGAACGGTCCGATATGGGCATTGAGCAGGAAACACTCACCATCTTTCAAGAGTCCGTACGAATCCTTGAGGTTGGCCTTACCCTCGCGGATGGACTTCACCTCTGTTCCACGCAGGGCGATGCCGGCCTCAAATCGATCACTGAGAAAGTAATTATGGCCGGCGGAGCGATTGAACGCGGCGTCACGCCTCCCGGCGGCAACGGGGTCCCGCTCCTTCTCCTTGACGGGGGGCTTGGATGGGTGGGCAGCGGTCGGATTGGAGAGAGAACGTGGCATAGGACGAACAGGCTCTTTGAGGCCAATACTTAGATTAACACGCCTTGTCGCAGGGCGAGGGAGACGGTCTGAGTGCGTTCCCGAATCGTCCGATAACTCCTATGAGTCTGCTCCGGTGAGTGGAGTTGCGAACTGGTCAAAATGCTATACTCAGCCGAATCTTGGGCCGGTATGAGGCTGCTGCAACCAGACCTGAACTCTCCTGGCAGCGTGGTGCCGGAGACTGATTGAAAAGGTTTTTAGATCCTCCACCACGTTGCGTTGCTTCATGGTGAACCGCCTCATAAGGAAGCAGTCGATTACGCATGGGCCGCCGAAAAATCGCAGTATCCGCCTCTCAACACGACACGATCTTCTTCTGGCCCAGTTCGCGGCTTTTGCTTCTGCTTGCCGCGACGCTTTTGGCGGCGTCTCCGGCCTGGGGAGAGTCAGCGCGCTCGTGGGCAAAGAAGGCGCAGCAAGCGGAACTTCGGGAAGACTACGACACCGCGTTTCAAGACTACCGTGAGGCGTTGCGGCTTGCCCCGGGTGACCTGCGGTACAAGACGAGGTATGAGCGGGTACGCTTTCTGGCGGCGACCTCTCATGTCGACCGGGGTCGGGTGCTGAAGCAATCGGGAGATCTCCCCGCGGCAACGAATGAGTTTACGCGAGCGATTTCGATCGATCCGGGCAACCAGACGGCGTACCAGGAGCTGAACCTTTTGCAGCATCCGGAGGCGAGCGTGGCGCAGCCGGGCTCGGCCGCAACGCCTGCGGTCAATGCGCTGGAGCAGACTCCGTACCAGGCGGAAACCTTGCGAAATATCAACTCGATCGCGACGCCGATCCAGCTGAAACCGGTCTCGGATGACCCGATCACGATCCACTCTGTTGAAGACACAAAGAATATCTACCAGGCCATTGCAAAGATAGCGGGCCTGAACGTCCTTTTCGATCCGGATTACCAATCCAAGCGGATTCCGGTCGATCTCACCAACGTCAGCTTGTTTGATGCTTTGCGGATTGTGGGGACCATCGCGGGTACGTTCTACAAGCCAGTCACCTCAAACACAATCTTTGTGGCGCTGAACAGCCGGGCAAAGCGGACGGACCTTGATGAGCTTTCGGTGCAGACCTTCTATCTGACGAACATTTCGCAGGCGAACGACCTGAATGAGATCTTGACGACGGTTCGGAACATGCTCGATCCCGGAGTGAAGATCTACTCGGTAGCTTCGCAGAATGCGATCATTCTGCGCACAACGCCGGATCAGCTTTTGCTTGCGCAGAAGATCATCAACGATCTGGATCGTGCTCGCCCGGAGGTGGTGGTCGATGTCGCTGTTCTGGAGGTTGACCGGAACGTGATGCGAAATCTTGGCATCAGCCTCCCGCAGACCTTTACCATCACGCCGCAGGCAACGCCGACCGCCACCACCACGGCGTCGGGAAGCACACCGACCACCGGGTCGACGACGACGAGCTCGAACTTTACGCTGAATACGCTGGGCAACCTGAACGCTACGAACTTCGGCGTGACTTTAGGAGGAGCAACGCTCAATGCGCTGCTGTCGGATTCAGACACGCGAATCCTGCAGAACCCCCGGCTGCGGGCCACGGACGGACAGCGGGCTACCTTGAAGATCGGCTCGCGTATACCGATCGCCACAGGCTCTTACTCATCGGGAGTCTCGACTGGAACCGTCTCACTTGGAGTGCAGACGCAGTTCACGTATCTGGATGTGGGTGTGAATATCGATATGACACCGACCGTCCACTACGATCGCGAAATCACGCTGAAGTTGAAGATTGAAGTCTCTTCTGAGAGCGGGACGGTAACGATCTCGAGTGTGACCGAGCCGATTATTGCGCAGAACGTGATCGACCAGGTGATCCAATTGAAAGAGGGTGAGCCAAGCATCTTGGCAGGCATCCTGACGAAGAACAACAGTCGTTCACTTTCCGGCACACCGGGACTGGCGGAGATCCCAATCCTGAAGTACATCTTCGGGTCGCAGAGCACGACGAATGATCAATCCGAGGTGGTGTTTCTGCTGATTCCCCACATCGTGCGGGAGTCGATTTTGACACGGATGAATACCGCGGCGATCGATACCGGAACCAGCACGAACTATGAGCTGCGGCGGAACACAAGCTTTGAAGCGGCCGGCGCGGCAGGAGCAGAGGCTACGCGGAACCTGCTGACGCCGAAGGCGCAAGTTCGCGCGAGCGGGCCGGAGACAAGCTCTGCGAATGCGGCGGCAGCCATGGTGCAGCAGATGGTGCAGCAGGCTTCTCCGGTGCAGCCGCCTGCGGCGGCGGCTGCCGTCAGCCGGCCGGTTGCGGGTAACCCGGTGAGTTTGACCGTAGTACCGGCAGGCGGCGACCACGCGACGGGGTCAACCTTCCAGGTCTCTGTGGTAGCTGCCAACGCGCACGATCTTTATGCGGTTCCGATGCAGCTTCAGTTCGATCCAAAGGTATTGCAACTGGTGAACGTGGATACGGGAGAGCTGCTTGGGCACGATGGGCAGGCGATTGCTATCTCACATCGGGACGAAGGAAACGGGCTGGTTACGATTTCAACCTCGCGGCCGCCCAGTGTGAAAGGCGTGGATGGGCAGGGCAGTGTTTGTACGCTAACTTTCAAGGCGATGGCTGCGGGAGACTCTACGCTGTCGCTGGTCAAGGTGGCGGCGCGCAACAGCGCTCAAGCGAGCCTGCCAGTGATCGGGTCGCAGGCCGTGGTGCATGTGAAGTGAAACGCGGATCCGTCAGGGAGTCGGGGCTGACGCTTGTGGAATTGATTGTCGTTGTAGCGATCGTGGCAATTTTGGCGGGGACCGCGGTGCCTGTTGCGCGGTATCAGGTAAAGCGAGCCAAGGAGAAGGAGCTTCGGCGGGACTTGCTGATGATGCGGGATGCGGTCGATCGGTATAAGGACGCGGCGGAGAGGGGTGCGTTCACAACGAAGATCGACTCGTTCAACTATCCTCCCGACCTCCAGACACTCGTCGACGGGATCGACGCAGGATCAGGCATAGGAACAGATACAAAGAAGGTGCAGTTCTTGCGCAAGATTCCCGTCGACCCCATGACGGGGCAGGCGGATTGGGCAACACGGTCGATGCAGGATGATCCCGGGTCGGACTCGAATGGGGGAGAAAATATCTTCGATGTTCACTCCAAGAGCGATAAGACAGGGCTAAATGGGACGAAGTACAACACATGGTAAACGGGCATCCATTCGAGAAGGGGGTTACGCTGGTTGAGTTGATTATTGTCGTTGCCATTCTTGGACTCGTGGCGACGGCAGCGATTCCGGTGACACGGTTCGAGGTGAAGCGGGAGAAGGAGCGAGAGTTGCGACGGGATCTTTGGGAGATGCGCAGCGCGATTGATCACTACAAGGACGCTGCCGATAAAAACGCTTTTCAGGTGAAGCTGGATTCAGGGGGCTACCCGCCGGACCTTGATACGCTGGTGAATGGGGTAACGGCGGGGACTCGGACGGTGCGATTTTTACGAAAGATCCCGGTTGATCCCATGACGGGTCGAGCGGAGTGGGGTACAAGAGCGATGCAGGACGATCCGGAGTCGGATTCAAACGGCGGGCAAAACGTGTTCGACGTGCACTCCAAGAGTATGGGAACCGCGCTCGATGGGACGAAATACGACACATGGTGAATAAGGGGACAAACCAGCAGGTCGAATGGCAAGCAGGGTTTACTCTGCTTGAGTTGCTGATCGTGATGACGATCATCGGGCTGCTGGCGGCGATTGCCGTTCCGGCCTACGTGTCAAATGTGCGGAGCGCGAAAGAGGCGGTGCTTCGAGAGGATTTGCATACCATCCGGACGGCGATCGACTCGTACACGGTGGATAAGCAAAAAGGGCCGCAATCCTTGGATGACTTGGTGCAGGCGGGGTATATGCGGTCCATGCCGATGGATCCGATCACCCACCGGACGGATACATGGGTGACGGTGCAGGATACCAATGTGAACAGTGTGGATCAGACGGACCCAGGAATTGGGGATGTGCATAGCGGAGCGCAGCAGACTTCGAGTGATGGAACTTCCTATAACACCTGGTAGGTCGCTTCAGCTTTCTTGCCGGGTTAAAGTCTCCTTTCACCGGGTTCACGGGGAACTGCAATCTACCACAGCTGGTGCAGCGGAAGTGAACGATTCCCGCGCTTTGGTTTATTGGACTATGAGGGTGATCATTTCTGTGTGACTGATCAAACCGCTGGTAGCCGTCACCGCGTAGCTGTATGAGCCCGAATTAGTTCCTGGGTTTGTCGCAGTCCCCGAGGAGCAGGCGGTGGCGCTGAGGCCGACAGCAAGGACGAGCGCGAGCAGGCCTCCGATGCGGAGGTAATTTCCGTGGCGGCGGGCGCGGCGGGCAAGGAACAGCAGGAGGCCCGCGAACGAGAGGGCGATCGCGGTCAGGAAGGGTGAGCCGCTGCCGGTGACGGCAAGGCCGGTGCCCACGGCACGCGGGGTGGTGGTGAAGGTGATTTTCTGGGCGGAGGCCGTGGGGCCCACTACAAACGG
>CAXUNW010000060.1:0-2546 GCA_964252505.1 uncultured Acidobacteriaceae bacterium
GCCCGCTGGCTCCAGGTCCAGCAAGCCGGCGCCGCCTGCCCCGTCGTCCTCGAAGCCACCCACGAGAACACCCTCAAGATCGTCCCCTTCGACCTCCTCATCCAGCACGCCGTCATTCCCGACCGCTTGCAATAGCATTTCAGAGCGCGCTCTGCATCCAGCACGCCGTCATCCCCGACCGCCTCCAGTAATCGCGTGCTCCACCAGCTTCTCGGTGCAGTTGTTTTCTCGTCCGCCTCCCATTCCCGAGGGGGGAACCGGCGTCGCCCGCGGCCGCGCCATCGCCACCCGTGAGCCTCTCTCCACTCGCCAGTAACCCGTTACCAGTTACCCAGTTACATTTCCTTTCCATGAAACTCTATGCATCTTCCCGTTTGCCCTTGACAGCCCCGGCGCGAAGCTTGACGCTTAAACCATCACCTAAATCTAACCGGGCACCGTACCTGAACGGGCCGCGCTTTCCACCACGCGCTCCCATCTCTCCGGAACCCGCCTCGTAGCCCACCGCCCGTACCCGAACGCATCGTGCCTCCTGGAGCCTTCCACCCTATGACCTGTACCGCCTTCTCCCAGTCCACGAAGCGCCGCACCTCCACCACCCTGTTGCTCGCGGCTTTGGCACTGCCCGCCTCCCAGATCCACGCGCAGACAGCCGCCACCGGAACCATCTCCGGAACCGTCACCGACTCCACCGGAGCCGTGATTGCCGGCGCCACCGTCGCAATCACCGATACCGATACCGGCGCTGCCCGCACCGTCGTCACTAACAGTGACGGCTCCTACACCGCGCCTTTCCTCCAGTCCGGCCACTATCAGGTCATCCTTGGCGGCGGCGCCTTTGGCCGCGTCGAGCAGAAGAACATCCAACTCACCGTCGGCGCCATCCTCACCGTCTCCGCCACGCTACAGCCCGCCTCCGTCTCCTCCGAGGTCGTCGTCACCAGCGAAGCTCCCATCCTCGACACCCAAAAGGTCGAGGCCTCGCAGACCGTCACCGCCGAGCTCGTCAGCAACCTCCCGGTCAACGGTCGCCGTTGGGATAACTTCGTGCTGCTCACACCCAACGTCGCCCCAGACGGCAACTCCGGCCTTATCTCCTACCGCGGCGTCTCCGGTCTCTACAACACCAACATGGTCGACGGCGTCAACAACCAGCAGGCACTCTTCAACGAGGCCCGCGGCCGCGCCACCGGAGCCCCCTACGTCTTCTCACAAGACTCTATCAAGGAGTTTTCCTCCTCCATCTCCGGCTACTCGGCAGAGTTCGGAGGAGCCGCCGGAGGCGTCGTCAACGCCATCACCAAGTCCGGCTCCAATGCCACCCACGGAGACCTCTTCTACTCGCTCCGCTATCCCGCGCTGAACGCCCTTGACCCCTACAGCAAGTGGTCCGCCCTGCACAACGGCGGAAATCCCGTCCTGCTCACCCAGACCATCCACCAGCAGCAGCAGTTCGGCGGCTCGGTCGGCGGACCCATCATCAAGGACAAGCTCTTCTACTTCTTCACCTACGACGGCTTCCGCCGCGTCAACCCCATCCTCTACACCTCCAGCACCACGTCCGGAACGCTGCTTGGCTACGCCAACAACACCGTCCAGGGAACCGCGGCCACGGGCGGCTTCTGCCCCACGCCTCTTACCGCTGCCCAATGTGTTACCGCCGCTAACTTCCTCGCCGCCCAGAGCGGAACCTTCCAGCGCAACACCAAGCAGGACGTCTTCTTCCCTAAGCTCGACTACAACCTCAACCAGAAGAACCATATCTCCACGGACTTCCTCTGGGAAGACTTCCACCTGCCCAACGGCTACAACACCGCCATCACCGCCAACAACAGCTCCCCCTCCAATAACGGCACCGTCAACTTCCATGAGCGCTTCTACATCGCCAACTGGGAGTCCGTCCTAACCGCAAACACCGCCAACGCGCTGCACTTCCAATGGTCGCGCGATCTTGAGACCGCCTCCGCCAATGGCCCCGGACCCGCAGTCAGCGTCGCTAACACCGCCCAGTACGGCGAAAACCTCGCGCTCCCCCGCCTTGCAGAGCCCGATGAGCACCGCATTCAGTTCTTCGATACCGTCTCGCAGTCCCGCGGACACCACACCCTCAAGGCAGGCGTCGATCTCAACTTCATCCACGAGATCATGATCAACCTCTTCCAGGGCAACGGGAATTACACCTACTCCGGAACCGCTGCCCAGGGCTTCACCAACTGGGTCCAGGACGTCTACGGCGTCAACGGCGGCCAGCACTACTCCAACTTTACCCAGGTCGTCGATCCCATCACCAAGCTCGGCAAGGATGACTTCTGGGATAAGAACCTCGCCGCCTTCATCGAGGACACCTGGAAGGCTCTGCCCAAGCTCACCATCACCGCCGGCGTCCGCTGGGATTCGCAGCTCGTTCCCCAGCCCCCGCGCCCTTACCTGAACAGCGCCAACGGTGTCGCCAGTCCCCTCGGCGCAGGCGTCACCTCCGTCATTCACACCAACTACAAGATGTTCCAGCCACGCGTCGGCTTCGCCTTCAGCCCCAACCCCACCAC
>CAXUNW010000060.1:2556-13564 GCA_964252505.1 uncultured Acidobacteriaceae bacterium
CCGTCGTCCGCGGTGGCTACGGCATCTTCTACGGGCTCATCCCCCTCAGCGCCTACTACAACGCCCGGGTCGAGAACGGCGTCTTCCAGCAGCAGTTCAACCTCGCCCCCGGACAGGCCGGAGCTCCCACCAACCTGAACGTCCTCTTCACCCCGCCCGGCCCACCGCTCGCCGCACCCTTTGCCGGCGCGCTCACCCCGACCGCTATCGGCGTTCCTTCTGGGCAGGCGCTCAGCCCGCATGGCGTCGATCCCAACTATTCGCAGCCCTACACGCACTCCTTCGACGTTGCTGTGGAGCAGCAGCTCACTCCTCGCACCAGCTTTACCCTCAGCTACGTCGGAACCCGCGGCATGAGGCTGCCTTATTCGATCGATCTCAACCAGGCCGCCTACACCGGCGCCACCCGCACCTACGATGTTGTCAATGCCGCCGGCGTCACGCAGTCGACCGTTACCGTTCCCTTTTACCCCGTTGCGAGCGTCGCCACCGGCCTCTCCAAGCCCTCACCCAACGACGGCAATTTCTCCGTCTCTTACAGCGGCCTCAACACCTGGTACAACGCTATGGCCGTTACGGTGAACCAGCGCATGCTGTACGGTTTCACCGGCCTGTTCAACTACACCTGGGCCCACACCACTGATCCCGGCCAGACCGCCGGCTCGGGCGGCGGAGCCTTCTTCGGCACCGACGTCATCCTCGATCCCTTCAACCGCAAGGAGCTCTACAACAACCCCGCCATCAACATGACCCGCGAGCAGGGCCGCTCCGATCTCGATATGCGCGGGCGCTTCGTCGGCAGCCTCATCTACACGTCGAAGTTCAACTTCGCCAACCATCTCGCAGGATACGGCGTGAACGGCTGGGTCGTTGCTGGAACCTTCACCGCGCAGAACGGCCTTCCCATCACCGCCTTCATGTCCAACAATCCCGGGGCCGGCCGCTACATCACCGCCTCCGGAGCCTTCGCCACCGCAGCCGGTGGAGACGGAAGCGCCACTGGCGCAGCCGATAACACCAACAACGCTCCGGGAAGCGCGTATGGGCGCGCCCCTCAGGTCACCCGAAATGGCTTCCCCGGACCGGGCGTTCATAATTTCGACGCCCGCATCTCCCGCGACTTCGCCATCCATGAAGGCATTCGCTTCCAGGTTGTCGGCGAAGCCTTCAACGCCCTCAACCACCGCAATGGGCTCGGCGTTGCCACCACCGCCTTCACCTTCACCGCCCCAGCAGCCACCGGTGCCTGCCCCACCGGTTCCCATACCAACACCTGCATCGCCCCGTTCGTGTCCAATACCCCCTTTGGGACGATCACCAACACCAGCAGCACCCTTTATGGTCCCCGTCAGCTTCAAGTCTCCGCGAAACTCTTCTTCTAGCAATAAACCAGCAACGAACCGGCAACGAACCAGCAACGAACCAGCCCAAAACGGCTCCGGAGCCCACCTCCGGAGCCATTTTTCATCAGATTGGACAGACCACTCCCCACCCCTTGCACTCCACCGTCGCCCGCTCCATGATGGTTCCATGGGAACCCTCACAGTCCACGCCGCCACAAGGCAGATCCTCCGCCGCACCTGCTGCCTCCTCTTCGCGGCATCCGCCATGGCCCCGCACATGCTGGCCGCCCAGGCTCCCGCCCCCGCGGCCCAGCGCGCTACCAGCACTCCCTACTCCGGCGATCTGTCCATCTTTGAGTATCCCGACCGCGACAAAAAGCTTCAGATCGACCGTGTCATGGACCTGCTCGACATCCATCCCGGTAAAGCGGTTGCGGACTTCGGCGCAGGCTCCGGATGGTTCACCGTCCGCGCGGCCCGCCGCGTCGGACCCTCCGGCTCGGTCTTCGCCGAAGACATCAACCCGAACGCCATCAAGTACATCGACGAACGTGCCGGCAAGGAGTCCCTGCCCAACATTCACACTATCCTCGGCACCCCGGACGATCCCAGGCTGCCGCCCCGGAGCGTCGATGCGCTGCTTATGCTGAAGGTCTATCACGAGATCGCCCGCCCTGTTCCGCTTATGCAGCGCCTGCACGACTCGCTGCGGCCCGGTGCCCGCATCGGCATCATAGACCGTAACGGAAGCGGTTCGGATCACGGTCTCAACCGTGACATCGTCGTCCGGGAGATGGCCGAAGCTGGCTACAAGCTTGCCGGAACCTACGACTTCACCAAAGCCGATGGGCAGGATTACTTCCTCATCTTCACCGCGCGCTAGCCTGCGGACCGGCGAGAGTTGCTTTTTATCAGGTGCGCCCGGACAATAACGTTTATCAGACCGAACCTCCTCCCCCCTGGAGCCCCAATGGCAAAGCACGATCTCTCCAACGAAATCTCGGACGCCCCAAGTGACGACCGGACCGCGGTGACGGCGCCGTTCGAGGTGGAGGGTGGTCAACCGGACTCGGACCCGAAGCGGCCATTGCTGGGTTCTGTCAGCCGCCGTTCGTTCCTGTCCACCTTTGGCGCTGCAGGCATCACGGCGACCCTTGCCGCTGCCTCGCAGCCAATGCTGGCCGCTGCGCAGACTGCACCGGCGCCCACGCCCCCTATCGATGCTCCCCCATCCACAGGAACCATGCCGCTTACCCTCAAGGTTAACGGTGAGGCCCATAAGCTCCAGATCGACCCGCGCACCACACTGCTCGACTGCCTGCGCGAGAACCTCGACCTGACCGGAACCAAGAAAGGCTGCGACCATGGCCAATGCGGAGCGTGCACGGTCCATGTCAACGGACGCCGCGTCAACTCCTGTCTTTCGCTTGCCATGATGCACCCGGGCGACGAGATCACAACCATCGAGGGCCTGGGCACACCCGACCACATGCATCCCATGCAGGCTGCGTTTGTAGAGCACGATGGCTACCAGTGCGGCTACTGCACCTCGGGCCAAATCATGTCGGCCGTCGCCTTGCTCAAGGAGCCCTGCGGGCAGTCGGATGATGATGTGAAACATGGTATGTACGGCAACATCTGCCGCTGCGGCGCCTACCCGAACATTGTGGCGGCCGTGCAGCAGGTTCGCCGTCAGGCGTAACCCACACGTTGTCAGGAGACCCCCATGGAAGCGTTTGTCTTCAGCCGTCCCACCACCATCCCGCAGGCTGTGCAGGCGGCCGGCCGGTCCAGCACGGCGCAGCAGGGGGCCGACGTCCGCTTTGTCGCAGGCGGCACGAACCTCATCGACATGATGAAGCTTCTGGTCGAGCGGCCCAAGGAGGTCGTCGACGTTAACGGGCTTCCGCTCGACGCGATCGCGCCCACGCCCGAGGGTGGTCTTACCATTGGCGCCCTCGTCCGAAACTCCGACCTCGCCCACCACCCTGTCGTACAAACGAAGTATGCAGTTCTCTCAGAAGCCCTGCTTTCAGGCGCTTCGCCGCAGCTTCGCAACATGGCCACGACCGGCGGCAACCTGCTGCAACGTACGCGCTGCGTCTACTTTCGCGACACCGCGCATGCCTGCAACAAGCGCGAACCCGGCACAGGCTGCTCAGCCATCGGTGGCCATAACCGGATGCTCGCCATCCTCGGCACCAGCCCCGAGTGCATCGCGACAAACCCGTCTGACATGAACGTGGCGCTGACGGCGCTGGAAGCCACGATCCATGTGGAAGGTACGAAGGGTGCCCGCGCGATTCCCATCAACGATTTTTACCTGCTGCCGGGGAACACCCCGCACCGCGAGACAGTGCTCGAACCAGGCGACCTGATTACTGCGGTGACGCTGCCGCCGCCTCTGGCCGGAGTGCAAAGCCACTACCTGAAGCTGCGCGACCGCGCCGCGTATGAGTTCGCCCTTGCGTCCGCCGCTGTCGTGCTGAAGGTAGAGGGCGGCCGGGTGCAGCATGCACGCGTCGCCCTTGGCGGGGTCGGCACGCGGCCATGGCGATCCGTCGCCGCCGAAAGAGCGCTGACCGGCCGCAAGGCCGACCTTGCTCTCTTCCGCCATGCCGCCGAGGAGGCCCTGAAAGACGCCCGACCCCATTCCGAGAACGGCTTCAAGGTAGAGCTTGCGCGTCGCTGTCTTGTGCGTGCCCTCACCACGACCACAGCAATGGCGTAACCGGCACAAAGCCAGGGAGATCTCCAGGATGATGTTCACCGAGTTCATCGAGTTCATAGACGGCGGTCAGGCAGAGCAAACCGTCAAGCCGCAGGTTCCCGCTGCCCCGCTCTCCGCCGTCATCGGCGCGTCCATTCCGCGCATCGACGGCCCCCACAAAACGACCGGCACCGCCAAGTACGCCGCCGATTACAACCTCGCCAACCTGGTCTATGCGGTTCCGGTCTGCGCTACGATCGCCAACGGAAAGATCACGTCGATCGACACAGGAACCGCAGAGAAGATGCCCGGCGTGATGCTTGTCCTTCACTCCGGCAACATCGATTCCGTCTATCGAACGTCCCAGGGCGGAAGAGGCGGAAGAATCAGCGAGAGCCGGCCCCCGTTTGAGGATGACACCATTTACTACTGGGGCCAGTATGTCGCGCTCGCCGTGGCCAAGACCTTCCAGCAGGCGCAGGCCGCCGCGGCTGCGGTACGCGTCACCTATGCGGCACAAACTCCGAACGTCTCGCAGAGGCTTGATGACCGGATCCCGGCTGCCGGCGACCCAGGCGGACCCAAGATTGAAAGCAAACGCGGAGACACCGATTCGGCCTTCGCGAACGCTGCCGTAAAGATCGACGCCACCTACGTTACTCCGGCTGAAACGCACAATCCCATGGAGATGCACGCTACGGTCGCGGACTGGAAACACACGGCCGCGGGGGATCAGGTGACGCTGTACGAGTCGTCCCAGGGCGTCATGAACCACCTGAACGTCATGGCGCAGGTGCTGGGAATCCCCCGCGAAAACATCCTGGTCGTGTCGAAGTACATCGGCTCGGGCTTCGGCGGCAAGCTCTTCCCCTGGCCGCACTCGGCGCTCGCTGCCATCGCCTCCCGCCGCCTCGGCAGGCCGGTCAAGCTAACGGTCACACGCAAAATGATGTTTTCAAACGTCGGCCATCGGCCACGCACGCAACAGCGTATGCGGCTCGGCGCCACCGCCGAGGGCCGCTTGGTCTCGCTCCAGCAGGACTACCGAAACCATACCTCCCCAATCGACGATATCAAGGAGAACTGCGGAGAAGCGACGCCCTTTCTGTATAGCGTGGCCAACCTGCAGGTCACCTCCGCCCTGCTGAAGCGCAACGTAGGCACCCCAACGCCCATGCGCGGACCGGGCGCGGTGCCGGGCTTGTTCGCGCTTGAATCAGCCGTCGACGAGCTCGCCCTCAAGCTTAATCAGGATCCGGTTGCCTTCCGCCTCGCTCACGACACACTGATCGACGAAGAAAAAAACAAGCCATTCTCGTCGCGGCATTTGAAGGAGTGTCTGCAGGTTGGCTCGGAGAAGTTCGGCTGGGCCAGGCGGACCCCGGCGGTTGGCTCCATGCGAAAGGGCGACCTGATTCTTGGATGGGGCGTCGCCTGCGCGTCTGGGGCGCAGGGCGCGGGCCCAGCGAGGCAACCGTTGCGCTCCGGGCGGATGGCAAGGTCCGGGCAAGCTCCGGATCGCAGGATATCGGCACCGGAACCTACACGATCGCCGCCCAGATCGTCTCGGACAAAACCGGCATCCCCGTCGATCGCATCGAGGTGGTTCTGGGCGAAAGCTCCCTTCCTCCCGGACCTATGTCGGGCGGATCCACCGCAACGGCCAGCCTGGTGCCCGCCATCGCAGATGCGACCAACCAGGCCATCAAGTCCCTCTTTGCGAACGCCGTGCGGGCGAAAGGCTGTAACTTCCTCGGCATGGACCCGGCAAAACTCGCCATCACCAACGGCCGGGTTCACGTCGCAGGAGAAAGCCCTGAGAACGGCACCCCCTACCAGGATGTCCTGCGCATGGCCCATGTGGCAGCTGCTACCGGCGAGGGTAAGACGGGCTCGGCCGCCTCCGAGACCAAGGCCGCGGACTACTCCATGCATTCCTTCGGCGCACAGTTTGTGGAGGTCGAGTGGGATCCCGGCATCGCACGCCTCCGCGTCAGCCGCGTGGTCTCCGTCATCGATGCCGGACGCATCCTCAATCCGCGCACAGCCGCTAATCAGATCGCCGGTGCCGTCGTCATGGGCATCGGCATGGGGTTGCTGGAGCAAACCGTCTACGACCCGCGAAACGGCCATGCCGTCAACGACAACTTCGCCGACTACCTTGTGCCGACCTCGGCGGATTCGCCGGAGATCGACGTGCACTTCCTCAACATTCCCGATCCCCTCATCGGAGAATATGGCGCACGAGGCGTGGGCGAAATCGGCCTGGCAGGCATCGCGCCCGCGATCACAGCGGCCGTCTACCACGCCACCGGCATCCGCGTTCGGGAGCTTCCCGTCAGGATCGAAGACTTGCTCGTTCGCGCGTAGCCCGTGGCGTCTCGCCGCGTGCAGGTTAAAGGCCGCCGTCGCATAAATCGCCTTATAGACTTTTTACGTTTTTCCGGGTTCTACTAAGCACGCGATGCGGTAGGAACCCTCTGTGCCCTCGCAGGGCAATGCCTGCATGCCGCAACCTCTCCGCAATCGAGACAGGATAAGCTGATTGGAATGATCCAGACGAAGAGCGCGCAGCGGAAGCCCCGGGCAGTTGCCTCAAAAGTGCCACTCGTCCTGGGCATGATGGGCCTTCTTCTGGCAGGCTGCCACAAGCCCGAGGAAGCCTCCCGGGAGGCCGCCGAGGCCCCCCCTGCCACTCAGACGGTGGTCTCCTCCAGCGAGGCAGGCACGGTGCGGGTCGAGCATCCGCAGCAGTTTTCTCTCGTCTCCGCCACAACGCGCCAAAGCTTCGAGACCCTGAACGTGACCGGCGCGGTCGCACCCGATGTCTCGCGCGAACTGCCCGTCCTCTCGCTGGCAAATGGCCGGGTCGTGTCCCTGAAGGTTGGGCTTGGAGATTACGTCCACAAAGGCCAGTTAGTCATGCAGGTCCAAAGCCCCGACATCTCCACGGCCTTCGCCAGCTACCTCAAGGCCGTCTCCGACGAGCACCTGACAAAGGTGACTCTGGATCGTGACAAGCTTCTGTTCGACAAGGGCGCCATCGCCCAGACCCAGCTTGAGATCGCCCAGAACGGCGAAGAAGACGCGCTCACCGCCTTGACTGCAACCGAGCAGCAGCTGCGTATCCTGGGCGTCGATAAAAATCATCCCGGCGATACGGTTCCGGTCTATGCCCCCGCAAGCGGCGTCGTCATTTCGCAGAACGTGAGCGCCTCGGGGGCCGCGGGCGTCACCTTTGCCGGCGCGTCCGGCTCGCTCATCATCGCCGATCTCTCCCACGTCTGGGTCGTCTGCGACGTCTACGAAAACGACCTCGCGACCGTTCATCTTGGGCAGTCTGCTGAAATACGCCTCGCCGCCTACCCGGATCGCGCCCTGACAGGAACCATCAGCGACATCGGCGCTGTCCTGGACCCGTCCATTCGCACGGCCAAGGTTCGCATCCAGGTGCAGAATCCAAACAACCTGCTGCGGATAGGCATGTTCGCCACCGCCACCTTCCGCGGCGCCCACCCTTCCTTGCGGGTCGTTGTTCCGGCCGCGGCGGTGCTGCATCTGCACGATCGGGAGTTCGTCTTCGAGCCCTCAGGCACCGCCGGCAGCTTTCGCACCGTCCCCGTCAAGTCCGGGGCCGCGCTGGACGGCAACATGATCGAGATCCTCTCCGGCCTCTCTGCCGGCGAGCAGATCGTCGCGAACTCGCTGGAACTCCAAAACACGGCGGCCCAGTAATGATCCGCAAGCTCGTGGATTTCGCGCTCAACAACCGCTTCATCGTTCTGGTCTTCGCGATCCTGCTCTTTGGCTGGGGGGCCATCTCGTTCCACAATCTGCCCGTAGAGGCCTACCCCGATGTCGCCAACAACTACGTCACCGTCATCACGCAGTGGCCGGGCCGCGCAGCGGAAGAGATTGAGCAGCAGGTAACGGTCCCGCTTGAGATCAGCATGGCCGGCATCCCGCACATGACGCACCTCCGTTCCACCTCCCTTGCCGGCCTCTCCAGCCTCACCATGGTCTTCGACGATGAGAGTGTGAACGACTGGAACCGGGAGAAGGTGCTCGAGCGGCTCTCCCAGGTGACCCTCCCGACCGGCCTTCAACCCCAAATCGGCACGGACTGGAGCCCGGTCGGCCAGATCTTCTGGTACACGCTTGAAAGCACCAATCCCGCCTACGACACCATGGCCCTCAAAAGCCTGGAAGATTGGACCCTGGAACGCCAGTTCCGCTCCGTGCCTGGCGTCGTGGATGTCTCAAGCTTCGGCGGCGTCACCCGGGAGTATCAGGTCATCCTCGACCCCGACAAACTGGTCCAGTACGGCCTGACCGTCGCGCAGATCAAGCAGCAGATCGCCGCTAACAACATCAACGCGGGCGGCAGCTTTATCGAGGCCGGCCAACAGCAGATCAATGTCCGCGAGGTCGGCCTCTTTCACACCATCGATGACATCGCCCAGACAGGGCTGAAGACGCAGTCGGGCACCGCCTTGCGCGTCTCCGACGTGGCGACCGTCCTCCAGGGTCCCAAGATCAGGCTCGGCCAGATCGGCAAGGCGATCCGTCGCGCGGACGGCAAACTGGATGACAATGCGGATGCAGTCGAAGGCGTCCTCTTGCTGCAGAAAGGCGCCAACTCCGATGAGACCCTGGTCGGCATCCACGCCAAGATGAAGGAGCTGAACGACCATGTGCTGCCGAAAGGCGTCAAGGTGGTTCCTTTCCTCGACCGCAGCAACCTGCTCGAGCTCACCACCCACACGGTGCTGCACAACCTGACCGAGGGCATCATCCTCGTCGTCATCATCCTCTTCGTCTTCCTGGGCAATCTGCGCGGCGCGCTCATCGTCGCGCTCACCATCCCCTTCTCGCTTCTTTTCGCCTCTATCTGTCTGGACCTCCGCCAGATCCCCGCAAACCTTCTCTCCCTGGGCGCACTCGACTTCGGCATGGTCGTGGACGGTGCGGTCGTTATGGTCGAGAACATCGTGCGCCACCTCAGTCATGGCCGTCGCGAAGACGTAAGCCCGCTCCAGCAGATCCGCGAGGCCGCCTATGAGGTGCAGCGGCCCGTCTTCTACGCAATCGGCATCATCATCACCGCCTACCTTCCCATCTTCACGCTGCAATCCGTGGAAGGCCGCCTGTTCAAGCCCATGTCCTGGACGGTGGCCTTCGCGCTCCTCGGCGCGCTGATGTTTTCGATCATCCTCGCGCCCGTGCTGGCGAGCTTTCTCTTTCGCAAAGGCACAACCGAGTGGGAGAATCCGGTCCTGCGCTGGATCACCACCCGCTACCGTCACGCCGCCCAGTTTGCCATCGAGCATCGCCCGATCACCTTCGGCTTCGCGCTCGCCGCCTTCGGCGTCACGATCTTTCTCGGAACCTCGGGCGTGGTCGGCTCGGAGTTCCTGCCGCACCTCGACGAGGGCGCCATCTGGGTGCGCGGCTCGCTTGCTCCCTCCGCGGGCCCAACGGAAAGCCGAAGAATCGCCGACCACGCCCGCGTTCTGCTGGCATCCTTCCCCGAGGTCAAGCAGGTCGTCAGCCAGATCGGCCGGCCCGACGACGGCACCGATACCACCGGCTTCTTCAACACCGAGTACTTCGTCGACCTGAAGCCCAAAGCCGAGTGGCGCCCTGTCTTCCAGCAAAACAAGGAAGATCTCATCGGCGCCATGGATCGCGAGCTGGAAAAGTCTCCTGGCGTCATCTGGAACTTCTCGCAGCCCATCTCGGACAACGTGGAGGAAGCGGTCTCCGGCGTCAAAGGCGAACTCGCCGTCAAGCTCTACGGCACAGACCTGAAGACCCTGGAGCAAAAAGGCGATGACATCGTGCAGGTCATGTCGAAGATCAAAGGTGTCGCCGATCTCGGCCTGTTTCGCGTCATCGGCCAGCCGAACCTCAACTTCATCGTCGACCGCCCCGCCGCGGCGCGCTTCGGCATCAACGCCTCGGACGTGCAGGATGCCATCGAGTCCGCCGTCGGCGGCAACGCCGTCACGCAGGTGCTCGAAGGCGACGCCCGGTACGATGTGACCGCGCGGTACAGCCCCGCCTCCCGCGCAACCCCCCAGGCCATCGACAACATCCGCCTGGTCTCCCCGACGGGCGAGCGAGTCTCCCTCGCTCAGGTCACCAGGCTCCAGATCGAGGACGGTGCCGAAGAGATCTACCGTGAAGGCGGACTGCGCTACGTCGCCATCAAGTACAGCGTCCGCAACCGCGATCTCGGCTCAACCGTCCAGGAGGCCATCGAGAAGGTCTCCCGCCAGGTTCCTCTACCCGCCGGCTACAAAATCGATTGGGCGGGAGAGTACGAGAGTCAAAAGCGCAGCTCGCGGCGGCTCATGATCGTGCTGCCCCTCACCATCATGCTTATCTTCATCATCCTTTACGCCATGTTCGGCTCCTTCAAGTGGGCCACGCTCATCCTGGCCAACGTCGCCATGGCGCCTCTCGGCGGTATGCTGGCCCTCTTGTTCACCCATACCCACTTCTCCGTCTCCTCCGGCGTCGGCTTTCTTGCACTCTTCGGCGTCTCCGTGCAAACCGGCATCATCATGCTCGAGTACATCAACCAGATGCGCGCCGCCGGCTTCTCGCCGGAAGAAGCCGCCATCGAAGGCGCCGTACTGCGCCTCCGTCCCATCATGATGACCATGCTCGTCGCTACGCTTGGCCTGCTCCCCGCCGCAACCTCGCATGGCATCGGCTCGGACTCGCAGCGGCCCTTTGCCATCGTCATCGTCGGCGGCCTGGTGGGGGCGCTCCTCATCAGCGTCTTCCTGCTCCCGACCCTGTATGTCTGGACCGCGCGTGAAGGCGACATCCTGCCCCCGCCCAATACGGAGTTCAAACATTGAGAACCCCGACGCTTCCGCGTTGCCTCGCCGCCGTCCTCCCCTTGCTCCTCGCCTGCTCTATGCTTGCCCAGGCAGGCGAGGAG
>CAXUNW010000061.1:0-13543 GCA_964252505.1 uncultured Acidobacteriaceae bacterium
TCCTTGCCCAGTCGATATTCTTTCACACCCCCGCCACCCCCCCCCGGTCGGCGGAAAATCCGGCATCAGCACATAAAGTTAGCGTCACTCCAGCCGAAAACCTTCCTACAACAGCCCCGGTGAATGAGGTCACCCCGCAAAGGGCTCCGACGCCGGCATTGTGCAAGGATCCATCGCTGGCCATGCGAGCCGTTCATCGTTTGAACCTCCAGGAGCAGCCATGCAGATCGGATCCCTTCTCAACCCCGCCTCCCTGACCCACATCACGCCTCCATCTCGCCCCAACCCCTCCGCTACTGCGTCTGCGCCCGCGACGGCTCATTCCACCGTCGCGCCGCCTGCCGCGTCCCCAGCCGCCAGCCCATCGTCTACGCCTCCGCGCGCGTCTTCTGGCGGTCATGGTCACGGAACCTCAACGGCGGACCTCGGCTCTGCGGCCTCCGTCGCAGCCACGCTGTACACCACGACCGTCGCCGGGAAGACCTACACAGGCGATGTTGAGTATTCCGGGGGCCAGTACGTCGTCTCCGTGCCGGGGCTTCTAGGAGCATCGGCCACCGGATCCACCGCGCAAGCCGCTGAGGAGAGCCTAGGCTCCGTCATCAGCGCCATTGCCTGAGTCGTCCCTGTAAGCTGTCCCCGAACAAAACTTCCGCCACGTCGCGCACCCTATGCCAAAATAGGGTGCGCTTTTTTACTGCGCCACGCCCCACCCGAAGACACTGAAGACCAACAAGACCATGAGCACCACTTCAGGTCGCTCCTTCCCGAATGATCGATCCGTCCCTCACGCCCGCCGCCGCCCCCGCGCCGATCTTCATCAGCTACGCCCACCGCGACAACGAGAGCCCGGATCCCGCCAAACGCTGGCTAGACCGACTCACCGAACACCTCAAGCCGCTGGCCGCCCAGGGTCTCGTCGCCGTCTGGTCCGACCAACGCATCCAGATCGGCGACTCATGGCAGCAGCACATCACCGCCGCGCTTACTAACGCCCGCGTCGCCATCCTCCTCGTCAGCCCGGCCTTCCTGGCCTCGGACTACATTCGCAACAATGAGCTCCCTCTCCTCTTCCGTCGTGCCCGCGACGAAGGGGTCACCATCCTCCCCGTCATCCTCCGGCCCTGCCTCTTCTCCACCACCACCTTCAACTTTCCAGATCCCCTCCACGGCCCGGAGCGCTTCTCCCTGGCCGACCTCCAGGCAGCCAACTCTCCCGGTAAAGCTCTGAGTGAGCTCGATGAACCCGCCCAGGATCGCACCCTGCTGGCCCTCAGCCAGCGCGTCCAGCAGATCTTCCAGGGCGACCGCAGCCAGCCTGTCCCGCAAGTTGCCCGCCTCGCCCCTCCAATCGTCCACGTGGACGCCTCCAATCCCAACCGCCAAAAGCTCCTGAAGCGTGTACGCAATGACTGGGTCGACGCCATCCTTGGTCCGGCCCTCCACCACGGTCGCCTCAATCTCGATCTCACCGCCAAACCCGGAGCCACCGAACGAACCTGGGACATCGTCATCCGGCAAACCGGCGAAGCGCCGCAACCTCTTCCCTCAACCGGCCACATCGTCACCGTCTTCGATGACTTTCACGAGCAACTCCTCATCCTCGGCGCACCCGGTGCCGGCAAGACCATCGCGCTGCTCGAACTCGCCCGTGCCCTGCTGGACCGCGCTCAGGCGGACCCCGCTTTGCCCATCCCCGTCGTCTTCAATCTCTCCACCTGGGCTGGCTTCCGCGGAACCTTCACCGCCTGGCTTCAAGATGAGCTCAACAAACGCTACAGCGTACCCAAAGCCCAGGCTCGCGCTCTCATCGCAAACGATGCCGTCACCCCACTCCTCGACGGTCTGGATGAGGTCGCCGAGCCCTCACGCGACTCCTGCGTCGCGGCCATCAACACCCACAGCATGGAGCACCCGGCTCTCGTCGTCTGCAGCCGCCTCGCCGACTACGAAGCCCTGACTACCCGTCTCCGGGTGCGCGGCGCCGTAGCCCTCCAGCCTCTCACCCGCGCCCAGATCCTCGCCTGCCTGGATGAGAATCCCGGCTCCCTTTCCGCTGTCCGCACCGCGCTGGCACAGGATGAAACCCTGTGGGCCCTGCTCGACACCCCTCTCATGCTCAACGTCGCCGCCGTTGCCTACAACGATACCTCCCAGCCAGTCCCGGAGCCCCTCGGCACCCTCCCGGAGCGCCGTGACCGTCTCTTCGGCGGCTACGTCGAGGCCATGTTTCACCGCACCGGACGTTCCTCCCAGACCCCGATCTTCTCCCGCGAGCAAACCCTGGCCTGGCTCGGCTGGCTCGCCGCCACCATGAAACGCCAAAACCAGACCGTCTTCTACCTGGGCCGCATTCAGCCCGCCTGGCTCTCGACCAAACCTCAGCGTGCCGCCTACTATGCCTTGACCGGCCTCTTTGCTTGCCTCATCGTGACCGCCCTCTTTTCGCTTGACTCGGTCGTGAGCAATGAGTTCACGCCTGGATTTCGCAATCAGCAGTTCCCGCTTCTGTCATTTGCGATCCATAGCGTACGGTATGGTTCAGTCATTGGAGTGCTCGTCGGGGGCATCATCCTGCTCGGACGCCCCGTAGCTGCGGCAGCTCTTGGTGTGCTGATGGGCCCTGTCTACTGGCTGGCTGAAAAACACTTTGACCCAGGCGGCCAAACACACTCCGCCTTGTATGAAGTCTTTTTTGCGTCCGTGATGTTCGGGCTTCTTTTCGCCATGTTGGGGTCGATCATAGGCGGCGTTAGGCAGGTACAGCCGGTCGAACGGGTGCGCTGGTCCTGGCATTCAGCCAGAAACGCCATTACCTGGCGTCTACTGCTCGGCTCCGGCACCCTCGGCATCGCCCTCGGCTTCCTCACGGCAGGCATTGATGCGCACCTTCATCTGGACGAGTTTGCAACCGCTGCTGCGTACCGCCCCGTTGCCTACGTCATGAACTATCTGACCCAAGGCATGCAAGGGCTTATCACTCTGCTCGCGGCTGGCATCCTGTTCGTCGGGGTGCCATCGGGCTTCTCCATGGGAGATATCACCACGCGGGTCCATCCTAACCAGGAGATATGGCGCCCGTTAAAGCCGATCGCAATCGGAGCGGGAGCGCTTCTTGGATTGGAGGCGATCTCGGCCGCACTGCTCCCTCAATTCGAAAAATACCTGTTGTTCGTCAACCTCGTAGCCGTCAGCCTTGGCCTCCGCTTGGGCGGCCTCGCCTTCATCCAGCACTACACCCTCCGCCTCATCGTTTGGCGCAAGCGGTACGCCCCGCGCGATTGCATCGCCTTCTACCGGCACGCCGCCGAACTCACCTTTCTGCGACGCGTTGGCGGCGGCTACCTGTTCATGCATCGCCGCCTCCTCGATCACTTCGCCGCCATGGACGCGCTCGCCTCCCGCGGAGACCCGCAGGACGCTTGACATCCCTGTTAGACTTAAGTCATCGCTAGAAGGCAAGGCCCGGCATCCTAGCCGGGCCTTCACACGTTTGGACCTCTATACTTCGGGTCCAACCCTAAGTTGTTTGTTTTGAAGATTTTCGTACCAAGGTGCGGGAGGGGGGGGTATCGTCGCCATGGACCACGTCGTCGCCCCATCCGCAACCCTCAAATTCCTCTTTGGAGCCTCGCCGAACGACCTCACCGTCCTGCTCCAAAGCCTGGATCAGCCCGCTTACCGCGCCACCCAGCTCCTCGACGCACTCTACCGCCGCCGCATCCCGCGCCTGGATGACATCACCACCCTACCCCGGTCGCTCCGTGACACCCTTGCCGCAGACAGCTACACCGTAGGACTCCCGGAGATCGCCCAGACCGCCCGTTCCACCGACGGCACCGAGCGCTATCTCATCCGCCTGCCCGATGGCGAGACGGTCGAGACCGTCTGGATGCCCGGCGGCGACGGCGGGGAGCAGGGGGATGGCACCCCGGCCTCGGAGGATGAAGATTTTGCCTCACCCGTCACCTACAAACGCGCTACCATCTGCATCTCCAGCCAGGTAGGCTGCGCCGTCAACTGCCAGTTCTGCCTGACTGCCCGCCTCGGCATACGGCGAAATCTCACTGCGGGCGAGATCGCCGGCCAGGTCGCCGTGGTCCTCAACCGCCACCACGTTGAGCTGGGCAGTGCCCGCGGGCAGGGCAATCCCGACCGCATCAACCTCGTCTTCATGGGCATGGGCGAGCCGTTCCTCAACTATCCCGCCTTCATTGCCGCCGTCCGCCTCCTCGCCGGGCCCATGCGTATCCCCGAGTCGCGCATGACCGTCTCTACCTCCGGCATACTGCCCGGCATCGAGCAGTTGGCCGCGGAACCCGTCCGGCCCAAGCTTGCCCTTTCGCTCAACGCCTCCAACGATCAGGTCCGTGAGCGCATCATGCCGATCACCCGCAAATGGCCTATCGCCGCGCTTCTTCAGGCCGTGGCGGCCGTGCCTCTCCGCCCTCGCGAACGAGTCACCTTCGAGTACGTCCTCCTCAAAGACGTCAACGACCAAGTCGCCCACGCCGCCGAGCTCGCGATTCTTCTGCGCGGTCTCCCCGCCAAGGTCAATCTCATCGTCTGGAATCCAGGCCCCGACATGCCTTTCGACCAGCCCGCCCCCTCTGTCGTGGCCGCCTTCCAGACCCGTCTCCGCAACGCCGGCATCCCTACCTACATCCGCCGCCCGCGCGGCCGCGACATCTACGCCGCCTGCGGTCAGCTCAAGCGCACGATAGAAGCCCCCCAGCTTGTTGCCATTGAGGCCGGCCGATGAGCCACACCGCTCACCGCGCGGCCGCTATCCGCCCCGCCGGCCTGCCCGCCAGACCAAGCTCCAGCAGAGCCTCCGCTACGCGGTCGTGGTCATGCCGCAGCAGGTCGCCCTCATGCACAAAGCTCCCCACCACCGGCTCGACCCCCAATGCCCGAATCCGGTCGAGGTCTGCCTCGATCGGCATCTGCCCCTCCCGCGCATACCGCGCCAGCACCTCCGGCGAGATCGGCGCGGTGTTCACGATCGCATAATCGAACACCGGCCCCCCGGTGGCCCGCGCATGCTGCAGAATCTTCTCGATGTGCTGCGAGGCTGTCAGGCCAAGTGACTCATTCGCCTGCGTCATCAGGTTGCACACATACACCCGCGTCGCCGGCGAGGCCGCCAGAGCCTCCGGGATGCCATGTACCAGAAGGTTCGTAATCAGCGACGTATACAGCGACCCCGGACCAACCGAAATCAGATCTGCCTGCGCGATCGCCTCCAGCGTCTCCGGTAGAGGCTCGGCTGTCTCCGGTTCGATCATCAACTCCACGATCCGCTGCTGGCTTGCCGTGATGCTTGTCTCCCCGCGTACCGTCGTCCCGTCGTCCATCCGCGCCGCCAGCGTCACGTTCGTGTTGGTCGCCGGATAGATCCTTCCACGCGTCGCCAGAATCTGCGACGACATCTGCACAGCCTGCGCGAAGTCCCCGGTAATGTGTGTTAGCGCTGCCACAAACAGGTTGCCGAAGCTATGCCCCTGCAGGTCCCCCTGGTCGAACCGGAACCGGAATAGCTGGGAGAGCAGGTGCTCATCCTCCGACAGCGCCACCATGCAGTTCCGCACGTCGCCAGGCGGGAGCATCTTAAGGTCCTCCCGCAGCCGCCCGGACGATCCCCCATCGTCTGTGACCGTCACAACCGCCGCCAACTCCCGGATCAGGCATGGCCCGTCCTTACACCGTGAGTCTGTCAGCGGCTGCGCCCCTGTCGGCGTCGGCACAAACCGCTTCAGCCCCCGCAGCAGCGTCGACAGCCCCGTGCCCCCCCCAATCGCAACTACACGCAGCGCCTGTTCTGGTCCCGCTGGATCGTTCTTCAATCCGTTCCGTCCTCTAGGAGCGCAACCCCCCGCGCCGCTATTCCCCGGACCCAGCATAAAACACTTCTAGGACTCCGGATAGAGCAGCTCGGTGAAGCGCGGGTCGTCTGCCATATCCTGAAAGTCCGAGTCTGACCGTGCCTGGATGCGGTTGCGTCCATTCATCCGGATAGCTTCCGTCAAGTGCTCAAGGCAGGTATGCGACTCGCCCGTCATGCTTGAAAGCACCGCCAAGCCGTAAAAGGCGTAGTCCGCCGAGTTGTTCTTTGAGAGGATGGCATGGAACTGCTCGCGCGCATCCTCGTAGTGCCCGCTGTTCAGTAAAGAGATGGCGTAGTCGTAGTGCTCTTCATGACTTAGGAACTCTGTCTTTCCCTTTGACACCTGCTGCACGCACGCGTTGATATACATTCGTACGCTGTGCGCCAAGTCGGACGGAGCGGAGTCCAGCATCCTGGTAAACGCTACATGTGCCTGATCATACTTGCCCTCGCCCATCAGCTTCAGCGCAGCTTCATATAGCTTCAAGGCCTGCGTGCGGGCATCATCCGCCGGCGGCGGGACGCTGCCTGCTAGGGTGCGGGATGAACGTTTTGCTGTTGTTCCAGGTGCTGTCTTCGTCTGAGCCATGTCGTTCCTGTGAAACCCTTGTGCAAACGCACCCGCCCTGGAAACTGCAAGCTGGCCGTCTGTGTGCCGTGTCTCGGTTTTATACGCAGAACCCGCCGTCCGGTCAACCCCTGCCGCGACGGTAAAGCACCGGATTCAAGTCTGGATCGTTATACATCTTCATTTGCCGATATACCTTGAAGCGCCGCCGTTCGTTCGCGATGTCCACCATAAGTTCGTTTAGGCATCCTGCCAGGTCGCACCGTTGCATCTCCAAAACAGCCAACCGCGCTGCATTCTTCGCACGATGCGCCGGCGGCGCGTCGGCCCGAAGTGTCTCATCCTTAGTGTGATATATCTTCAATGCCATAATCGACAATCGGTCAACGATCAGTCCGGGTGTCTCGGAATGCAACGCTGCGCGCTCACTCTGCGGCAACTGCCCTTCCAAAAGCACATCAATCCTCTCAACCAAGTCGTTCCTCTGCTGGTTGAGCGAGTCGATGGCTCGTTTGACTGCGGCGATCTCAGCATCGCTCGCATCCGCATCGCGTGCTTCATCCTCTTTATGCCACAGGGCGAAGTTCGCTCGGTGCTGCGCCAAGATCAACCGCGTCAGATCTCCATCTACCGCCGCCTCCCCCTCTTCGGCCTTCTCATGCCACCGCACCACTGCCCGATCGTGCATCCGGGCTATCTCTTCCGCATCCAGTATCAGCCGTGCCTGCATAGCCACGACACTACACCAAAGAAGCTCGCCTGCTCCGTAAGTCGTGGCAAACTAGAGGAGCACCGATGCCCGACACCCCCCAACGCGCGCCTCGAAAGGTTCTCGTCTACCGCCTCGGCAGCCTTGGTGATACCCTGATCGCCCTTCCGGCGCTGCACCTCATCGCACGTGCCTTTCCTCAGGCAGAGCGACGCATGTTGACTAACTTCCCCGTCAGCGCCAAAGCGCCGCCAGCTGCAGCGATCCTTGATGAAACCGGTTTGATCCACTCATTTCTTCGGTACACCGTTGGTACCCGCAGCCCACGCGATCTCTTCAAGCTTTGGTGGCAGTTGGTGCGGTGGCACCCTGATGTCCTCGTTTATGTGGGTTCGACGCGCGGGATAGCCTCGGCTAAACGAGATGCCCTCTTCTTTCGCCTCTGCGGCATCTTCCGTCTTATAGGGGTCCCGCTCACACAAGACATGCAGCTGCCTCGCACTGAGGGCGTGGAGCGCGGCCACCCCATCCTCGAGGCCGAAGGCGCGCGGTTGGCGCGCAACCTTGCCGAACTTGGTGATGCGCATCTTGACTCCCCCGCAAGCTGGGATCTGAAGCTTACCCGCGCAGAACACGAGCGGGCAGCCGAGGTCCTGAAGCCATGCATCGGCCGCAACCTTATCGCGGTCAGCGTCGGCACAAAGGTCCAGTCGAAGGACTGGGGCCGCGAAAACTGGCATGACCTCCTCGCCCGTCTCGCTGAGATATACCCCGACTCCGTCCTTGCCCTCTGCGGCGCACCGGAGGAATCTGAGGCCAGCGAATTTGCCGCCGCCGGCTGGCGCTCCCGCTCGACTTCTCCTGTCGTTAACCTCTGCGGTGTTCTTACACCCCGCCAGAGCGCTGCCGTCTTCGCGCGAGCCTCGGTCTTCCTGGGTCACGACTCCGGTCCCATGCACCTCGCAGCCGCCGTGCAAACTCCTTGCGTCGCCATCTTCGCCGCTCGCAACATCCCTCGCGTCTGGTTTCCCTACGGTAGCCACCACCGCATTCTCTACCATCATGTTGATTGCGAGGGCTGTGGACTGGAGACCTGTATCCTCCAGCGAAAGAAGTGCATCACCTCAATCAGCGTTGAAGAGGTACTCGCGCAGGCCGTAAGTGTTCTAAGCGGCCCCTCTCCGCTCGTTGAGGTGCGATGATAGACATAACGCAGTCGTCTCCAACTCCCTGACCCTCAGCAATCTGAACACTGGAGCCAACGCAAGTATGCTGCCTGAACGACAAGCCATCCTGAAGCTTCTAGAGGGCGGATTCAGCCACCTCCGCATCCTTGTGGTCGGCGATCTTATGCTGGACCGCTACATCCTCGGTGAAGTAGATCGCATCTCCCCCGAGGCGCCTGTCCCGGTTCTCCGCCATGCACAGCGCTACTCGCGCCCTGGCGGAGCCGCCAACGTCGCGATGAACCTGGCAGGCCTTGGGTGCCAAGCCTTTCTCGCCGGGTTCTGGGGTGACGACGGCGATAAGACGGAGCTCGCCAAGGTCCTCCGCGAGACAAAGATCGACACCCTTGGCGCCGTTTCAAGCTCCCTGCCGACCATATCCAAGACGCGGATCGTGGGCCGCACCCAGCAACTCCTCCGCCTTGACATTGAAAGTCGCGACCCCTACCCGGACGCGGAGGTAGGGCGGCTGCAGCAGCGCGCAGTTGATCTCGTACCCAAAGTGCACGCCGTTGTTCTTTCCGACTATGCCAAGGGTGCGCTTACCTCTGGCCTCTGCAAAGCCGTCATCCAGGCGGCTCGGGACGCGGGGATCCCAGTCCTCTGCGACCCGAAAACTCGCAGCTTCGGCAAATACGCTGGAGCTACCACCGTCTGCCCGAACCTTTCTGAACTTTCCGCCGCCACGGGGATTGCAGCGCACCGCACCGATGAGCTCCTCGCCGCTGCCG
This sequence comes from uncultured Acidobacteriaceae bacterium, assembly GCA_964252505.1. Lineage (GTDB taxonomy): Bacteria > Acidobacteriota > Terriglobia > Terriglobales > Acidobacteriaceae > Edaphobacter. The sequence goes on from CAXUNW010000061.1 coordinate 9,122, forward strand.
GCCGGCTCCGTACTGAGTTCGGGTTCGACTTTCTTACCGTCACCATGAGCGAGAAGGGCATCACTGTTGTCGAGCCCGGGACCAGCTTTCATTCTCCCGCCCGGGCCCGCGAGGTTTTCGACGTCTCCGGGGCGGGCGACACTGTCATCGCCACCCTGGCTGCCTCCCTGGCCGGAGGCTTAGGCATCCGCCCTGCGATCGAACTCGCCAACCTCGCTGCCGGCGTGGTCGTCGGCAAAGTCGGAACGGTTCCAATCTCGGCGAATGAGCTTGTTTCGGTTCTCACTCCGAGCACCGGCGTCACCTCAGCGGAGAAAATCGTAGACCTCGAAGCCCTCACCCACCGCGTCGCCGACTGGCGCGCTGCAGGAGAGACGATCGTCTTCACCAATGGCTGCTTCGACCTTCTTCACGTCGGTCACATCACGCTGCTGGAGGATTGCCGCCGCTTTGGAACCAAACTGATCCTCGGCCTCAATGCCGATTCTTCTGTGAGCCGCCTTAAAGGCCCAACCCGTCCCATCGTGGGAGAACGCGAGCGGGCCCGGGTTATGGCGGGTCTCGCTGCCGTTGACGCCATCGTCCTGTTTGAGCAGGACACCCCTCTGGAAGCGATTGAAGCGCTCCGCCCCGACGTTCTTGTCAAGGGTGGTGACTATACGATTGAAACAGTCGTCGGCCACGAAGTTGTCCTCGCCCAAGGCGGTCGCGTCGAGATCGTCCCTACCGTCGAGGGCTTTTCCACGACCAATATCGTCCGTAAAATGACCGCTGCGCACGCCGCAGACGCAGCAGAAGCACCCGCTGCCACTGACCCAGCCCTTGAGGAAACCGTATGATCATCGTGACCGGAGGTGCTGGCTTTATCGGCTCTAACCTCATCCACCAGCTGAACGCAATCGGCAAAAAAAACATCCTCGTCGTAGATAACCTCGCACCGGCTCCAAACCTGTCTGGACCAAAATTCCTTAACCTTCAGGGTGCACACTATGCGGACTACATGGATAAGCTCGACTTCCTTGAGGCCGTTCTAGAAGGCGATTTTGATGATGAGAAAATTACCGCCATCTTCCACCAGGGAGCCTGCTCAAACACCCTAGAAGATGATGGCCGCTACATGATGCACAACAACTTCGATTATTCGAAGGTCCTCCTTCAGTTCGCTGTCGACAACGAGATCCCCCTCATCTACGCTTCGACGGCTGCCACCTATGGCCTCTCCTTGAGCTTCAAGGAGGTGCCCGCCAACGAGAAGCCCCTGAATGTATACGGGTACTCAAAGCTTGTGTTTGATAACTTCCTCCGTCGCCGCATGGACGACATAAAATCGACTGTCGTCGGCCTTCGGTATTTCAACGTCTACGGCCCCCGCGAGCAGCACAAGGGCCGCATGGCTTCCGTCATCCATCACTTCACCAAACAGCTTAGGGACACCGGCACCATCCGCATGTTTGAGGGTTCCGGGGGCTACGACAATGGCGAGCAGCGCCGCGACTTCGTCTTCGTCAAGGACCTCTGCCGCATCAACCTTTTCTTTGCCGGGCTTCTCGACGATTCGCCTAAGAAGTCCGTCCAGTCCGTCGTTAATGCCGGTACCGGCCATGCACGCACCTTCAAAGCGGTGGCCGAAGCCTTAATGACAGTCCACGGTGAAGGAAAGATTGAGTACATCCCCTTCCCCGGCGACCTTAAGAATCGTTATCAGCATTTCACTGAGGCAGACGTCACGGGTCTGCGCGAAGCTGGCTACACAGCACCGTTCACCAGCCTTGAAGACGGGATCAGGGAGACCTTCGCCGAAGAGCCCGCTTCTTGAACCGTTCTAGTCTTATCCACGTCATATTGACTAGGCTTGCTCGCCATCGGGTCCAATTCAACCAATTTTGCTCTCGCGGACCCTCCATCTTGCTAAATTGCAATCAGTGCTTCACAAAACTCGCAGTCGTCCTGTTGTGCCTCTCCGCACCGTGGCTTATCGGACAGTCGCGTGTGCCCCAGCCACTTTCGGCGGTCCTCCTGCCCGACTCACCCTCCGCCATACTCCAGCAGGAGCAGGTACCAGTCGAAACTGATGCCCAGCGAGTCGCTCGCGAACAACGTGAAGAGGCGCAGCGCGAAGTGGCGGCTGAGGAAAAGCAGCGGATCGCTGGAGTCGTTCCCAACTTCAACGTAGTACTTAATGGGCACGCTGCTCCAATCAGCTCCCGGCAGAAGTTCAGCATCGCCCTGCACAGCATTATTGATCCCTACACCATCGGTCTCGCCGTGCTTGGCGGAGGCTTCGGAGAGATCACTGATGATCACACGGGCTACGGCCACGGCCCAGCCGGTTACTTTAAGCGCTTTGGAGCCGCCTATGCGGATAGCGCGGACGGCACCTTCATCGGTAATGCCGTTCTCCCGAGCCTCCTCCACCAGGACCCTCGCTACTATCGCCGGGGCAATGGAACAATCAAGTCACGGATCATCTACTCCGCACTCACCACCTTCATTTGCCACAGTGACAGCGGCAAACGCCAGTTCAACACTTCGAACGTGCTGGGAAACTTTATCGCGGGTGGCATCTCCAATGCGTACTATCCTTCCGACGAACGCGGGCTTGGCCTCACCATTGAAAATGCTTCAGTTGTGACTGCCGAAGGCATGATCGGCGCTCAGATTCTCGAGTTTTCTCCCGACTTCATCGACTATCTGCACCGGCACAGACAGGCGAAGCACGATCGCCAAGCCGCCGCGGCTGCATCGGCGGCACTCAATGCGCCTGCCGGGCCCACCCCCCAGCCCAAACCTACAAAGTAAGCTTTCATCAGAGGGTGCCCTCTTGAGCGAGCAGGGCACACGTCCCTCTCTCCTGTGTATCAGCACCTACGAGAAGGGGCAGCCCTTTCTTCGCGAGGCTGCACGTCTGGGCTGCAGTGTTGGCCTCCTCACAGTCGATAAACTCATCCACGCAGATTGGCCGCACGACGCTCTCAATCACTTCTTCACCATGGACGAAGGCCGCACGCCTCAACAGATTCTCGCGACAGTGATGGGCCTCGTCAAGCATCATCGCTTCGACCGCATCATTGCCCTCGACGAGTTCGACCTTGAAGCCGCTGCTCTCATCCGTGAGCACATGCGCTTACCCGGCATGGGTGAGTCTGCCACGCGCTTCTTCCGCGACAAGCTTGCCATGCGGACCAGGGCCCATGCAGCCGGCGTCCTCGTGCCGGACTTCCACGGCGTCTTTTCTCATCATGATCTTCACCATTTCATGGGCAATAGTCAGGCACCCTGGCTGCTCAAGCCACGTACCAGTGCCTCAGCAATCGGCATCCGACGCATTGAGCATCCAGACCAGCTCTGGCCCGTACTAGACGAGTTAGGCGACCGTCAGTCCGATTTTATCCTCGAGTGTTTTCTTCCCGGTCAAGTCTTCCATTGTGAGGGCATTAGCTGGAACAGCGAACTTCTCTTTGCATTACCGTTTATTTATGGCCAGCCTCCGATGCAAACTATGCACCAGGGTGGTGTTTTCAGCACTCGGTCGCTTCCCGGCGTCTCCGCAGACGCGGTCGCGATCCGCGTGGCGCATGCTGCCGTGCTAAAGGCTCTTAGCATGGTTTCCGGTGTCACTCATACCGAATTCATCAAGTCTTCTGTCGACCACCGCTTCTACTTCCTTGAGACAGCCGCCCGTGTCGGCGGAGCCTTTATCGCCGATGTCGTCCATCACGCCTGTGGTGTGAATCCTTGGGTCGAGTGGGCCCGGATTGAGGTCGCCACCCTGAACAACACCTCATACCGGCTGCCACCACTGGAGGACGGCTTCGCCGGGAGCGTCATCTGCCTTGCGCGTCAACAGCAGCCCGACACAGCAGCCTTTGCGGACCCGGAGATTGTGTTTCGCTTGCAGAAAGACCACCACGCTGGCCTGATCGTTCGCTCGACCTCGACTGAACGCGTGGAGGAACTCGTCGCGCTTTACACCAGTCGCTTCATCGCTCAGTTTCTAGCTGTTCAACCCGCGCCCGCCAAACCAACCGCGTAAAGGCGCCGTTAGAGAAGTCATGGTTCAGCTACGCGAGTGATCAACTGACTGGTAGGTCGACCAAGTTTGGTGCCGGGAGGGGGGGTCGAACCCCCACGAGGTTGCCCTCGGCGGATTTTGAGTCCGCTGCGTCTGCCAGTTCCGCCATCCCGGCTTGGTTAGGCGGGAGCCCTAATGCTTCTCTCGCCTGGACTAGTTTACAGGTTTATTGGATCTTGCCTCTAGGTCTAAGCCTTTGCAGCTCCATGCCACATGCGATTGCGTGTAGCACGGTCATCCTCAGGTTGTCTGCGGCCAGCCAGGCCCATAGCCGGCCTGCTGTGTCGACGGCTACCTGGACCTGGGCAAGTGGCTGTCCTGCTGCGGACAGGTTGCTAGGGGGCTGGGAG
>CAXUNW010000062.1:0-13123 GCA_964252505.1 uncultured Acidobacteriaceae bacterium
GCCTGACCCCACCCAAAACAGCAGACGAAGCCACCAAAGGCCTTTCAACTCCCGCACCAACCCCATCGCCATCGCCACGTAGTTTGACCATAACGGCGTTTATCAATACCGATCACTCTCCTATGCCTCGGACCGGGAACGGTGTGTGCGGAAATTTAACGCTGATCAGCGAAGACTTCCCTACCAGCGATAAAGGGCGGTGCCGCATCAGTCCTATCTATCCCGCTTCCGATTGAAAGGTTGCGATGAACTCCCAGGCTTTCAGTGCGGCTTTGCGGTGCGGTTCCGCTTTCTCAAGGTAGAGGGAACTTTCCGTCACCTTGCGGAGAGCGGAGAAGTTGGGATATCGGACGAGAGCGACCGCATCCCACTCAGGCTCTGCCGGCCCCAGAATCGTCTGGGCTACCGTTCCCACATAGATGACCTCAATGCCTGCCACGCCCAGTTCCGCCGCCACCTGATTGAACGCAGGCGCATACCGCTGGATATAGGCTTCCATGCCAGAGCAGGGTTTCTGGTTTGCATCCTCATACCGTGCCTCCGGGAAGAAGGCCACGAGGTTGATCATGGTTACGGGAATGCCGCTCGGAATCTTCGCTTCTGCGGCCAGAACGTTGTTCATATCGAGTTCTACTTTGCTCATGCTTGTTCTCCTTTGCATTATTTTGCTGTTTCGTCCGCGGACGCCCAGTGGTTCTCCAAGGCTTGCGCGACCTCGGCGCTGCGCTCCACGATGGTCCAGTGACCTGCGTTCAGTTTGAGGACACGGCTGGCATGGGTGTCCGATGCCAGTTGATTTGCGAATTCGACAGGGCAGGCTGTGTCTTCCTCGCCCCAAAAGACGAGGCCTGGTGCCTGGACCTTCCCGAGGTCGGGTTGCCATTGCTTTCCAACTTCCAGAGCTGAGCGGTAGAGACGGAGAATGCAATTCCCCATCGTCTGGTCCATATGGCTCACAGCTTCTGTTGCACGTTCTATAGGAAGGCCCGCCTTGACCATAAAGTCGGCGACGGCAGATGGATCAAGCTCTTTGAACCACTTCTCCCCATCGCCCGCCGTCTGCCAGATTTTCGCGAGAGGATGCCATTCGTAGTTCGCGCTGACCGGGCCGCTGCCTGCTGCCCACGAACGAATAAGGTCGGGCCGGAGCGAAGCCACCCGTACGGCCAGGATGCAGCCCCAATCGTGGCCAACGAGGTCGACGGGCTCGCCGATGTCATCCAGTTGGCGAATGATCCAGTTCGCGTATCCTTCCTTTGTAGCGTCGAAGTTAGGAGACAGTGGCGCATCGAAGCCAGGCAGCGCCAAGGCAAGAACGTCATGCCGGCGAAGATGCTTACGAAGTGGATCCCAGACTCGAAAGGTGTCAGGTACTCCATGAACGAACACGGCCGGCATAGTTCTTCTCCTTGCGAATGTTGTCAACAACATTATTCGACACTATGACAGTTTGATGCAGGATGTCGACGAGAGGACTCGCGAATGAGTAGAAAGATGACCCTGATCGGGGTGGAGGCAAGAAGAGCTGCGGTGGTCGGGGCGGCCGCTGAGGTGTTTCTGCGCTATGGTTACGCTCGTACTACGATGGCCGAGCTCGCAGCCGCAGCAGCTTTGTCACGACCAACGCTCTATGAACTCTTCGCTGCCAAGGACGATCTCTTCGCGGCAGTTATCGATCGCCTAAGTCAGCAGACAATCCGGCGATACCGCGAGATACTGCCTACCCTGAAAACCTTGCGAAAGAGGCTGCTGTATTTCTGTAGCGACTGGGCAACGCATGGGCTCAAGCTGACCAAGCAACATCCGGACGCAAAAGACCTGTTCGATCTTCGGTTTCCTGCGGTGCGGCAGATGTATGAGGACTTCATTTCATTTCTTGTAGAGGTCCTGTCGAACGATATTCCCCTAACCCAAAGAGTGCGGTTAGAGAAGATTGTTCGGAATCTAGTCTTCTCGTTGCTCGGTCTGCTCGACGCTGCAAAAGATGTCCAACATATGGAAGCTCTCATCGCGCTGCAGGTAGATATTTTCCTCCCGTCCTTAACTCCGGCAGGTTGAAGGAACGACGGCGCAAATGGTCGCATCGGTGGCGAAGTAAATCCCATCACCGCAGCGTTGGATCGCTACTGACAAGTCGCATTCTCGTCAGCAGCCAGCAGGGACGCGAAAATCTATTCTGCTAAAAACCTCAGCAAAATAGCATGTCAAGCCTCCAAACCACCTAACTTGTTCATTCCAAAGCGAATAAATTTGGTCGACCAGTTCCGCCAAACGCGTAAACTTTAACTTAGGTGCTGGGAAAAGTCCGAGCGGGAACATGCTCCGGACTCCCGGCTTCACCTAAGTTCTTTGTTTTGACATTCTTAGCCGTAACCCCTTTCGAATGACATATTTGGAGTGGGTAGCGAGCCATAAGTGGAACAAAAGAAACAAGTTATACGCGAAGAACAGGGGGGGTACCCCCCCGCAAACGGCAAGCCACGGGAACGGAGGGGAAACACCAGAGCGGCGCAAGGCAGATCAGGAAGCGCGCAGGTCTACGGCTGCGCCGGCGCACTCTGCCGCAGGGCCGGGGGCACCAGTTCCGACAAAAGCGTTCGCACCCCTTCCGTCAGGTAGAAGGTCTGGATGGCAGGGAACTGCTCCTCCACCAGGATCAGCGTACGGAAGTCGAAGCTCTGCACATCCGAACGCGCCTCCATGTGGTTGCGCCGGATCGCCCCGCACAGCGTCTCGACGAAGATCTGCGGCGAGACAGTATGGTTCTCCCGCATCTCGGCCGGAACGCTGCTGTCCGTCAGCGGCGGCAGAATTTTGGTCTCAAGGTTGAAGTGCACCCGCTCGCCCGCCGTCGCACGCTCCGCTGCATGAGCCTGCCCCCGGCCTGGTCCGCTGCGGTAATAGTCCGCGTAAAACGCCGCAAAGCGGAACAATTGCTCCGCGTAGGTCGGCACATACGGGCTTATCAGGCGTTCCTTCGCCGCAAACGCCACCGCGACCGGCGAAAGCGCCAGATCGTTCTTCTGGTCCGGCCCAAAGTGCAGCTTGTCGCAGATGAACGTCTTCTGCGCCTCCGGCATCGCGATGTCCCGGATGTAGACGCGGTTCTCGAGCGTATACGCCGCGCCATCGGCCCGCCGGCACGATTGCGGGTTCAGGAACTGATCGTGCCAGATCAGCGAGACATGGTCGCTCGTCACGCCGGTGTCCGTCTCGATCGTGTCGATCAGGTTGTCGAGCCCCGCCTCGAACGCCGGAAGCGTGTTCTCCGGCCGCAACCCGCGTCCGCCGCGATGGCCGGAGACGTTGAACTGCTTCAACCGCGCCGCCTGCTCCGCGGAACTCGCCCGCTCCTCGGCCAGCACCCGCTGCAGGATGTCTGGTCGATCCGAGATCAGCCCGTCCGGATACGTCCGGATCACGGCCCGCATCTTCTCCGGGTCGTTGGTCGTCCACGGAACGACCTTGAAGCCGCGCCGCTGCAACTCCGCCACCGGAACGCGGCCGCTCAGCACCGTCGCATCCACCGGCGAGAGCGCCGGCGCGAGCGCCCCATGCGCCCGCGCATGATCCCCCGCCCGCTGCATCAGCTCCAGATACGGATTCACGGCCGGCGCGGCCTCCTGGCCGTAAAAGGGCGTCGCCCAAAAACAAAAAGTCATCAGCCAGACGGCAAAGCTGCCTTCAAGAAGCTTCATAGTTGCTCTAAAGCCTCTGTCATCTGCATTACAGCACGGTAAAGCCTTCGGAACAGAGTCAGCATCCTAGACTCTAAACAGCCGCAAGACACCCGATTCGTAGCAAATCCAGACAAACCATGCACCAGCGAACCGTTTCCATGAGTCAATAGAAGTATGGGTTCTTCTGCGCCAAAGCGCGGAAAACTCGGAGGCAACGCAGCATGTGGATCGTCAAGGTCGCTCTCAATCGGCCATATACCTTCATCGTTCTCGCTCTGCTCATCCTTCTGCTGAGTCCTGTAGTCATTCTCCGCACGCCAACAGACATCTTCCCCAACATCAACATTCCGGTAGTCTCGATCGGCTGGACTTACGCTGGTCTCAACCCGGAAGAGCTTGAAGGCAGACTCACTTCTCCCTACGAGAAAGCCCTCACAACGCTGGTCGACAACATCTCCCATATCGATTCAACCACCTATAACGGAGCTGTCGTCGTCAAGGTCTTCCTTCAGCCAGGCGCAAGTTTGGATACCGCAAACGCGCAGGTCACAGCAGCCTCGCAGTATCTCTTGCGTCAGCTTCCTCCAGGCATTCTTCCGCCGCAGATCATCAACTTCTCCGCCTCGAGCGTGCCAATCCTCCAACTCGGCGTCTCAGGCCAGGGTCTGAACGAGCAGCAGCTCAATGATTACGCCCAGAACTTCATCCGTCCGCAACTCGTCAGCGTTCCAGGTGTGGTCATTCCTTTGCCTTATGGAGGCAAACAACGCCAGATCACCATCAGCATGGATCAAGCCGCGATGCAGTCCAAAGGCATCGCGCCTGGAGACCTTCTCAACGCAGTTGCCCAGCAGAATGTTGTTATGCCTTCCGGAACGATCAAGATCGGAACAAGCGAGTATGACGTTCGCACGAACGGAACTCCCCAAACGGTCGAGGAGCTCGCTGGCATTCCGCTGCGTCAAAGCGGAGGAACAACGGTCTATCTGCGCGACGTCGCAAGCGTCAGTGACGGTTTCCAGGTGCAGAGCAACATTGTCCGTCAGAACGGTCGTCGCGGTGTTCTCGTCAGTATCTTCAAGAACGGCAACGCATCGACGCTTGACGTGGTCAAAGGTGTTCGCGGATTGTTGCCGAGGATCGCGGCAACCGTTCCTCCAGAGCTGAAGATTGTTCCCCTTGGTGATCAGTCCGTCTTCGTACGATCTGCTGTAAGTGGAGTGATCCGCGAAGCCATCATCGCCGCAGCGCTCACCGCGATCATGATCCTGCTCTTTCTCGGCAGCTGGCGCTCAACCGTCATCATCGCGGTCTCCATTCCGCTCTCGATCCTCACTTCGGTCATCGTGCTCAGCCTCGTCGGCGAAACGATCAACACCATGACGCTTGGAGGTCTTGCTCTCGCGGTTGGCATTCTGGTGGACGATGCAACCGTAACCATCGAGAACATCGAGCGCTTCCTGGAGGAAGGAGCACCGCTGCGCGAGGCGATCCTTGAAGGCGCAGCGCAAATCTCCGTCCCAGCGCTCGTTTCGACACTGTGCATCTGTATCGTCTTTCTGCCCATGTTCTTCCTTGCTGGCGTTTCCCGCTTCCTCTTCGTGCCTCTCGCCGAAGCGGTCGTGTTCGCCATGCTTGCCTCGTATATCCTTTCGCGCACGCTCGTCCCCACGCTCGCGATGTACTTGCTGCGGCATAAAGACACAGGTCCAACGCGCAATCCCTTCACGCTCTTCCAGCGCGCCTTCGAACGCGGGTTTGAGCAGGTGCGAGCAGCATACATCTCGCTGCTTGATCGCCTTGTCCTTCGGCGCAGTCTCTTCGTCCCTCTCTTCTTACTTGGCTGCGTCTGCGCCTTCCTGTTGGTTCCGTTCCTCGGGCAGGACTTCTTCCCATCAACCGACAGTGGGCAGTTCATCCTGCATGTGCGAGCCGCTTCCGGGACGCGTATCGAGGAGACAGCGCGCCTCTGCGACCTCGTGGAGGATTCCATCCGAAGGAAGATTCCCGCGCGCGAGGTCGACAACATCCTCGACAACATCGGAATGCCCTACAGCACGGCAAACACCCAACACCTGACCAACGGAACCATCGGAGCTTATGACGCAGATGTGATGGTTTCCCTGCGCGAAGGTCATCGGCCAACCGCAGGCTACGTGGCAGCGCTCCGCAGAGATCTGCCGCGTGAGTTTCCAGGCTCAACCTTCTACTTCCTTCCCGCGGATATTACCACCCAGATCCTGAACTTTGGCTTGCCCGCGCCGATCGACGTCCAGCTAGAGGGTAATGACATTGAGGCGAGCAGAAAGATCGCGGATCAAGTCCTCACGCAGTTGCATCAAGTCCCAGGACTTGTTGATCTTCGCATCCAGCAGCCGTTCGACATCCCCACGCTGAACGTTGCCGTCGATCGGACGAAAGCCTCGCAAGGTGGTTATTCCGAGCGTGATGTCGCAACCAGCATTCTGAACACGCTAAGCGGCAGCTTCCAGGTCACGCCGATGTTCTTCCTGAACTGGAAGAACCACGTGAACTACAACATCGTCGCGCAAACACCGCAGTACAAGATGGACACATTGCAGGACCTGCAGAACATCCCGATCAATCGCAGTTCCGCAAGCGGAGCTGGCAACTCGATGCTGCCTGGAGCCAATTCGGTGACGGGAGGAACGCAGACGCCAGAGATCCTGGGAGATCTTGCCGGGCTAAGGCGCGGCAACGAGATGGGAACGGTCAACCACTACAACATTCGGCGTGTTGTGGACATTTATGGGTCAGTTCAGGGAAGAGACCTAGGCGCAGTCAGCCGTGATGTGGACCGGATTCTGGGACACGACCGGAAGGATCTGCCGCGAGGGACTTACATGACGCTCAAAGGTCAAGTGGAGACGATGCGAGACTCCTACATCGGGCTGATCGGTGGATTGGCATTCGCGATCGTGCTGGTTTACCTGCTGATCGTGGTGAACTTCCAGAGCTGGGTCGATCCGTTCATCATCATCACGGCGCTTCCGGCGGCTCTCGCCGGGATCGTGCTGTTCCTCTTCCTGACGCATACCACGCTCTCGGTTCCGGCTCTAATGGGCGCGATTATGTGCATGGGCGTTGCAACCGCGAACAGCATCCTTGTCGTGTCCTTTGCCAAGACGCGGCTGGAAGAGCATGGAAATGCGCTGGTCTCCGCGATGGAAGCGGGGACGACACGCTTTCGTCCGGTCATGATGACTGCGTTGGCGATGATCATCGGGATGGTGCCAATGGCGCTTGGTCTTGGCGATGGGGGTGAGCAGAATGCTCCGCTTGGCAGAGCAGTCATTGGCGGGCTCTTGTGCGCGACGATGGCAACGCTGGTGTTTGTGCCGTGCGTGTTCGCGTTGATCCACAACAGCAGCTCTCGCAAGGAAGCGCGCGAGCGGCAGAAGCTGAAGCCTCACTATGCATAGCCAAACAGAACAGGGAGTGACGAAGATGGTGGAAAGTACCGCAACGCAGAGTTCGCTTGGCACGCAGCAGACAGCTGAGATGTCGGTTGAGCGATCCGCGGTCGAAGCAGGCCAAATGGCGGCGAACCGCGCGGTGACCCCGAACCAAGCTTCCACCCGTGGGAATCGTCCGGCAGGCGACGTTCTCGGCAAGCGTTCGAGTGGAGGTATGGTCCTTGCGATGCTGATCGCCCTTGCGCTGTTGGGCGCGATCTTCTACGGAATGCACGTTCGGTCCAAGGACAAGACTGAGTTAGACAGTGTCACGGAGACTGCGGCGATTCCCACAGTGAACGTGACTCGTCCACACGGAGGTTCAGCTGCCGAGGACATAACGCTGCCGGGAAACACGCAGGCATTTACTGACACACCGATTTACGCGCGGACCAATGGCTATCTACAACGCTGGTATGTGGATATTGGGGCGCATGTGCGGAAGGGTCAGTTGCTGGCGCAGATCGAGACTCCGGAGCTCGACCAGCAGTTGCTGCAGGCGCAGGCGGACGAGTTGAGTGCGCAGGCGAACATGGAGCTAGCGAAGACCACAAGCGTTCGTTGGCAGAGTCTGCTGGCCAAGCATGCAGTCAGCCAGCAGGAGACCGATCAGGTGGTCAGCGACTACGCGGCGAAGCAGGCTGCGCTTGCCTCGAGCCAAGCGAATGTGGGCCGTTTGCGGGAGTTGCAGAGCTATGAGCGTGTTCTCGCTCCCTTTGATGGCATCATCACGGCGCGCAGCACCGACATTGGAGCGTTGATCGGGACAGGCTCCGGAGGAACTCCAAGAGAGCTGTTCCACGAGGCTGCGGTTGGCCGTTTGCTTGTGTATGTAGCGGTTCCTGAGGTTTACGCGGACAGCATTCGCGACGGACAGCAGGTTTCGATCACGCAGGATGCGAATCCAGGCCAGGTAATTACGGGAACGATCTCGCGGAACTCGAGTGCGATTGACCAGACCAGCAGAACGTTGAACGTGCAGGTTGCTGTCGATAACGCCAAAGGACAACTGCTTCCCGGCGCATACGTGTTTGTCCATCTGAAGCTTCCAGTGACGGGAACACACACGTTCACAATCCCTTCGAACACGCTGCTGTTCCGGGCGGAAGGTCTGCGTGTTGGCGTTGTGCGCAATGGCGTTGTGACGCTGGTTCCGATCACGATCGGCCACGACTTTGGAGGAACGGTCGAGGTGACTTCAGGGATTGCGGCGAACGATGCCATCATCCTCGATCCGTCTGATTCGCTGCTGAGCGGGACAAAGGTGAAGGTTGCGGAGAACCAGCAGAAAGGCTCAGGGCAGTGAAGAGACGAGTTGCGGAAGTCGGGATCGCGGCGATCCTGGTGGGAATGTCTGGATGCAGGAAGGTTGGACCGAACTACACGAAGCCGAGTGTTCCTCTTGCCCCGGAGTTCAAAGAGGCTGGGCCCAGCACGTTCAAGGAGTCTGACGGCTGGAAGGTTGCGCAGCCGAGCGATCAGGCGTTGCGCGGCAGATGGTGGGAGATGTTCGGCGATCCGCAGTTGAACGTGCTTGAGGAGCAGATAGAACCCGCGAATCAGACACTTGCGACGGCTGCAGCGAACTTTCGTGCGGCGCGCGCGAACATTGGATATTACAAGGCAAATCTGGCTCCAACGCTGAGCGTTGGACCGGAAATCGGCGCGCTGCGAACGTCGGCAAATCAGGCTTACTTCAACCAGAGTCGAGCCGACAATGGCGAGGGCAACTTCCTTCTTCCTTTGGACTTGAGCTATGAGGTCGATCTTTGGGGACGAATCCGGCGAAGCGTAACGGCGGCGAAGGAGCAGATGCAGGCGAGCGCAGCGGATCTGGAGACAGTGCGTTTGAGCCTGCATGCCGAGCTTGCGATGGATTATTTCGGGTTGCGGGCGGGCGATGCCCAGGTGAAGCTACTGGGCGAGGCGGTAACTGCGTACCAGCAGGCACTGCAGCTAACCCAGGATCGTTACAACGGTGGTGCGGCTCCGCTTTCGGATGTCTCGCAGGCTCGCACGGAGCTGCAGACGGCGCAGGTATCGCAGACCGACGTGCTCATCGAGCGCGCGGGGTACGAACATGCGATCGCGGTGCTGACCGGCAAGACTCCGGCGGCGCTGACGATCGGGGCGACCCCAGTGACGGTTGCGCCCCCGAACATTCCGGTGGTCCCGGGCGCTCTGCCCTCGCAGTTGCTGGAACGGCGTCCGGATATAGCGGCGGACGAGCGGCGCATGGCGGCTGCGAACGAACAGATCGGGATCGCGCAGGCGGCGTTCTACCCGTCGCTGAACCTTTCCGCTGCGATTGGCCTGAACAGCGCCTCGCTGCTGAACCTGTTTACCGGCCCGAGCCGTTTTTTCTCAGTGGGTCCGGTGTTCGACCAGACGCTGTACGACCATGGCCGGCGGCGGGCGACCTCGGACATTGCGCTGGCGCAGTACGACAGCACGGTCGCCACGTACCGGCAGACGTCTCTGGTTGCCTTCCAGCAGGTGGAGGATAACCTGGCGGCGTTGCGGGTGCTGGAGCGGGAGGCCGGGCAGCAGCACGCGGCGACGGAATCCGCCGAGCAATCACTGGATCTGTTCAAGATCCGGTATGAAGGCGGCGTGGACACCTACCTGCAAGTGATTACTTGGCAGACGGCTGCGCTGCAGAACGAGCGGAACGATATCGACATCACCCGACGTCGGCTCGAGGCGAGCGTGCTGCTGATCAAGGCCCTTGGGGGCGGTTGGACAACCGCGCAGTTGCCGCAGCCGTAGTATGTGACATGCCCGGCTACGTGTGGGGTTACCCCGCCCACTCTTCATGCGTAAACATTTTCGTTTGATGTACTTAGTACAACTAACTCCTTCTAAGTTTATGTCAAAAAGGGGTTGGGTTTGAGATCTGCAAAGAGGCTTAGCCGCAAGAGGAAGCCGCATGGATGGTTGCCGGTTCTCTCTCGATCCTTAGTTCCATTCTTCGAGATTGAGCATAATTCCTATGCCAACTTTATTGGTGATAGTACATTTGGCGAATCGTCCAAATGGAGTGATTCTATAAGGGCCGTGAGCGGGTGAAAGGTCTAGCCAACGAGGTCGAGCAAGTCTTGGGGTAGCGGCTTTCTGGCTATGACCGATCGCCGTTTGAGCACGTTTAGCATGTACTCCTTGGTCCACACGCCAGCCCACAAAAGATCCCTTATGCTCTTAGCTGCTGGCTATTTTGACGAGAGTTCCGACGAGGACTGGTGTTATGAAACGGTCAGGTAGGAGCGCCTTGCTGCTTTCACTATTCTGGTGCAGCTTGGGATACGCACAGAAGGCTCTGTGGCATAACTTTGACACATCGCTTGGTGATGGCGATCTAAAACCTATATCAGCACTGGATGCAGCACGCCAGAAAGCGCTCCAGGTGTTTGTTCTAAGCGCAGTAGAGGATCCTGAATGCCGCTTTGAGCCGAAAGGCTGGGAGAAGAATCTGACGGTTTCTGAGTTAAGCGTTGGACGGCCAGGTGTATTTTTCGTCACGGGCGAGTGCATGCAGTCTGACTCTATGGACTGGCTTGTTTCGTGGAAGGGAAATCACTTCACAAACCTGGCAGCACCACGGAGTTTGTACTGCTGGGTTCAGCGAGTCCAGCCCCATGTCAGCTATGGCCTTCACGACTTCACAATGGGATGTCATCAGAGCTCAGACGCCACCGATTTCGCTTGGTACAGGTTCGATGGGCGTATCTATCGTCGGATCGGCAAGGCTTGTGCTTATCAATGGTCCACATGGAACAGCCCAAGCCTTCGTACGCTGAAGAAAAAGGGCTGGGATGCGGATATGGGCTGCGTGGTAATTCCTTACTCTAAAGGCGAGCGGGACCAGCCTTGAAGGGTTCGCTTATCCAGACTATTCGCTTGACCACTGTTTGTATCGACAGGTCGCCTTGTATGAGCTTTATGCTCAGCAGCAACCAAGCCTCACGGGATTAGAAGCGGCACGGCACTTCGCGCATCCAATTTCGAGAGTCGTTGTCGGGAGGAATCATGCAAAAACGAAGATTAGGAACCAGCGGCCTTGAGGTGTCTGCGCTTGGTCTCGGTTGCATGGGTTTGAGCTTCGGCCTGGGCCCTGCCACGGAAAAGCAGGAGGCAATCAAGCTCATCCGAGCTGCAGTGGAACGGGGCGTTACCTTTTTCGACACTGCGGAGGTGTACGGTCCTTATGTCAACGAAGAGGTCGTCGGGGAGGCTCTCGCACCGTTCCGGAATGATGTTGTGATTGCCACGAAGTTCGGCTTTCAGCCTGATTCCGGCAATGACGGTAAGTGGACGGCAACAAATAGCCGACCGGACCACATCCGCCAGGTTGTCGAAGCTTCGCTGAAGCGTCTGCAGACGGACACGATCGACCTGCTGTACCAACATCGCGTTGATCCAAACACAGCCATTGAAGAAACAGCCGGTGCGGTCAAGGACCTGATTGAAGCGGGAAAAGTGAAGCACTTCGGCCTTTCCGAAGCAAGCGCAACAACCATACGTCGGGCGCATGCGGTGCAGCCGGTAACCGCGTTGCAGAGCGAGTATTCACTTTTCTGGCGCGAACCCGAGGAATCCGTGATGCCGACGCTGGCGGAACTGGGCATCGGCTTCGTCCCGTTCAGCCCGCTTGGGAAAGGCTTCCTGACCGGCACGATCGACTCATCGACCAAGTTCGCGAGCAACGATTTCCGGGCTATCGTTCCTCGCTTCAGCGCGGACAATCGCAACGCGAACCAAGCGCTGGTCGAGGTCATCAAGACGTTTGCGGATCGGAAAAGGGCTACGCCTGCGCAGATCGCGCTCGCGTGGTTGCTCGCGAAGGCACCCTGGATCGTGCCGATTCCGGGCACTACCAAGCTCTCGCGGTTGGAAGAAAACCTTGGAGGCGCGGCCATCGAGCTACCTGAAGACGACTTGCGGGCGCTTGAAGAAGCTTCGTCGGCGATCAAGGTTGAAGGAGAGCGCTACCCGGCATCCCATGCCAAGCTGATCGACCGCTAGAAGAGGTTGCTCCGCTACGTGACGCTGCGATCGGCCCGGACCTGGCGAACCGGAGGTGTCAAGCAGTGGCGGGTGGAAGGTAGTGGGTCTGCGCGAGGGTCTGGAACTGGGTGAGCTGGGCTTGCTGCCAGGCCGGGTCTCGGCCTAGCTCCTTGGCCATCAGGGCGGCGACGGCGGGGGCCGCGCGGAGAGTGGCTTGGGCGTCAAGCAAAAGAGCGCGGGTGCGGCGGGAGAGGACATCCTCCAGGGTGCGGGCGAGCTCGTGGCGGACGGCGAAGGTGACCATGGCGAGGGTGTAGGGGAGGGCGAGGTCGATGCGGCCGGGGATGTCGGCGAGAGCCAGGTCGATGCGTCCGGCCTGGAGGGGGTCGGCCTGGATGATGGCGGCGAGGGCGGCTGCGTCGGTGCCGTACTCAGCGAGGTGGGCGTCTCGCTCGGTGAAGGTGGCGGAGGCGGCGTGGAGGGGGATGGTGTCGGTTTGGCAGGCTCTGGCTGGGAGAAGGCCCTGTTTGCTTGCGAAGTCGAGGGTGTCCTGGGCCATGCGGCGGTACGTGGTCCATTTGCCGCCGGCGACGGTGATGAGGCCGGTCTTTGAGGCGTCGATGTGGTGCTCGCGGGAGAGCTTGGAGGTCTTGTTTTCTTTGCCGGTGACGAGGGGGCGGAGACCGGCGAAGGTGGCGAGGATATCCCTACGCTGGATGGGACTGGCGAGGTAGGGCGCGATGTGGTCGAGGAGGTACTGGATCTCGTCGGGGGTGGTGTTTGGCTCCATGACGGAGCTGCTGTCGGGGAGATCGGTGGTGCCGACGATGACGACGCCTTGCCAGGGAATGGCGAAGATGACGCGGCCGTCCTCGGTTTTTGGGACCATGATGGCGGCGTCGCCGCCAAGGAAGCGGGCGGGGACAACGATGTGGCTGCCGCGGCTGACGGAGAGGAGATGGG
>CAXUNW010000063.1:0-12992 GCA_964252505.1 uncultured Acidobacteriaceae bacterium
CCACATACGTCGCCTCCGGATGCTGGTAGTAGGGAATGAACTTGTTATAGCCCTCCAGCCCCACGTCCGTCAGATCGAACCGGATCACCCCCCGCTCCACCTCCGCCCGCTCCCCGATCGCCTCGATGGCCCGCCGGTGCCGTGCCATCAGCGGCCCCATCTCCGCCTGCACAAAGTCCTGCGCCACCACCTCCTCCAGCGTCCGCTCCGTCAGCAAAGGAATCAGCTTCGGAATCAATCCATCATCCGTCGCCCCTTCGATCACCATCGTCAGCTTCATCGCCGCGGCCTCCATCTCCACCGCCGTCTGCGCGCTCTCGTACTTGGCCCCGTCCACAATGTCCGCCCAATACATCAGGTCCTTCAGCCCGGACGTATCGAACCCGAACCGCGTCGCCGCCACATGCGCAATCCACCCCGTGCACGACGTATAGTGCGGATCGAAAAACTTCCGCATCCGTTGCGTCCCGTCCACCTGCCCACGCTCGAACTCCGCCCGATCCTCCGCCGTCAAAAAGGCGCTCTCATGGTGATCAAACCACCACGTCATCCGCGCATCGTTCGAGTACTTAAAGTCCACAATCGCATTCTCCCCCTCGGAGAACTCCCCGAACTGAAACGTTCCGCCCGGTTTATGCGACAGCCCTTCATACACATAGCTCGAGGCCGTCCCCAGGCACTCCCGGTGAAACCGCGTAAACAGCGAGGCCGAGCACGCCCCATCGAAGCACCGGTCGTGATACATCACCTTCATCTCCATTGATCCATCCTCCGCCTTCACCGTCGCTGCTGCCCTTGCCGCATTCTCTGTGATGACCGCCGAAAGCTGTCCCCGCCCGTCCCAGCTGTCTTGACACACGCCTTTTTCCTGTCAAGCCCTACAACCCCGCAACTCGTTCAATCCAAAGCGAATAAACTTGGCGTAGTAGTTACCCCTCAGTCATTACAATAGAACATAGAGTGAGCCGAGAGAGAGAAACTCCCGCCCGGCACGTCACGTTGGCAGCTAAGTTCTTTGTTTTGACGTTTTTAGCCGCAAGCCTTTTGTTTTGTATACTTTAGCTTTGCTGCTTTCCTGTATCCTCTTCAAAGGAAAAGACTTACGCGCGAACAATAGGGGGGGCACCCCCTATACGCAACCAAAATCTGAACACATTGCAGCACCTGGTCACACAAGCCCGCAGGCAGAAAGAAACTCCATGACCGAACTAGGCGTCCCAACCCCAACCCGGAACAACCTGGACTCACCAGGACCCAGCCCCATCTGGGTCTTCCGCGGGGCCGACGGTCTTCGCGCCGGCTGGGGTCTGCTCCTCTTCATCGCCCTCTTTCTCAGCCTGAGCTTCGCCACCCAGTACACCGTCGCCAAAATCCGGCACAAGCCCTTCGGTCAAGCCGCCCGGAAAGCCGCCCAAAACAGCGCCCCCTCACCCAGGCCTGCCGCGGACAAGGCCACCTCGCCCCAAACCATGCTCCTGGGCGAGGCCTCCGCCTTCGCCGTCGTTCTCGCCGCCACCTTTCTCACTGGCCGCGTGGAGCGTCGCCGCTTCACCACCTTTGGCCTCGGTGGCGTCTCGCGCCTCCCCCAGTTCCTCCAGGGCCTCGCCTGGGGGGTCGTCTGCCTCTCCGCCCTCGTCGCCGTCCTGCACGTCGGCGGCTTCCTCCCCTTCGATGCCCGCCTCCTCTCTACCCCGCAGGCCCTCCGCTTCGCCGCCATCTGGGCCGTCGGCTTCACCCTCGTAGCCTTCCGGGAGGAAACGCTCTTCCGCGGCTACCTCCAATACACCCTCGCCCGCGGCCTGGCCGGCATCTACGGCGTCCTCTTCCACACCCGCCACCGCCACGCGCTCGGCTTCTGGACGGCCGCGCTTGTCCTCTCGTTCATCTTCGGTCTCGGTCACGGCGCCAACCCTGGCGAGTCCCCGCTCGGCCTCCTCGCCGCCGGAGCCGCCGGCCTCGTCTTCTGCCTTGCCCTCTATCGCACCGGCTCCCTCTGGTGGGCGCTCGGCTTCCACGCCTCGTGGGATTGGGCCCAGTCCTTCCTCTACGGTGTAGCCGACTCCGGCACCATGGTCCAGGGCCACCTCTTCGCCACTCACCCTGTCGGCAGACCCATCCTCTCCGGTGGTCTCACCGGTCCTGAGGGAAGCCTCTTCGTCCTGCCCACCCTGGCCGCCGTGGCTGCCATCATCATCCTCACCCTTCCCCGCACCCATCACCCCGGAGAAGGCCTCTCCAACCCCGACACCCCGTAGAAAACGGCGGCTGCCCGCGCCCTCCGCACCCGGTCTCTAAACACTTCGATGCCCTACCGGATGAGCATCGACACAATCGATGCCGACATCAGGTTGGCCATCGTTCCCGCCAGCATCGCTCTCAGCCCCAGCGCCGCCAGATCGTTCCGCCGATTCGGAACCAGCGCCCCGATCCCCCCAATCTGCATCCCGATCGACCCGACGTTCGCAAATCCGCAAAGCGCAAAGGTCGCAATCGAAAAAGTCCGCGGGTCCAGCGTGCCCTTCAGCTTGCCAAGCTCGGTAAACGCCACAAACTCATTGATCATCGTCCGCGTTCCCAGCAGGTTCCCGATCGTCTGCGCATCCCGCCACGGAATCCCGATCAGCCAAGCCACAGGCGCACCGACAACTCCCAGAATCGCGTTCAGCGAGTGCGGAAACGGAACATGTCCATGTGCCCAAAGCGTGTTCGAGATCCCCAGCATAATCGCGTTGAACAACCCAACTAACGCCACAAAGCTGATCAGCATGATCGCTACGTTGAACGCCAGTTGCCCGCCATCGATCGTTCCGCGCGCAATCGCCGCGATGAAGTTCTCATTGGCATGTTCCTCGTTCGGCGGCATCGTCACCGTTCCCGCGGTCGCCGGAACCTCCGTCTCCGGAACCAGCATCTTCGCCACCAGAATCGTTCCCGGAGCGGTCATGATCACCGCCGAAAGCAGGTCCTTCGCGTTGATCCCGAACAGGATATAAGCCGCCATAATCCCACCGGAAACATGCGCCATTCCCGACGTCATAATGGTCATCAGCTCCGATCGTGTCGCACCGGCCAGAAACGGCCGAATCGTCAGCGGAGCCTCCGTCTGCCCCATAAAGATGCTCGCCGCGACGTTTGTACTCTCCGCGCCTGAGGTTCCCATCGTCCGCTGCATCACCCACGCAACAACCCGGATGATCTGCTGCATCAGTCCGATGTGGTACAGGATGGCGAAGAACGCACTGACGAAGATGATCGTCGGCAGAACCGCGAAGGCGAAGATGGAGAACGCACTCTTCGGATCACCCAAGGCCCCGAACACCAACGAAGAGCCATCTGCGGAATGCCCCAGCAACCCGGTGATGAACCCAGAGACCGTCGCCAGAACCGTCTGTCCGTATGTCCACTTGATCACCAGGAACGCAAACACCACCTGCAGCGACAACCCCCAGATTACGGTCCTCCAGAGGATCGCCCGCCGATCGGTAGAGAAGGCATACGCAAGGCCAAGGAAGGTGATGAGTCCAAGAAGACCGGTAAAACGCGCCAAAGCCTGCTCCTGATAAACGGGATTGCAAGGAGTGTACCGGATCGCTCCCCGCGTACACTACGCCCATGGATGTGGCCCTGCCCTCAAAGACCGCCCTGCGCGTTGCTCTCCGTCGCGCCGCCCACCAGGTCGTCGATTCACCCCGTATCTTTGAGGACGCGTTGGCAATCCGCATCCTCGGCTCAGCTGCTCGCGACGAGATCGCACGCACGCCCGACTCCGACCGCAAGCCCTCTTCCGCCTCCATGCGCGCCTACCTCGTCGCACGCAGCCGCTATGCCGAAGACCAGCTTGCGATCGCATACGCAGCCGGCAATCGCCAATACTGCCTGCTTGGCGCTGGCCTCGACACCTTCGCCTACCGCAATCCCCACCCCGGTCTTCGCGTCTTTGAAGTCGATCACCCCGCAACGCAGACCTGGAAACGCGATCTGCTTGCCAGCGCCGGCATCGACATCCCGCTCAAAACCACCTTTGTTCCCGTTGACTTCGAGCGCGATTCACTTGCCGAACAACTCGCCCAAAGCGACTTCGACGTCCACAAACCCTGCCTCTTCGCCTGGCTCGGCGTCGTGCCGTACCTGACCCTTGAAGCCTTCCGCGCAACCATTGCGGTCATCGCTCAATCGCCTGAGCACAGCGGAGTCATCTTCGACTACAGTCTTCCCCGCGAGTCGCTTCCGCCCTTGGAACGTCTCGCGCATGACTCTCTCGCCGCTCGCGTCGCGCAGGCTGGAGAGCCTTTCCGCCTCTTCTTCCAGCCTCAGCAGGCAGCCGCGGAACTGGCTCACTTCTCCCGCATCGAAGACCTCGACACCGCAGCCATCACAGCCCGCTTCTTCGCCGGCCGGAAAGACGGTCTCAGCCTCAGAGGCTCAGCCGCTCATTTCCTCACCGCATGGCGCTAGCTCACGGCCGCAACACGCCAAAAGCCAGCTCCAGCAGCGTCTTCTCCTCCATCTCATGCGCCTTCGCCGATCCTGTCGCAGGACTTGCGCTCGCCGTCCGCTTCACCGCCACCAAGGCACGATCACGAGTCATCCTACGCAACTCCGGCATAACGAAGCTCAGCGCGCCCATGTTCGCCGGCTCTTCCTGAACCCACACAATCTCCTTCGCCTCAGGATGCTCATCGAGCGCGGACTGCAGCGCCTGCTCAGGCCACGGATAAAGCTGGTCCACGAACACGATCGCCGTGTCCGTAATCTTCCGCTTCTCCCGCTCCACGCGCAGATTGTGCCCGATCTTCCCGCTGCACACCAGAACGCGCTCAGGAGCCTTCACGGTGCGATCCGGAATCACCTCCAGAAACCGATCCGCGGCGAAGTCCGCCAGCTGCGAGCTCGCATCCGGATGCCGCAGCATGCTCTTCGGCGTCATCACCACCAGCGGCTTCCGCAGCGGCCGCAGCGCTTGCCGCCGCAGCAGGTGGAAGTACTGCGCAGCGGTGGAAGGCTGGCAAACCTGGATGTTGTCATGGGCCGCAAGCTGCAGGAACCGCTCCAACCGCGCACTCGAGTGCTCCGGACCCTGCCCTTCGTAGCCATGCGGAAGCAGCATCAGGACACCGGACAACAAGCCCCACTTTGCCTCGCCTGCCGCGATGAACTGGTCGATGATGATCTGCGCCCCGTTAGCGAAGTCTCCGAACTGCGCCTCCCAAAGCACCAGCGTCTCCGGATAATCCCGCGAGTATCCGTACTCAAACCCCAGCACTGCCGCCTCGGATAGCATCGAGTTATACACCTCGAATCGTCCCTGGCCTTCCGACATGTGCGCCAAAGGAACGTACCGCGCTTCCGTCTC
Source organism: uncultured Acidobacteriaceae bacterium (assembly GCA_964252505.1). GTDB lineage: Bacteria > Acidobacteriota > Terriglobia > Terriglobales > Acidobacteriaceae > Edaphobacter. The sequence continues at coordinate 5,354 of CAXUNW010000063.1, forward strand.
CGTATCGATCAAGACCGAATGTCGCTGGTTGAACGTCCCGCGCTGCGAGTCCTGCCCGGTCAGCCGCACTGGCGTTCCTGCCTCCAGCAGCGAGGCAAACGCCACCAGCTCAGCCATCCCATAGTCAAAGGCCCGCGTTCCCGCGCCCATCTCCAGCCGCTGCTCGAACAGCTTCTTCACCTTTGGGTGCACCTGGAACTTCGCCGGATAGGCGCACGCTGCTCTCACCAGCAATCCCACGCGAGCCGCATCCAGCCCCGTGTTGACCTCATCTTCCGCCCGCAACGCTCCGCCATGGTAAGCATCCCAATACGACGGGAGCTCCGCCAGCACCGGCTTGTGCTCCGCCTTCGTAGCCGCCTTCTGCTCCTCCAGCAGCTCTGCTTGGATGGCCTGAACCTCGGCGCTCGCGTCAACCCCGATCCGCTTGGCGTAGATCTGGTAGAGCGCCGGATGATCCTTGATCACCGCATAACGCCGCGGCTGGGTTACCGTCGGATCGTCCACCTCGCTGTGTCCATGCCGCCGATAGCCGATCAGGTCGACCACCACATCCGAGTGGAAGCGATGCCGATATTCCGCCGCAAGGCCCGCCACTCGCACCACCGCATCCACATCCTCGGCATTCACGTGGAAGATCGGAATCGGCAGTCGCTTCGCCATATCCGAAGCAAACCGCGAGGCGTTCGACTCCTCCGGCAGCGCCGTAAACCCGAGCAGGTTGTTCACGATCACATGGATCGTTCCACCTACGTTGAAGCCGGACAAACCCGCAAGTACGAGCGCCTCCGCAAAGATGCCCTGACCGGCGAACGCCGCGTCTCCATGCATCACCAGCGGCAGCACCTGGTCGCGTCCAGACTCTCCCAGCCGTGTCTGCTTGGCCCGCGCTCTGCCAATCGCCACCGGATCGACCGCCTCCAGATGGCTCGGGTTCGACACCAGGTGCAGCGCGATTTCCCCCCCGTCATGCGACCGGTAGATGCCCGTCGCGCCCATATGGTATTTCACGTCTCCCCCGCCCAACGTCGAGCGCGGATCGACATCCTCAAACTTGGCAAATATCTCTTCCGGTCGTCGCCCGATCGTATTGGTCATCACGTTGAGCCGGCCACGATGACTCATCGCCAACACTGCCTTCATGACCCCGCACCTTACGCTTCCTGCGAAGACCGCGTCCAGAAACGGGATCAGTGCCGTCAACCCCTCAAGCGAGAACCGCTTCGTTCCCAGATACCGGGACTGAATCACCTGCTCGAACATGTCCGCCCGAATCAACTCCGTCAGCACGTGAGCCTGGTCGGGCTTTGCCGGCGTCTGCTCCATACGCTCCTGGATCCAGTGCCGTCGCTCCGGATCAGAGATGTGCATAAACTCGGCACCGATCGTACCGCAGTAGTACCCTCTGGCTTCTGTCGACAGATCCCCATCTGGAGCCTGGGTCGGGAAAGGCTCACCCGGAAGAAACTGCCCCAACGGATCAAGCGTGCTCTGCAGATAACCCCACCGCCGGAAGATATCGAAGATCACCTCGCGCTGTGAAAGCGTGTTTGTTGAATTCGCAGGGGTCGCTACCGATTTCGTTTTGATCGCCATATACGAGTTGTCCAATCATTCCCGCACACCGCAGGATAGAGCTTACGACCTACCATGATAGAGGATTGCTCGCGAGCGATATACCCGACGGGCCGATTACCGCATCCTTGGTCCAATATGCTACTCCTCAGATAGATGATCCATCTGCTCAGCTCAACACGGGGTCTCGTCCTTGGCCTTCTTTTCTGGTCAATCCAGCAGAGTGACCGGCAGTCCTTCTCGGCTGCCGTCGCTTCGCCCAATCCAGCGAACTCCCAGGCTGACTCCCTCCCTCTTCCCGACATTGCGCGGCTTATGCAACAGGTCGAGGCCAATCAGAAGACCGCCGAAGCGATCATCCGCAACTACATCTACACTTCAACGATCACCTCTCAGGACCTGGACGGCCGCGGCAATCTCAAGAAAAGTGAAACGATTGAACGAGAGGTCTTCTACATTGGCGAAACACGCTTGGAACGCACCACCCGCAAGGACGGAAAGGACCTCACCCCTGAAGAGCAAAAGAAGGAGGTCGATCGGATCGATAAAGCCATCGCAAAAGCCAAGCAAAGCCAGAACGAACCGACGGCACCTTCTAGGCACGATACGGTTACCTTCGCCCGCTTCCTGGAACTTGGTAGCTTCTCCAACGAACGCCGCTTGCTCCTGCACGGGCGAAGCACCATAGCGCTGGATTACACAGGGGACGCTAAAGCCAAAACCCACAATGCGCTTGAGGGCGTCATTCACGACATGGCAGGCACCGTTTGGATCGATGAGCAGGACAGTGCACTTGCTCGCGTCGAAGGTCGCTTCCTCAACAGCTTCAAGGTAGCCGGCGGCCTCGTCTTCAGCGTAGCCAAAGATACCGCCTTCACTGCGGACCTATCCCGGATCAACAACGAAGTCTGGCTGCCGTCAACGTTTACAGCCAACGGATCGCTGCGAGCCCTGCTCTTCTTCAGCTTTAATGGTCGCGTCTCTGGATCAACCCGCAACTACCGCCGCTTCAAAGCAAATGCAACAATCCTGCCCGGCACCCAGGAAGTTGACCCGCCTGCGGACCCGGCGGCGCCGGCCACACCACACCGCTGAAGAACCACACTGGAGAAAAGCAACAGGGGATGGCCTAGGCCACCCCCTGTTGCGAATCCTGGTTAGTGTTGCTCCTCCGAACGATTCAGCCTACAAAGGCTGCACGTCGGACGCCTGCCAGCCCTTGGGTCCTTTGACCACGTTGAACTGCACGGCCTGGCCTTCCTGTAGGCTCTTGAAGCCGTTCGAATTGATCGCCGAGTAGTGCACGAACACATCCTCACCGTTCTGACGGCTGATGAAGCCAAACCCCTTGGCATCGTTAAACCACTTCACTGTTCCCTGTTCCATTGTTCGGTATTCCCTTAGTGTGATGAATTTGACGCTAGATCCAAATCGGGGGCTCGGCGGTTACAACCTTGCAGAAACCGGTCTGTTTCAAACGATGTCTGAATACTACCACGGCCCGCAACCACTTCGCGCAAGAATAATCATTTCTTTCGTAATGTACTTGAACCGACAAATCAGGACCCCAAAACGGGTCACACCTATCCTTTGGGCTCACTCTTGGTGAGGTGCGTCCGCACAATCTCCTCGGCTAGGCCCAAAACCTCCTCCAGGGTCATCGCCGTCGAGTCCAGGATCACCGCGTCCGGCGCCGGACGCAGCGGCGACTCAGCACGACTGCGGTCGCGCCGGTCACGCTCCTGCATCTCTTCCAGCACAGCCGCTTCGGTTACTTGCGCCACCGCCCCAGTCTGGCGAAACCTTCGGCTGCCGCGAACCTCCGGAGCCGCATCCAGAAAGATCTTCACCTCCGCATCTGGAAACACCGCCGTTCCAATGTCGCGGCCCTCCATCACAACACCTCCCCGCATGCCGAGCACCCGCTGCTGCTCCACCATCCACGCCCGCAACCGCGCATGGACCGACACCCGTGACGCCGCCGCCGTCACATCCGCGTCGCGAATCCGTCGGGACACGTCCATGCCATCCAGCATGACCCGATTGCTTTCCCGCTGCGCCTCCAGCACGATTCGAGTCGCCTCCGCAAGCTCCAGCAGCGGACCCTCCTCATCGAAGTCCAGGTCCGACTCGATCGCCTTCAACGCAAGCGCACGGTACATCGCGCCTGTCTCCAAATTGAGAAGGCCGAAGCGCCGAGCCAGATGCGCAGCCAGCGTGCTTTTGCCCGCACCGGCTGGGCCGTCGATTGCCACAATGGGACGCTGCCGCCCCGCCGTCAAGCCGTCTCCCCCTCCGCAGGCTTACGCTTGCGAAACGTTGGACCACCTCCCGACTTAGCGGGCGACTTGCCGGCCGGTTTTCCAGCGAACGGTCGACGGAACGGCTGCGCGCCGTCGGCAAACTTCGCAAACGTTCCTGGGGGCTTCGATCCCATCCCTGCAAACGGCTTCTTCCCGGCGGACGCACCCGGCTTACCGGAGTACCTCTTCCCCCCACCGCTGAACGCAGGCCGCACTGGCCCGTCAGGATTGAACGGCCGCTTCGGCCTGTCCGATGACTCTTTACCTGAACCCGGCCGATCAGACCGCGGCTTGTCGAACCGCGGAGCATCAAACTTCCGAAAGACCCTGCGCGGAGCCTCTAACCCGGCATCCGCTGACGGCCGGGTCGGCCCCGCTGTCCTCCCGGCAAATGGCGGTTTGCGGCCGCCGACACCGAAGCCCTCACCCTGCGGCCGCGCCGCGTAGGACCCCGGCCGGCGCTCACCCCCCGGCCTTGCCCCGCCCGGAAACTCCCTCCGCGGCGGCCGAGTGCTCCCTGCTTCAGGCCGTCCGCTTCCCTCATCCCGCTGGCCGAAGGCCGCTCTCGCACCAAAGGCTGGCTTGCCTCCAAAATTCGGCTTCCTCTCAAAGGTTTTCCCACCCTCGCGACTATTGCCAGCGCTCGAACCCCGCGGCGTGTACTCCCGGCGCGGCCTCTCATCGGCTCCACGCTCCTTGCCGCGAAGATCACCGCCAGACCGCCGCTCGCCAGGACCTCGCCCCTCATCTCGACGGAACGTCGGCCGCGTGCCTCCATCGGACCCCTGCCGATCGCCGAAACGCGGTTTGGCCCCAAACGCGGGCTTGCCGCCAGACTCCGCTCGCTTCGGTCGATCAAAGCTGGCCTTTCGCGGCCGATCACTCGCCTCGCCTGTCCCCGCTGCGGCAGGTCTCTTCTCCTCCCAGGGCCGTGTAAAGCTCGGCTTGCTGGCGCCCTCAAAGGGCTTCTTTTGGAAAGGCCGCCGCTCTCGGTCTGCCTCTGGACGCGCCGTAAATTTCTTGGCGTACCCCGTTCCAACCTTCTTGGCCTTAGGCACAAACTTCGAGATCCGCCCTTCCGCCGCGATCGTCTCTACCGTAGCGCTTGCGGCGGCACTCTCTTCCGGCATTCCAACTCCTGCAAACGCGGGCAGCGCGCCTGCCAGATACACGACCGTGCGCCCATCGATCGCAATCGTTTCCAGCTGCCGCGCCCCTAGCAGCGCATGCACCACATCCCGAATCCGCGACCGCGGTGCCACAGGCGACAACATCGTTTCGATCTCGTCCTCGGTCGCAACCACCGTCATCCCTAGGTACAGCGAGATCAACGCCGAAAGCGCCGTTGGCTGCCCTGCATTCGCCCCTGCCTTGATCTGCTTGGTCAGCCGCGTGCTCGTTAGCTCCCACATCGCCGTACCATCCTGCTGCGGTACCGGCAGCACCCGAAGCTGCGCCCAAAGCTCTACCAGGCCGCGCAGCACAGCCGCCTCCGTCACCTCCTTGCCCAGCTCCGTTGCCAACTCGGCCGCGGTCAGTGTCACCCGTCGTGCAATCGCCTCATACGTCGCCAGGCCCAGTGGCGACACCTTCACCGCTCCTAGAGTCGCCGGCGGCTGCTTCCACGCCTTATCCCCCCGCAGCGTAAACAGGTATGAGAACACGGCCGCCGAGCAGATAAAATCAGGCACATCCGTAGTGGTTCCCATCAGGTTCAGCGGCACGGCGCTCCCTTCCGCGACCAGACGTGCCATCAGGCTGCGGGCCTGCTCCACCTCGGCCAGGCCTGGCTCCGCGTTGGGGGTGCCCAGCACCGCCTCCACCAGCGTCGGCATGGGCGCCGGAAGCTGCTGCGGCCGCCGCGCATACAACACCAGCCCCGCATCATTCACCCATGCGCGCAATGACTCAAGCGTCAGCAGCGGCTGGCCATTCTGGTGCCACAGGCTGGCGCGCGTCGCCGCCAGTTGCTCTGCAGTGGGAATCGTTAGTGTGCTCAAAGTTAGTGCCTTCCTGCCGTCGCAAGCGATCCTACGCCCGGCATCCCATCGCATGGAGCTTGGGAGTGTGTGGTCATAAGTTAAAGTCAGAACGCGGCAAATACCCGCTTACACTGCCATGCAGGAGAAGGAAGGCCGGAACCCCGCGACGCAGACCGGACCACCAAACTTCATGTCCGCTGAAACGCCCGGTTGATGTCCTTATAAGAATACCGCAGTGCGATCGGTCTGCCGTGCGGACAGCTCGTTGGATGCTCCGTCTTCGCCAGCTCCGCCAGCAACCAATCGATCTTCGCCGCGTCCAGCGCCATGTTCACCTTCACCGCGGCATGGCAGGCAATGCTCGCCGCAATCCGACGCCGCCGCGTCTCCGCATTCTCCGTCTGCTGCTCCCGCTCCGGCACAGCCAGAACCTCCTCCAGCATCTGCTCCAGCTCCTTGCCGTCCAACCCCACCGGTGCCGCCTTCACAGCCAGCGTTCTCGGGCCGAACGGCTCCACCTCAAATCCGTTTCGCTCAAGCTCCGCCGCAATCTCCGCGAACACAACCATCTGCGCCGGCAGCAAATCCACGAGCATCGGCATCAGCAGTCGCTGTCGCTGCACCTGCTCTACCTCGCGCTCCCGAAGAATCCGCTCAAACAGAATCCGCTCATGCGCCACATGCTGGTCCACAATCCACAGACCGTCTTCGTTCACCGCCAGAATAAAGGAGTCCCGAATCTGCCCCAGGCTCCGCAGCGCCCCCAACTCCCGCAGCGTAGGCTCCGGCGCCACCATCTCCCGTGCCCCCTCATGCCATAGCTCGTTTCGTTGCTCCAGGCTGTCCGGCAAAGCGGCGGCCAACCTTGCCGCGCCCGCCGAAAGTCCAAGCAGTGGATCACCCATCTCCTCCCCAGGCCCATCCAGCCCTACAATCAGCGGAGCCCCCGCGAAGCTCAGCCGGCCCGGCGACGGCGGAACCTCAACCGGTCGCAGCATGAACGCATCCACATCACCGCTCGCCGGATCACCCTCAGACTCCGCCCGCGGCGCAAACACCGGTTCCTCCGGGCCACCCGGCAGCGGACTCACATCAATCAGCAGCGAATGGCCCGCTTGCGACCCCGCCCCCACCGCCCACGCAAAGCTCGCCGCTGGACGTGCCTCCATCAGCGTTGCCCGCACCGTATCCCGAATGAAGTTGTGCACAAACCCCGGCTGCCGAAACCGGACCTCCGTCTTCGCCGGATGCACGTTCACATCCACCTCTTGCGGTGGCATCTCCAAAAACAGCAGCACCACCGGGAACGACGTCGGCGGAATGATGTTTCGGTATGCCTCCGCCAGCGCATGCAGCACCAGCCGGTCTCGAATGAGCCGCTGATTGACAAAGATGTAGATCGAATTGCGGTTCAGCTTCTGCAGCTCAGGCTTCGCCACAAACCCCGAGACACGAATAAAGCCTGGCTCCGGTGGGGCGTAGTCCGCCTCCCGCTTCCAAGGCGGAGGCTCTGGAAGACCCGCCCGCGCAAAATCCAGCTCGGCCGCCGTCGGCAGCATCAGCGCGGTCGTCTCCCTCCCAAAAATCTGATACAGCCGATCTCCCGCACGCGTCACCCCGGGCGCCACCAGCAATGCCTGCGTCGCCGTATGCAGCTCAAAGTGCCTCTCCGGATGCGCCAGCGCGTAGTGCGTCACTAAAGCCGCGATCTGCGCCAGCTCCGTCTGCTCCGCCTTCAGGAACTTGCGCCGCGCCGGCGTGTTGTAGAACAGGTCCTTC